>DATCFH010000172.1:0-3097 GCA_036509625.1 Verrucomicrobiia bacterium
CGATGGTGAAATCCACCGGCTCGACCGGCATCCGTCCATCAGCAAGCATCCGATTACGCCGATGTTGGAAAGCGATTTGCGGTTGCATCTGGCGAAGCAAACGAAAAAGAAAACCGCGTTGTTCGACATTCTAAAAATCGCGCTGCCGGAAAATGAATCGCTCGCCGCGCTCAAAAAAATTCTCGCGGAAAAACCGGGCGTGGTTTTGTTTGATGCGCTGACTGAAGGGCATTTGCAGCGCGTTGGAAAATTAATTGATTGGTTTGCCAGCGCGAAACAGCCTTTGTTTTCCGTTGGTTCGTCAGGGATTGAAATGGCGCTGGCTTCTGTTTGGTCTGAAGGAAACGACGTGAAGAGTCTCAAATTAAAATCGAAAAGTTTGAGACTCGTCACCGCGTCTTCTACAAAACAAATCTTGGTCGGGTCTGGCAGTTGCTCGCCGGTCACGTCGGTGCAGATCGCGTGGGCGTTGAAAAATGGTTTTGCCGAAGTGCCGCTGGATGCGAATGCGCTGGCGGCAAAAAATTCTGAAACGGAAATTCAACGCGCGACGGAAGTGGTGGTAAATTTTTTCAAAGCCGGGCGCAGCGTGATTGTTCACACGACCAAAAACGGTTCAGATAAACGCATCGCCGCAAAGTTAAAAAACCAAACGGCGGAAATTCTGGGCACGGCTTTGGGCAAAGTTTTACGCCGCGCGCTGGCGCAGACGAAACTTCAGCGACTCTGCATTGCGGGCGGCGACACTTCGAGCTTCGCCGCGCGGGCATTGGGAATTGAAGCGTTGGAAATGATCGCGCCATTGACGCCGGGTGCGCCGTTGTGCCGCGCGTTTGCGCCGGGTTCGCCAGCGGACAAAATAGAGGTGGTTTTCAAAGGCGGGCAAGTTGGCGCGAAAAATTATTTTGAGATAGTGAAACGCGGAAAGATTTAGTTTGAGCTACGCGGCAGCGCAGCCCTGCTAATAACGGTAGGGCGGAGTTGCCGCTCCGCCCATTTTGAAAAGATTTATGAAACGCAAGAAACTCGGATTGGTTCACACGTCAGCGACGCTCGTGCCGGTGTTCGCGGCGCTGTGCAAAGAAAAGTTGCCGAACGTGGATGTGTTCAACATTGCCGACGACTCGTTGGTGAAAGGCATTCGCGAAGCTGGCAGTCTCACGGCGACGATTGCGCGACGCGTGGCGAATTATCTCGAGTCCGCCGAGCTGGCGGGCGCGGATTACATCATGGTCACTTGCTCGTCCATCGGGTCGGCAGTGGAAGCGGGCGCGAAATTGACGGGCGTTCCCGTTTTGCGCGTGGATCAACCAATGGCGGATAAAGCAGTGGCGACCGGCAAAAAAATTGGTGTAGTTGCGACGCTTTCAACGACGCTGGAGCCGACGGCGGATTTGATTTCGCGCCGCGCGGCAATTGCCGGCAAAAAAATCGAACTCACCTCTAAACTTTGCGTAGGCGCGTTTGAAGCTTTGATGAACGGTGACGCGGCGACACATGACGCGAAAGTTGTGGCGGCATTGAAAGACTTATCGCAGCAAGTTGACGTGATTGTTCTCGCACAAGCTTCGATGGCGCGCGTAGTGGACGCGTTGAAACCAGAAGACAAACGCGTTCCGATTCTGGCGAGTCCGGCAATCGCGGTGGATTATCTGGCGACGGTTTTGTGAGCGGAGCGCGGCTGTGCCTGAAAGACCAGCCGCAGCATCTTGAATTTATGAACGCGTTGATAATTTTGAAAGTGCTGCGGCTGGTGCTTCGCACACAGCCGCGCTCCAACCGATGAGTAATCCACTCTGGCAACCAATCTTGGTTGTTTTGACTGTCGCACTGGCCGTCAGTCTGCGCTTCTCCAAACAATTTCGCGGCTACCAGTTCACAGCGTGGATTGTTGCGGTCGTGACGGCGGCGATGATTTATCCGCAGAGTTTTCTTCACGTCGGCGATTTCGATATGAAGAACAAATGGATCATGCTCATCGCGATTCAACTCGTGATGTTCGGCATGGGCACGCAAATGAGTTTGCACGATTTTGCGGGCGTGGCGAAATCACCGCGCGGTGTGTTTGTCGGGATTTTTTGTCATTTCACCGTGATGCCGCTGGTCGGATTTTCGCTGACGAAAATTTTTAATTTTCCACCGGAGATCGCGGCGGGTGTCATTCTCATCGGCTCGTGTTCCAGCGGGCTGGCATCGAACGTCATGGCTTACATGGCAAAATCCAATCTCGCGCTCTCGGTCACGGTGACGGCGGTGACGACGATGATTGCGCCGATCATGACGCCGCTGTGGATGAAACTGCTCGCGGGCACGATGGTCGAGGTGAGCTTTTTTAAGATGATGGTGGAAATAATTAAAATCGTGCTCGTGCCGATTGGCGCGGCGTTGCTGCATGATTATCTGAAACACGCTTCGGCGCGCGGACGAGAAATTGTTTTCGCCATCACCGCGCTTGCCATCACGTGGCTGGCGTTTCTGGTTTTCGGCGGCTGGTCACTTTTACAATTTAACATTCCGCCCGACACGCTCACGCTGATTTCGCTCGGCGGATTTTTATTGAGCGTGTTCGTCATCGGCACGGTTTATCACGCGCTGACGAAATTTTTTCCACGACTGGACAAATTCATGCCCACGCTGGCGATTGTCGGTATCCTTTATGTCACGGCGATGACGACGGCTTCCGGGCGCGACAATTTATTGAAAGTCGGCGCGCTGCTGTTTGTCGCTTCCATGCTGCACAATCTCGCTGGCTATTTCTTCGGCTACTTTTTGAGCCGTGGCGCCGGGCTGGACAAAAATTCCGCGCGCAGCATCGCATTTGAAGTTGGTCTCCAAAACGGCGGCATGGCTTCCGGTCTCGCGAGTGCGATGGGCAAGCTCGGCACGGTCGGGCTGGCGGCGGCAATTTTCATTCCGTGGATGAACATCAGCGGCTCGGTGCTGGCAAACTACTGGCGCAAGCGGCCGGTGAAATAATCTTTATTCCCTGCGCGCGCCCAGCTTGTCCGCCGCGACCGCCGCGAGAATCACAAAACCTTTCACCACCTGCTGCCAGAACGGGGAAACGTCGAGGAGAAAAAGTCCGTTGTTTAATACT
>DATCFH010000173.1:0-4298 GCA_036509625.1 Verrucomicrobiia bacterium
ATTCGCGTCGCTCCTCGATGATGTTCCAAACATCTTGCTGGCGTTTCGGCAGCTTCGGAAATTCACCGCTCACAGTTAGCGCGCGGACGAACAATTGTTTTTTCCAGCCCGCATCTTCCTTGCGAACAGCCTCGGGCAAAACAGATTTCAGCGCGATCTCCGGCGCACAGCAGTAATACTCGCCAATCCACCGCGCGAGCTTCAAAACCTTTGCAGTTACTAGCGTTTGTGCGCCGATGACTTTGAGAATCGGCTTGAGATTCGCGTGACCGGACTCTTCCGCGACGGCGGTGACGACACCCAGAATTTTGCGCGGGCCGAACGGAACTTGCACGCGGCTGCCAACATCAATTTGGCCGGCCAGCTCCGCCGGAATCGAATAATCAAATTCCTTCCGCAGCGCAATTTCCAGACTGACGCGGGCGATCATCGTGGTTGAAAATTGAGGGTCAAATCAATCCACGGAAATCTTTTTTAATTCCGTTTCCAGTTGCAGCCGCAATTTCTGGCGCTCGTCCGCAGTCGCGGTGCGCGGGACGAAAATTGGTTTTTCATAAATCATTTCGCACCGCGCAAAGGGCAGCGGGATTTGAAAACGATCCCAGCTTTTCACGCAGATTTTCCAATTCACATGATACGACACCGGCACGATCGGCAGGCCGGTGAGTTGTGCCAGCGACATCACGCCCTCTTGCACAACGTAGATTGGCCCGCGCGGCCCGTCCGGCGTGATGGCGAGGTCGTAACCGCGCTCGGCCCAGGTCGTCAATTCGAGCAACGCCTGCGGGCCGCGCCGCGACGACGAACCGCGCACCGGCTGCACTTTGAAACATTCCAGGATGCCGGTGAGAAATCCGCCGTCCTTGCTCGCGCTGACCATCACCGCCAGACCGGACGTGCGCCGGTATTTTTGGACATAGCCATAATATGCCGGCATACACAGCGCGAGCCGGTTGTGCCAGATGCAATAAATCGCCGCGCCGGGTGTCGGCACGTTGATGAAACTGGAACGGTCGTTCCACCGGTAACGCAACGTGGCCGATACCGTGCGAATCAATGCGTAAATCAGCCACGCGACGGCGCGCTGATACCATTTTGGCTTGTGCGCCACGACCACGCCGCTGGTTTTTGAACGCGTGGAGCGGGCTGATTTTATTTGGGCGTCTGGCAATTGGCCTGGCATCACGATCCTTTTTTCAGGCAAGCACGCACGAGTTGTTCCACCGTCGCCGCTGCGCCGAGCATCGTTTGCGCGGCGCGGACGGAATCGTGCGCGTCCATTTGTTTGAAGCCGAGCGCCATGAGCGCAAGCGTGGCGTCGTTCGTTTTTTGGTCGTCGGGCGACAGCGAATTTTTTGCGCTCGCGGCTTCCAGCGCGCCCGCCGCGCCGATTTTATCGCGCAGTTCAACGACGATTCGTTCCGCCGTTTTTTTGCCGACGCCGGAAATTTGCGAGAGCGATTTCACGTCGCTGTTCGCCACCGCGCCGCGAAACGCGACGGCGTTCATGCCGCTCAAAATGTTCAGCGCAGTTTTGGGGCCGATGCCGCTGACGTTGTTGATGAGCATCCGAAACAGATCGCGCTCCACCGCCGTCGCGAAGCCGTAAAGAATGTGTGCGTCTTCGCGGACGATGAGTTGCGTGAGCAATTTCACCTCGCCGCCGGGCGCAGGCAGTTTGTCGAATGATGACAATGGAATCAGCACTTCGTAGCCGATGCCGTTCACGTCCACGATGACTTGCGTGGGCAGCGATTCAACGAGTTTGCCGTGGAGAAAAGTAATCATAAACCACAGATCGAACACAGATTGAAACTGCCGCAAAAAAGCGCAAAAGGCGCAAAAAAATCCTTTGAAAAGTTTTGCGCTTTTTGTGCTTTTTTGTGGCCAGTAATTTTTTGTTTTTTCATCGGCAGTTCAAATTTTCTTCAGCACCGTCAAACCGTGCCGCGAATTTTCCTGCGCGTGCGTCAGCGCGAGCGCGAGCGCGTCAGCCGCGTCAGGCGCGGGCAGCTCGGCGAGGTTCAACATCCGCTGCACCATTTTGGCGACGGCGAGTTTTTGCGCCGCGCCGTAACCGACAATCGCCAGCTTCACTTTGCGCGTGGCGATTTCGTAAATGTCCAAGCCCGCTTCGGCAATCGCCGCCATCGCCGCACCGCGCGCTTCGCCCATGATGATGGCGGTCTTCAGATTTTGCGCGAAAAATAATCCTTCGACGACACAAACCGTCGGCTGATGTTCGCGCACGATATCGCGGAGTGTTTGCGTAATTTTGGCGAGACAACGTGAGCGTTCCCAATCTTTTGGACAAGTAATTGTTCCTTGCGCGAGCGCAACCGGCGCAGATTTTTCCGTGCGAATGACGCCGTAGCCGGTGCCGCGCACCGATGGATCAACGCCAAGAATGATTTGAGTGGCGCGCGACCTGCCTTCGCTTCGTTTCGGCGCGGCAAGCGAAGAAATTGCGCGCGACGTTTTGCCGTTGAGGCGTTGCTGCATCTGCTCGAATTGTTGCCGGGAAATGCCCACGCGAAAAGGTTGCCAGCGCGCGCGCGCAGGCAAAAGGAAAAACGCCGCGACGGATTTCGTCGCGGCGTTGATGAAACGAACGGTTCAGCGGTTTTGCACCATCCAGCCTTGTGATTTGCCGCCATTGTTCGGTGAGCCGTTTTGCGCTTGCGCGGGCGCACTGGTGCGCGGCGCCGCCAGATTGTAATTCTGCCGCTGCTCGTTGCGTTTTTGCGGCTGTCCGGTCGCCGCCGGCGCGGTGTAGCTGGGTTGCGAACTCGTCTGCCGCACTTGTTGGTGAACGTCGCCGTGCGACGGCGAATGCTGGCTGATGGGCGCGGAATAATTGTTATTCATCGGTGCCGACACACCGCTATTCATGGGCGCTGAAACACCACTGTTCATCGGCGCGGAAACGGTCGCGGAAGGCGCGGTGTAAGTCGGTTGCACCCGATGAATCTCGCCGTTGTTATTGAATCCATTGTTGTTTGCCTGACTGTGCGCCGGCGCGGAATAATTATTATTATGCTGACTGCCGTTGACAACATTGACGCTCCTGTTTCCGGTCGTGCCGGTGAATTGCCGCGTGGTGGAACCATTCGCATTGCTCGCGCCAGACGGACGCACCGGATGAATTTCGCCCGGACCGCGCCAGCCGTGACGGTTGGCATTAACAATCGTGCCGACGCTCACCGTCTGAATCGGATGATGCGCCGCCGCGCCGATGACCGTGACGGAAACGCCGTTGTTCGCGATGGTGCGATTGTGGGAATTGTAATTGTTGATAATCGTAGTCTGGTTGTAAATCTGCGTGACCTGCTGCCGTGGCACGCAATAATTGCGCGGATGCGATTCGCAGAAATTGCCGATGGACACGAACGTGAAACAATTCGCAGCCAACCCGAAACCAAAACTGACTGCGACATTGCCGCCGTGATAGGTGAAGCCGACGCCGGGTTGATACGCGGTATAAGGCGGCAATGGCGCCCAGCCGCAATAGTCGCTGCTCGAACGCCACGTCACCCACGACGGCGACCAAACGGTGTCCGGCCACCAGCACCAGCCGTATTGTGGCGTGTTAAACCAGCGTCCGTAATGAAACGTGATCCCCCATGAATAATCCGAATTCCAATACCAGCCATAATCGGTGTAAACCCAATGGCCACGGTCACAATACGGTTGCCACGTCGCGTCATACGCCATCACCGCTGGCCGCCAGCAACGGCCATAGCCATCCACTTCAACCCACTGGCCGTAAGGCGCGAGCGCAGTGTTAAAATCATTCACCGTCATTTCCGGCGGCGGCGCGGACGCGACCGGCGCAGCGGTCGGCGCAGAATTATTTTCGGCGCTCGTCGTTTGAACTGGTGGCGGACTGGCGGACGCGGCGGCAGAATTGATCGAAGCCAAATAATTTTTGTCGTGCGCGAACATGGCATTCACCATGTCGGAAGTGACCCCGGCGTCGGTCAGAACAATAATTTTATCCGCATCGAGATTAAAAGCGGTGGGACAATTGGCGATGTAATTTTGGATCACGCTGGCATCCACGCCCGCCTGCGCGAGCTGGAGAATTTGCGCGACCGGACTGCCGGGCTGGATGTTGTCCGGCAACGCGCTATCGCCCGCGGGCGGCGGCAGCGGCTGTTCGTTGGCGAGGCTGTCGTAAGCGGCGGCAGCGGCGACAGCCACGGCCAGCGCAATCAGGGTTTTGGATGCGAAACGTATTTTCATAAGATGTCGGTTAATGTTGACCGCAGTTCAATCTAACAAGTGTCAGACGCGGA
>DATCFH010000174.1:0-4076 GCA_036509625.1 Verrucomicrobiia bacterium
AATTCTCAAAAGTCCAGCCGGCAATGGTGTCTGCATGGACAGAATGTAAAAATAAGAGCGCCGGACAGGCCGCCAAAGACAAAAATAATTTTCTCATGTTCTTGAGTTTCGCATTTCTGAATGGACTATGAATTAAGCTGCTTCCTAAAAATAGGCAACGGAAAAAACGATTGGAGGCTTGTTCAAATACACTTTGCGCGACGCGGACGTTTTACATCTGCTCCACGGTTTCAATTCCGAGAACGGCGAGACCTTGTTTCAAAACGCACACCGTCAAACTCCACCAGACGCGTGTCGAAATTTTACCGTCTCCGTCCGCCGGGCGCGAAATGGTAGCCGCCGTGGACGCGGCCGCCGCGCACTTTGCCAGGAAAACCCGCCGGAGCGCCCGCCTTGGGTTCTTCAAACAACGCGGTGTAGCGGTATTCAAATTTTTCCAGCTTCACGCGCGGAATTTTCTGGCTGATGAAACGTTCGATGGCAAAAACATGCGGCGCATCTTCGGCGATCATAATCGTGAAGGCGTCGCCGGTGGCTTCGGCGCGACCGGTGCGCCCGATGCGGTGGATGTAATCTTCGGGATGTTGCGGCACGTCGTAATTGATGACGTGGCTCACGTCCGCGATGTCCAGCCCGCGCGCGGCGATGTCCGTGGCGACGAGCACTTCAAATTTTCCTTCGCGAAAACCTTCCAGCGCCTGCTCGCGTTCCTTTTGCGTGCGGTTGGAATGTAAGACGGCGACGGCGTGGTTCGCGCGTTTGAGCGTGGTGGCGACGCGGTCGGCGCCGTGCTTCGTGCGGCAAAAAATAATCACGGAATCGTAATTTACGCTTTCGAGCAGCGCGAGCAGCAGGTCGGTTTTCTGCGTGTCGGAAACGGGATAGATGACGTGCTTGACGTTTTCCGCCGGCGAACGGCGCGCGCCAATTTCAATCGTCTCCGGATTGTGCATCGCCCATTGGATGAGCGTTTCAATCTGCGGCGGAATCGTGGCGGAAAAAAGTGCGGTGTGACGTTTGCGCGGACATTGTTCCACGAGGCGGCGCACATCGGGAAGAAATCCCATGTCGAGCATCCGGTCAGCTTCATCAAGGACGAGAAATTCCACCTTGTCCAATTTCAACGTGCCTTGTTCGAGATGATCCAGCAATCGTCCGGGCGTCGCGGCGACGATGTCCGCGCCCGCTTTCAATTCGTCATTTTGTTTTCCATAACCGACGCCGCCGAAGACGACGGTGGTTTTCAAATCGGTAAAACGCGAGTAATCGCGAATGGCGGTTTCAACTTGCGCCGCAAGTTCGCGCGTGGGCTCGAGGATGAGCGCGCGCGGGCCGACGGGATTATGCGAACCGAGCTTGGACAAAATCGGCAACGCAAACGCCGCCGTTTTTCCCGTGCCGGTTTGCGCGCTGCCGATGACATCCTTGCCGGACAGCACGAGCGGAATCGCGCGCAACTGGATCGGCGTCGGTTCCGTGTAGCCCATGGCGCGGACGCCTTCGAGCATCTTTTCACTCAATCCCAGAGCGGCGAAACTCACGCGGCACTTCCTTCCGTCGCCGCCGGAGTTTCCGGCTGAACCGGAGTTTCGACTGCGGGAGCGGCGGTGTTTTCAACCGGCGATTCAATTTGTGCGACGGGTTCCGCCACGAGCGTTTCCGGCGTCACCGTTTCGATGGACGCAGCGACTTCGGTTTCAGCGGCGGGTTTTGCGGCGGCAACTTTCTTTTCCTGCTTCACCGGTTTTGGCAACGGCTTCTTCGCCGTTTCCATGCGGCCATCGGCGAATTCCAAAACGGCGCCTTGATGAATCAGCCAGTGCAAATCCACAATGACCGCAGTCTGTTCCGGCGTTGCTTCGGGCGCGGCGGGTTTCGCCGGAGCGGCGGCAACTTCACCTTCGGCAACTGGCGCAACGGGAATTTCTGCGACAATTACTTTTGCAGCTTTCGGTGTCGGCGCGAGTGCTTCGATCAATTTCTTCCGCGTGCATTTCGCGTTGCCATTGATGTATTCAATGATGCGCTTGATGTTCTCGGAAACCGGCGTGCTTTCGATGTCGAGGAAGGTCGGCCGCGCGACGCTGACGTGCGTGACGGTTTTGTTGACCTTGAAAAATTGCAAACCGTGATGCGCGAACTGCTGGCTCAACTTCGTCGCGATCGGCAGCGGGAAAAATTTCTGCTGTTCCCATTCCTGACGAATCAAACGCTGCAGTCCGTTATCGCGCAAACTGCGGCTCGGCAAACCGGCGACGGTGAGCGTTTCGACCGGCTTGATGATGGAATCCTTGTGCGTCGCGCGAAAATGTTTTTCCACTTCTTCGAGCGTCGCGAGCGTGAGCGGCTCCGGCACATTGAGACAATTGTATTGCGTCTTAAAACTCTGGTCTTCGACCCATTTTTTCACGACGACTTCGTCCTTCACGATTTTCACGCGCGCCTTGAACATATCAAACGGCATCCGCGAAAATTTTTCAGCGTGCAATTTACGCAACTGATTTTGGTAATCGTGATGGTTCGGCGGGCCAAGAATTTCGCCGCTCAAACCGCATTGCGCGACAAATGTGTAAACACCTTTGGGCGGTTCCGTCGCCGTGCGTTCGGCCTGATAAAACGTGGCAAAATGATTTTTGAGAACGTGCGCGACGGCTTCGTCCTCATTCGTCCACGGCGATTCGTCGAGCGCGCAGGAAAATAATTTTTCCGGCGTGCCGTCGGCTTTTTTCTTGGCCGTGAGCTGGACGGAATAACGTTCCGCCTTTTGCAAAATCAGCAGTGCAATTTGAAACAGCGGATACGCGCGGCCAGTCACTTTAATCTGGCGCGCGAGCTGTTCAACGCCGCGTTCTTCGGGAATAAATGCAACGCTCAACGCCGGCAAAGGCGCAGGCGGCGCGGGACGTTCGCGCGGTTCATCGCGCCGGTCGCCACCGCGAAATCCGCCGCCTTGACGATCGCCAAATTTGGAACCGCCGCGCGACGAACCGCCTGGGCCGCCACGACGATCACCACCGCCACCGCCCGCACCATCGCGACGCGGCGCGCGGCGTTCGCCGGGCTTGCCGCTGAAACTGCGCTCGGGTTTTACCCCTTCGTTGCCGGTGAATTTTGCAAATTTGTTGGACTCGGTTTTCTCCTGCGCCCACGCGGGCTGGAAGAGATTGTCCAAGTTGAGGTCGAGTTCGGAAGCAGTGCTCATGTAAAAAATGAAATTCGGAAGTGTAAAAATTATTTAGCTTCGGCAGCGGGCGGCGCGGCGCGTTTGACGTGAATCGCGGCGATGATTTTCTGGGCAAGTTCAGGTTTTTCCACGAGCGCTTTTTTAGCGGCATCGCGCCCTTGACCGATGAGCGCACCATCGAATTGCAGCCACGCGCCTTTTTTATCCACTGCGCCGCAGTCAATGCCGACGTCGAGAATGCTGCCTTCCTTGTCAATGCCGTGGTTGTAAATGATGTCGAACTCCGCTTCCGCAAACGGCGGCGCGACTTTGTTCTTCACGATTTTTACGCGTGTGTGATTGCCGTAAACATTGCCAGCGGCGTCTTTCAACTGGTCGCGGCGGCGGATGTCAATGCGCACGCTGGCGTAAAATTTCAGCGCCTTGCCGCCGGGCGTGGTTTCGGGGCTGCCAAACATGACGCCAACTTTTTCGCGCAACTGGTTGGTGAAAATGCAAGTGGTCTTGGACTTCGCAAGAATCGCCGTGAGTTTTCGCAAAGCCTGCGACATCAAACGCGCCTGCATGCCCATTGTGGCCATGCCCATGTCGCCGTCGAGTTCGGCCTTCGGCACGAGTGCGGCGACGGAATCAATCACGATCACGTCCAGCGCGTTCGAGCGCGCGAGCGTTTCGCAAATCGTCAGCGCCTCTTCGCCGGACGACGGTTGCGAGACGAGCAAATCATCCAGGTTCACGCCGAGTTTTTTTGCGTAACCGGGATCCAGCGCATGTTCCGCATCAATAAATGCCGCCAGTCCGCCAGCTTTTTGCGCGTTGGCAATGACGTGGAGCATCAAAGTGGTTTTGCCGGAAGATTCCGGGCCGTAAATTTCCACCACGCGTCCGCGCG
>DATCFH010000175.1:0-3881 GCA_036509625.1 Verrucomicrobiia bacterium
TATATTTTCAAACGGTTCTTTGCCGAACCATTGCACCGTGTCGGAATGGAAAACAATTCCGCGCGCGCGACAGACCGCACCAAGTTCCGCGACCGGCTGAATCGTGCCGATTTCATTATTCGCGGCCATAACGGAAACCAAAATTGTGTCGGCGCGAACCGCCTTTTTCAAATCGTCCACGGAAACGCGGCCTGCGGAATTTACCGACAGGCGCGTGACTTCAAAACCTTCTTTTTTTTCCAAGTAATCGAACGATTGCAAAACCGCGTCATGCTCGATGGTGGAAGTAATTAAATGTTTTCCTTTCGCTTTGAGCGCGCGCGCCGTGCCGAAAATGGCAAGATTGTTTGCCTCCGTTCCGCCGCTGGTGAAAATAATTTCGCTCGGTTTTGCGCCGAGAAATTTCGCCGCGCGGTCGCGTGCGTCATCGAGCAAGGCGCGTGCTTTTCTGCCGACGTGATGGACGCTTGAAGGATTGCCCCAAAATTCGTCGAGAAACGGCAGCATCGCCGCGCGCACGTCCGCGTCGAGCGGCGTGGTGGCGTTGTAATCGAAATAAACGGTGCGCGGCATTTGCAATTTTGGATTTACGATTTACGATTTACGCGGATTGTTCAAAGCGATGCCAATCGTAAATCGTAAATCGTAAATCGTAAATGAAAACGCAGGTAAAAATTTGCGGCGTCACGAATGTCGCCGATGCGCTGGCCGCCGCCGGGGCGGGCGCGGACATGATCGGACTGAATTTCTACGAAAAAAGTCCGCGCTATATTTCGGTCGCGCAGGCGGCGGAAATTTCCCGCACGCTGCCGCCGTTTGTTTTACGCGTGGGTGTTTTTGTGAATCCCGACGAAGCGCTCGTCATGCGCGCGCTGGGCGAATGCAATTTGAGCCTGCTGCAATTTCATGGCGACGAAGATTCAGATTTTTGCACACAATTTGGAATCATGAGCGTGAAAGCCTTGCGCGTGCGCGACGCAGAATCGTTGGCAGCATTGGCGAATTTCAACACGGACGCGTTCCTGCTCGATGCGTATTCCAAAAGCGGGTTGGGCGGCACGGGCGAAAAATTCAATTGGGAGCTGGCGGTCGAGGCGCAAAAATTCGGCAAACCAATTTTTCTCGCGGGCGGTTTGACGCCGGAAAATGTGGCGGATGCGGTGAAGCAGGTTCGCCCATTTGCCGTGGATGTTTCGAGCGGCGTGGAATCTGCGCCCGGAAAAAAGGACGCGGCGAAAGTGCGCGCCTTTATCGCAGCCGCCAAGTTGGTTTAGCTGCAGTTTGAGTAAAGGCGTGGCTGTCAGCACGCTAATTTTAGTGTTGGAAATGGCAGGATTAGGTTTATACCAAAACTGAACCAGTGGTAGCATTGATCTAAAGCAACCATGAAAATTTCCGTTCCACGCGAATCGTATCCGGGTGAAAATCGCGCGCCGCTGACGCCGGACGCCGCCGCCAAACTCGTCAAGCTCGGCGCGCAAGTCGAAGTTGAGGCCGGCCTCGGCATCGCCGCCGGTTTTTCTGACGAGGCCTATCTTAAAGCCGGCGTAATCATCACTGCCGACCGCAAGGAACTCGTCGCTTCCGGCGACATCGTGCTGCGATTGCGTAAACCGCCGGTGGCAGAAATCGCCTGGCTCAAACAAGGTTCCATTCACGCGAGCCTGCTGGATCCGTTCAATGAAAAGGAACTGGTTCAAAAATTTGCCGAATGCGGCGTCAGCGCCATCAGCATGGAATTCATTCCGCGCACGACGCGCGCGCAAAAGATGGACGCACTTTCGTCGCAGGCAAACCTGGGTGGCTACGAAGCGGTGATTTTAGCCGCGCGTTATGCCAATAAAATTTTCCCGATGATGACGACGGCGGCGGGGACGATTCTGCCGTCGAAGGTTTTCATTATCGGCGTTGGTGTCGCCGGTTTGCAGGCGATTGCGACGGCGAAACGGCTTGGCGCGAAGGTCACCGCTTACGACACGCGGCCGGTCGTGGAAGAACAAGTGAAGTCGCTCGGCGCACAATTTCTCAAGATTGATATTGGCGAAACCAGCCAGACGAAGGACGGCTATGCGAAGGCTTTGACCGAAGAACAGATTCAAAAGCAGCGCGACGCGATGAAGAAAACTTGCGGTGATTCCGACGTGGTGATTTCCGCCGCGCAAGTTTTTGGACGCAAAGCTCCAATTCTTGTCACGACGGAAATGCTCAATGCCATGAGGCCCGGCAGCGTGGTGGTTGATCTCGCGGTCGAGACTGGCGGCAACGTCGAAGGCGTCGTTTACGACAAAGTGACCGACCGCAACGGTGTGAAAATTATCGGCATCGCCAATTTGCCCGGACGCGTGCCGCTGCACGCCAGCCAGGTTTACGCCGCGAACCTCGTCGCGCTCGTCGAAGAATTCTGGGACAAGAAGGAAAAAGTTTTTGTCCTCAAGCTCGACGACGAAATCATCAAGGGCTGCCTCGTTACGCACGGCGGCAAAATCGTGAACGAAAAACTCATCGCCAAACCAAGCTGAAATTTTATGGATACCAACGTATTGTTCATTTTCATCCTCGCCATCTTTGTCGGCATCGAGGTGATTTCCAAAGTGCCCTCGATGTTGCACACGCCGCTGATGTCCGGCACAAACGCGATTCACGGCATCATTTTATTTGGCGGTATTTTAGTGCTGGCGGATGCGGCCACGCCGCTCGCGCAGGCGATGGGATTTGTCGCGGTCATTTTCGGTTCGGCCAATGTCTTCGGCGGCTTCATGGTCACTGACCGTATGCTGCAAATGTTTAAGAAAAAGAAATAGCCATGAGTTCTCAAATTGTTCCCCTAATCATCATCGGCGTCTCGGTTCTGTTCATTCTTGGCATCAAGTTTTTGAGTTCGCCGAAAACTGCGCGGGCCGGCAACCTCGCCGCCGCCGCCGGCATGTTCATCGCGCTGTGCGTGCTGCTCAAGACCGACGGCACGTCCGTGTGGTCGCATGGCTGGAGTTTTAATTACACGCTCATTGTCATCGGCACAGTTATCGGATGCGTCATTGGCGCGGTCGGCGCGTATTCGGTGAAGATGACGGCGATGCCGCAGATGGTCGCGATGTTCAACGGCCTTGGCGGCGGTGCAGCGGCGCTGGTGGCGAGTCTGGAATTTATCAAAGGTGCGAAGCCTGTGCCAATCGTTCACGAAACGTCGGCCTTCATTACCGGCTCGATGCTGTTCGCCACGCTCATCGGCTCGCTCTCCTTTTCCGGTAGCATCATCGCGTATCTCAAACTGGAAGGAAAATTTGAAAAGCCGCATACGTTCCCCGGCCAGAACATTCTCAATGGCTTAATTTTATTGGTGATTCTCGGCCTATGCGGTTTTCTGACGTTCAACGCCACCAACGGCAATGCCACCACGGCGTTCGTGGTCATGTTCTCGCTCGCCTTGTTTTTCGGCGTGGCGATGGTGATGCCCATCGGCGGCGCGGATATGCCGGTCGTCATCTCGCTTTTGAATTCCTTCACCGGCCTCGCGGTGGCGGCGGATGGTTTTGCGATTAACAATCTCGCGATGGTCGTTGCCGGAACGCTCGTCGGTTCCTCCGGCACGCTACTCACGTTGCTCATGTGCAAGGCGATGAATCGTCCGGTCACCAATGTTTTGTTTGGTGCGTTTGGTTCCAGCGTAAGTGCGCAAGCGGGCGCGGCTGGAATGGTCGGAACCGTCAAACCGATTCAGGCCGACGAAGTGGCGCTGCTGCTCGCTTACGCGCAACGCGTCGTGATCGTGCCCGGCTACGGCATGGCGGTGGCGCAGGCGCAGCATTCCGTGCGCGAACTTTCCGACGAACTCGGCAAACGCGGCGTGGAAGTGCAGTTCGCGATTCATCCGGTCGCGGGTC
>DATCFH010000176.1:0-2114 GCA_036509625.1 Verrucomicrobiia bacterium
AGGGAAAATCGCCGTGATGCAGCAACGTCGTGGCGCTCACGCCGAAATTGCGCACGTCATAATTTGTCCCCAGCCAATGTCCGAGCTGCGCGGGATACGTCCGATGCAACCCGTAGCCAAAGGTGATGCTGTCGCCCACGCACGCCACGCGCACGCCATCAGCGGCGGCGATGTGGCCGATGAACAAAATTGCCGCCAGACCGGCTCGCTTAAAAATGATTTTCTTGAACGGAATCATAAAATTAAATTTGAAGCGCCGTTTCTATTTTTCCGCCAGCTTGAAATTATCGCGCAGGCGAAGATCACGCGAGGAACTGCCAATCAAAATCTCAAAGCTGTCGTTGTCCGCGACCCACGCTTTTTTACCATCGTCGTAATACTCGAACGCGGCTTGCTTCAACGGAATGGAAACCGTCTGCTTTTCGCCCGGTTTGAGGAATACTTTTTTGAAGCCCTTCAATTCCTTTTCCGGGCGCATGAGCGTGGGATTTTTTTGATGAACGTAAAGCTGCGCCACTTCTGCGCCGGCGACCTTGCCGGTGTTTTCGATCTCAAACTGCGCGGTCACAATTCCGTTCGTGCCGTCGCCGGGAATCAATTTCAAATCAGAATACTTGAACGTCGTGTAGCTCAAGCCAAAGCCGAACGGAAATTGCGGCTCAATGTTCTTCGCATCAAACCAGCGATAGCCGACCAGCAAACCTTCCGCGTAAGTCACCGTGCCGTTCGTGCCGGGATATGCGCCCGCGCCGAACGCGAATGCCGGCGTGTCCGAAAGTTTCTTGGGAAACGTCGCGGGCAACTTGCCAGACGGATTCACGTCGCCGAACAAAACTTTGGCGAGCGCGTTGCCGCCTTCCATGCCGGGATACCACGCCTGCAACAATGCCGGAACTTTTCCAAGCCACGAATCCATTTCCACCATCGTGCCTTCGAGGACGACAATTGTTTTGGGATTCGCCGCGACAATTTTTTGGATCAATTCGTCCTGACCGTAGGGCAAATTCATGTCTTTGCGATCCGCGCCTTCGCAATCCAAACCTTTGTCGTGGTTCAGGCCGCCAATGTAAATGACAACGTCGGCGGATTTCGCGGCAGCGACGGCGCGCTCGGCCAGATCCGCGCCGCCATTTTTCTGATAACCTTCGGAGTAAATCACGTTCACTTTTTCGCCCGCGCGTTTCACGATGCCATCGAGCGGATTGATTTCGTAAAACGCCTTGATGCCGGAACTGTCACCGCCGTGCGCGTGCAGGCGCGTGGCATTTTCGCCAATGACCGCAATGGTTTTCAACTTTATCGCGTCCAGCGGCAATGTGTGGTTTTCATTTTTTAATAAAACAATTCCTTCTTCGGCTACGCGGCGCGCAATCGTCTGATGCGCGGCGGTGTTGAGCGAACCGGTCTTGCGTCCGGCATCGAAAACGTGCGTGACAAACATCACGCGCAAATTGCGCCGGACTTTTTCATCGAGACCGGCCATCGGCAAATCGCCGGACTTGAGCAGGTTCAAATACGGCTGCGCGAGATAAAAGTCGTCGTATTTTTTCTCCGTGCCCATTTCGAGGTCGAGGCCGTTGAGCGCACATTCGCGCGTGTCGTGCGCGCCGTCCCAGTCGGACATGACCAAGCCTTTGAAACCCCATTCGGCCTTCAAAATCTTGTTGAGCAGATAATCATTCTCGCAGCAGTGCTGGCCGCGCAACTGGTTGTAAGCGCCCATGACCGACCACACGCCGCCTTCCTGCACGGCGGCCTTGAACGCGGGCAGATAAATTTCCCGCAGCGCGCGTTCGCCCACTTCCACGTTGATCGTGCCGCGATCAGTTTCCTGATTGTTCAGCGCAAAATGTTTCACGCACGAGGAAATGTCCTGCGACTGCTCGCCGCGAATGTAACCGGAACACATCACGCCGGAGAGGAACGGGTCTTCGCCAAGATATTCAAAGTTTCGTCCGCAGAGCGGCGTGCGCAGAATATTCACGCCCGGTCCGAGCATGATGTCCTTGCCGCGCCAGCGCGCTTCCTGGCCGATGGCTTCGCCTTCGCTGAAACCGAGTTCGGGATTCCAGGTCGCCGCGAGACAGATGCCAGCGGGCATCGCGGTGGAAAAA
>DATCFH010000177.1:0-5267 GCA_036509625.1 Verrucomicrobiia bacterium
AAAAGTAATTCCGCCTACCTGGCGATTGACGCCGCGCTGGAAGATGTCCGTTCCGGCCGCACGCTTGCCGTGCCGGAACATTTGCGCGATAAAAGTTACAAGGGCGCGGAACGTCTCGGCCACGGCAAAGGCTACGAATACGCGCACGACGGCAAGGAACATTTTGTCGCGCAGGATTATCTGGGCGTGGACAAAAATTATTACGAGCCGACGGAACAAGGCGTGGAAAAGAAAATCAAGGAGCGCGTCGAAAAATGGCGCACACAGTTTTCAGAAAAACGGAAGGCCACAGATGGACACAGATAAACACAGATTAAAATCCGACCTGCGTTCGCACCTCCGCGCGCGGCTGGAAAAAATTTCAGAAGCGGTGCGGGCGGTGGAATCCATTGACCTGTGCGAACGGCTGAAAACGCAGATGCCGAGCGCGCGGACGATTTTATTTTTCGCGCCGCTGCCGGACGAACTGGATGTCTGGCCGGTGCTGGAATTGTCGCTGGCGTTGGGCGTGAATTGCGCGCTGCCGTTTTTTGACGCGGAGAAAAAAAATTACGGCGCAAAAATAATTCAAACGCTGGCGACGGACATCATCACCGGAAAATTCGGTGTGCGCGAACCGGCGGCGGGCTGCGCGGAAATTCCGTTGAACCAGTTTGATTTGATGCTCGTGCCGGGATTGGCGTTTGATTTGAACGGCAACCGGCTGGGTCGCGGCCAAGGTTTTTACGACCGTTTATTGGAGAACGCGAGCGGGATAAAATGCGGCGTGGGCTATGATTTTCAACTGCTGGAAAAAATCCCGTCGGAGCCGCACGATGCGAAGGTGGATTTTATGCTGACACCAAACCGCTGTGTGCGTCGGAAGAAAGATTAGCGGTGCTGTGTATCCATGCCGCCGAGGCCGTTTTCCCAACTGGCAGGCGCGTTCCACGGACGGACGGAGGCATTTTCGGGATCATCAGAAGTGCAACCGGAGATTACCAGAGCGACCGCCGCGAGCAGTAGCAGCAACAGGCAGTTGGCGGCGCGAAACTTCATTTCAAGTGGCGGGATGCGCGGGCGAAACTTCGTCGCCTTCCATCATCTCGCCGATTCCCCAGCCGGGCACGAGGTTGGCGATGCTGCGATCTTTTTCCACGCTGCGGACGATGACCTTGGCGACCAGCTTGCCCTGGCGGCTGACGAGCAGTTCGCCAGCGGAAATCACGCCTTGATCTTCGCCGACATTGAGCACCACAAAATCCCATTTGGGATCCACGACGAGAATTTTGCCGTGCAGGGCGGCGGGCAGTTTGACGAATTCTTCCGGCCCGACATACTTGGCAAGTTCGTTGGTCAAGCGGCTGATGGTGTGGAACAAAACTACTTTCTCACCATTTACAACTTCAACTTCGGCGCGCGCGCTCTTGAGGTCTTTGCTCAACTGCAAGACTTGTTCCGGGGTCAGCTCGGTTCCCTTGTAGGCAGCGAGGGAATTTTGCGCGTCGTCGCGTTCCGTCGTGACCTTGGCGAGTTTGTCGGAAAGATCAGCCGCACGTTTGCCTTGCGCGTCGGCGCGAGCCATTTGCTTGTCGCGGTCAGCCTGCGTATCGGCCAAATCCTGCTTCGTCTGCGACAAATCGTTTTTGGTCTTGGCCAGTTCCGTCTTGGTTTTGGAAAGGTCGGTAAGCGCCGTGACTTTGGCGGAATGTTCATCATCGCGCTGCTTGGCGAGCGCGGGAATCTTGTCGGACACTTCGAGATAAGAAACCACGCCAGCACCGAGGCCGGCCAGAATGGCAATAATTAAACTGATGCGAAGTAACATGGTCTTGCTGTTTTCCGAAGACTAAACCGCGCGGCCAAAAGTGTCAACGCCGTTTGCGCCTTGCAAAATCAAGGTTTCGGCGCATCTTTTTCCAAACCATGAAACTAAACCACGGCTTGCACCTCGCCTACTGCACCAACGTCCATCGCGGCGAGACGTGGCCGGAAACTTTTGGGTCGCTGAAAAACTACGCGCTCGCCGTGCGCGAGAAAGTTTGCCCGCAAAAACCCTTCGCCATCGGCCTGCGTTTGAGCGAACGCGCCGCCGTGGATTTGAGCGAAGGCAAATCACTTTTGGAATTCCAACGCTGGCTCGAAAAAAATAATTGCTACGTCTTCACGATGAACGGATTTCCGTATGGCAATTTTCACGGCGCGCGCGTGAAGGAAAAAGTTTATCAGCCCGACTGGACATCGCCCGAACGCGTCGCCTACACGAATCTGCTTTTCGATTTGCTCGCGCAACTGGTTCCGGCGGGCATCGCCGGCAGCGTCAGCACCTTGCCCGGCACGTTCAAGGAATTTCATCCGTCCGCCGATGCGATGCGCACCATCCGCCAAAATCTCTGGCGCACCGTCGAGCACATCGCGCACGTCAGCAAACAGACCGGCAAAAATTTGCACCTCGGCCTCGAACCCGAACCGCTCTGCCTCCTCGAAAGCAGCGGTGAGACAATTCATTTCTTCGAGCATCTTCGTGCCGAGCATCCGCGCGACCCGCGCCTCGACGCGCATCTCGGCGTCAATTACGACACCTGCCATTTCGCCGTGGAATTTGAGGAACCGCACAACGCCCTGCCCTGCCTCATCAATCACGGCATCAAGATCAGCAAAATCCATTTGAGTTCCGCGCTCAAAGTTACGCCCACACCGGAAGCGTGCGAGGAACTGAAAAAATTTGCCGACGACGTTTATCTGCATCAAGTCGTGGAACGCGACGAAACCGGCGCGCGAAAAATCTTCCGCGACCTGCCGGACGCCTTGGCTCAATTTCCCATCTTCCATCTGCCATCTCCCAACTCCGAGTGGAGAATCCACTTTCACGTGCCGCTGCACGCGCCCGCCGCGCCGCCATTTGAAAATACGAACGACCATTTGCTCGGCATTTTGGATTTGCTGCAAGTCAACCCGGAGATTTGCGCGCACCTCGAAATGGAAACCTACACTTGGGAAGTGCTGCCGCCGGCATTGAAAACGCAAAACGTCGTGGACCAGCTCGCGGCGGAATACGACTGGACGCTGGCGCAATTAAAAGTGCGCGGGCTGGCTTGAAACAGAAACTTAAATGCGAAATACTGTTCAAGAATTGAAACCAGATAGGCCACTTATGAAAAAAATTCTCTTTGCGCTGATTTGTTGCAGCCTATTGGCTTGTGGTTGCAACACCAACAGACCGTCTCCGAAGAATCATTATTATACAGATTATGTCGTCTCACAAAATTACGTTCTTAAACAGCCGGTCTTTTTCTCGTTGATTAGTAAAAATATAGATGACATCAACTTTCTTGTTAAAATTGGAGTAGCCGATCTCGGTGCAATTCCCGAAACATTGGAGCAATTCCAAAAGAACCCGTCAGCATGGGATGTTGACCTCTTGCCACAAAGCACAGCTTTGAAAATCAGCAGGGTAAACTACACCTATGATTTTGAGGCAGGCCCACGCATTTGGATTACCGCAGAAATTTTAGATGGCAAATTGTCCGGCAAGAAATGCCTATTGAATTTGGTTTCAATACAGGTTCACAAAGATAATTCGCCGATTGACGTTCCCATGATTGACACAAACATTCTGGAATTAGTTAGCAAGCCATGAGGTGGAAACCTAGCAGCTAGATACACTGCAAAATTTAGCCGTTCGCCTTCGTCCGCGCGCAAACTTTCTTTTCACGCGCGGCAGTTTCTGGTTTCCTTCGCGCGCATCATGAATTCCGCCACGCAACTCCGCACGCTGCTCGTCCTCGGACGCGTGTCGAATTTGCCCACCGTCTGGTCAAACTGCCTCGCGGGCTGGTGGCTCGGCGGCGGCGGCAATTTCTGGAAACTGCCGTTTTTATTTCTCGGCGTCAGTTTGCTTTACACCGGCGGAATGTTTTTGAACGACGCCTTCGACGCGGACTTCGACCGTCAGCGCCGCCCGGAACGCCCGATTCCTTCGGGGAAAATTTCCGCGAAACTCGTCTGGCGCTTCGGTTTCGGCCAGCTCGTCGCGGGAATTTTTCTGCTGCTCTTCTGCGGCCAAGTCGCGGCGGGCGCGGCGTTTTTTCTCGCGCTGTTCATCCTGCTCTACAATTTCTGCCACAAATTTTTCAACGCCGCGCCGTGGCTGATGGGCGCGTGCCGCTTCTGGGTTTACATCATCGCGGGCGCGACGGGCGCATGGGGCTTGAACGGCTGGGCGATTTTCGGCGGATTGGCGCTGGCGTTTTACGTCGTCGGCTTGAGCTACGTTGCGCGCCGGGAAAGTTATCGCGGACCGATTCCGTTCTGGCCGCTGCTGTTGCTGGCCGCGCCCATCATGCTCGCGCTGGCAATGAACACGGGCAGTTTCCGCTGGCGCGCGATTTGGATTTCCATCGTGCTGGTCTTGTGGACGGGTCGCAGTGTGCGGACAATTTTTCTGGGTGGCACCGGCAACGTCGGTCTCATCGTCGCGAATCTGCTCGCGGGAATTGTCTTCGTAGATTGGATCGTCATCGCGCCGGATGGTTCGCGCTGGTTGAGTTTGATTCTGCTGGCGCTGTTTGGTTTGACGAAGTGGTCGCAGAAATTTGTTCCTGCCACCTGATTTTTTTCCGAAAAGAATTGTCGCGCAAAGAACGCGAAGGGAGTGAAGGCGGAAAACTTCTTCCTTCGCCATCTTCGCGGCCTTCGCGCGACTCTCATAACCCGCGCTTGAACAATGCGGCGCGGCAAGTTATCCTGACAACTCGCTATGAGCGCTGAAGCACCTGTCAAATTAACGCACAACGAAGAAATCAAGGCCGCCATCCCGACTTTGGCCGGCAGCATTGCCGCGACTTTCAATGATCCGGACAACGACCATTTCTCCGACGACGACAACCAGTTCCTGAAATTTCACGGCAGTTATCAGCAGGACGACCGCGACCTGCGCAAGACGGGCAAAAAATATATCATGATGATCCGTGGCCGCATTCCCGGCGGCGTCATGACGGCCAAGCAATACGGCGTCTTCGACCAGCTCGCGACGGATTACGGCAACAACACACTGCGCATCACCACGCGTCAGAGCATTCAGTTTCACGGCGTCGTGCTGGCCGGCCTGCGTCCGCTCGTCAAAAAAATCAACGAGTGCCTGCTCTCCACGCTGGCGGCTTGCGGTGACGTGAACCGAAATGTCATGGTCGCGCCCACGCCCGCCTACACCAAGGCGCGCAAACAGGTTCTGGCCGATGCGCACATGGTGGCGATGGCGCTCGCGCCGCAGACGAAGGCGTATCATT
>DATCFH010000178.1:0-2749 GCA_036509625.1 Verrucomicrobiia bacterium
CGGCATCACGGCGCTGATGTTTTCAGTTTCATCAAACCGGCTCATCGGAGTCCAAACTTCGTAACCGCGCAATTTCGGCGATGCAATTTTACCCCGTTGCAACGCATCGCGCGCGATGGGCAGCGTGACTTTGTGATCAGGATGCCATTCGAGCGCGTGCGGCAGATAAATTAACTCTGGCGATTCGCGCTTGAGGATGGGTTGGAGCAGTTTCGCCGCTTCGGGAATGTGTTCGTTGAGCGTCCAGTCCGGCTGACGCAAAAAAAATAATTCTGACAGGCCGAGAATTTTCCCCGCGAGCTGCGCTTCCTGCTCACGGATTTTCCACGCCTTCTCGCGCGGCAGTTTTTTCAACCCCAGTTCGCCTGAAGTCAAAAATACCGCCGTCACGCGGTCGCCGTTTTGCGCGTGCAAACACAGCGCGCCGCCACAGCCGATGGCTTCGTCGTCGGGATGAGGAGCGATGACCAAAACGTTCATGGATTCATATGTTTACGGCCAGCCGTTCGTAAAGCGCAGCGTATTCTCGCGCCATACGTTCCGCCGAAAAGCGTTTTTCCGCCTGTCGGCGAACTTGTTGACGATCCAATTGCATTGATTTTTGAATCGCTTGTGAAAATTCGTCCGCTGAATTCGCCATGCAACCAGTCACGCCTTCGTCCACGATTTCCGGCACTGCGCCCAGCCGCATCGCGGCGACCGGCGTGCCGCAAAGCATCGCTTCCAACAAAACGAGGCCAAACGCTTCGGGATACTGGATCGGATAAATCAGCGCTCGCGCTCCGCCGAGCAGCTTGTCGCGTTTCGCGCCGCGAACGCAGCCGACGTATTCGACCGATTTTTCGTCCACGAGTGGTTTTATTTTTTCGCGGAAATAAGGATTTTCCGGCCCGGCCATAAGCAGACGCAGACCCAGCGTGCGCGCCGCTGCGATGGCCTGCAACGGGCCTTTGCCGGAAACGAACCGTCCGAGGTAGCAAACGTAATCGTCCGGCTTCGGTTGAAACGTGAATTGCAAAACATCCACGCCGTGCGGAATCACGGCGCATGGCTGCAACTCCGGCGAACCGCTCCATTGATGTTTTGAGATCGCCGTGATGTTCGAGCGCGGCGACTGCGACCACAATTTCACCGCGTTGTCGTCCGGCACAATGTGCAGCGTATGGACAAGTGGTGCGCGCGAAAATTTCTCCAGCGGAATCCCCCAGAGATAGGCGTGCGTGTGGATCACGTCGAATCGCTCCGATTGCTCGATGGTGCGGCAAAGGTTGACCCACTCGCACAACTGCCAGTCGTCAAATGAGCCGGGCGCACCGTAAGGGCCGGGCAGCGTTTCGATAAATTTTCCGTTCACTTCGGAACCACCACAACCAAATACGGTCACTTCATGGCCGAGCCGGGTTAGCTCGCGCGTCAACAGCCAGACCAGCGCCTCGACGCTGCCACGAGCGTGCTGGCACACTGGCGAGGAAATGGTGGAAATTTGGGCGATGCGCATGGTGGTTCAATTCATTGCAGTCTCAAGAAATTCTGGCAGCACTCGGCTGGTGGCGAAATGTTTTTCCGCCAGCGCCCGCGCGGCGCGGCGATGCCGCTCGTAATCGGAATTTATTTTTTCAACCGCCGCCCGCGCCGATTCCAAGTCGTGAAAGGTCAACAATCCTTCGCCGATCGGCAGCCAGTCAGCGAGTCCCGTGTCTTCGATCATCACCGGACGGCCCGACGCGAGATAACAAACGCTGCGGTCGCTGAACCAGCCGCTGTGCGTTTCGACATAGCCATGTTTAGGCACGCCGAACTCACCGCGCGACTGCTGGATGAACTCGCGGTAGGAGGCCGGTGTTTTGGAAATGATTTCACCGGGCGCAACTTCCCAGCCATGACGTGTGAGTTCCTCCGGCTTCGTGCCCATGAGCGCGATGCGAAATTTTTGCGCCGTCAATTTCGGCAACTCGATAAATTTCGGAAATTCCTTGTCGCGCTGGCCGTAAGAAACGCCGCCGTGACTCGCCTCGCGAAAACCCTGCCAGCGCATGATTGAAGTAAAATGCGTTGCGGGCAATTCCGTCACCGGCCATTCCGGCAAAAAAACTGGCGGCAAAGTTTTCAGCCACGGCCCGCCGTTTTGCGGAATTGGACAATTCGCGTCGCCGATATGCTGACCGACAGTGAAACGCCGTTCGCAGCGCGCGACGCCATCAGCAATGCCCTTGTCGCCATTGGCAATGGCAATTTGCGTGAAGCCCGGATCAACGTCAATGAAGGCGCGGCGTCGCGGCAAGTCGTATTCTTTTCGCCAAATCCAGAGCGGCACGGCGCGCATGACTAGCAAATCGGCTTCACTACAGATTTCTGTGAATCGTTCCTGCGACATTCCGCGCGCGCCAGCGTCGGTGCGGTAAATCCAATGTTCACCGAAACCAAAAGGCGCGAGGCAGGTGTTCACATAAGCAGCGGGATAATCGAGTTCGTAATTCCATTCCGCTTTTTCCCAATCCCAAACGAAGGTTGTGTCGCCGCAGTCTTCAAGATAAAAAACCTCGTGGCCGAGGGCGCGCAGGCCGAGAAGATATTGCAACGTCGCCCAAGCTTGTCCGCCGAGGCCGGAACGACCGATGGTGCCGGAGAAAATGATTTTCACAATCCGGCCCTTTCCATGAGACTGCCGACGACTTTTTCCGCCGCGAAATATTCGGCGGCGATTTCGCGCGCAGCGCGGCAGTTGCCTTCGTAGTCGCTTTCTATGGCG
>DATCFH010000179.1:0-3235 GCA_036509625.1 Verrucomicrobiia bacterium
CGCGTTACGCGCGAATGTTGCTCGCCGCGCAGGAATACGGCTGTGTGTATCAGGCCTGTCTCGTCGCGGCGCTTACGCAGGGACGCGATTTGCTGCTGCGAAATTGTGGCAAAGAAGTTGAAACTGCGCGCGAAGATTTACTCGGTGAAAAAGCGTCGTCGGATTTTTGGATGCTCATGCGCGCGTGGAGTTTTGCGTTCAATAATCAATTTCGTTTGGATGCTTGTCGCAAACTTGGCATCCACGCCGTCACCGCTAAACAAGTCGGCCCGTTGTTTGATCAATTTCTGCGCATCGCGAAGTCCGAAGGTCTCGACACGAAGCCAAACGAGGTGAAGGACGAAAATTTACAGAAATGTATTCTCATCGGTTTTAGCGACCGCGTGGCGCGGCGGATGGATCAAGGCACTTTGCGCTGCGAACTGGTTCATGGACGACGCGGTGTGCTGGCGCGCGAGAGCATCGTCCAGGACAGTCCGCTTTTTGTGGCGGCGGAAATTCGCGAGATTGAAGGTCGCGACCGCGAGGTGAACACCATCCTCTCGCTCGGCACGACGATTGAAGTTGAGTGGCTGCGCGAATTGTTTCCTGACGACATCAAATCCGATTTACACGTCCAATTTGACGCGCAGCAAAAACGTGTTTTAGCCGCAGAACTATTGCGTTTTCGCGATTTGGCGCTCGCCGCAAAACGAATTGATCCGCCGCCTGCCGAGGCGGCGGCGCGTTTGCTGGCCGATGAAATTCTGGCGGGAAGGTTGCTGTTGCCGAACTGGGATCATCATGTCGAGCAATGGCTGGCACGGTTGAATTTGTTATGCAAGGAATGTGCTGATTTGCAATTGCCCGCGATTACGGACGAGGATAAAAAATCTATCATCGAGCAACTTTGCCACGGCGCGGTGAGTTACAAAGACATCAAGGAACGCGAAGTAAAACCGGTTGTGATGTCGTGGCTCTCGCCCGCGCAGCGCGAACTTTTGGACAAACACGCGCCGGAAAGATTGACGCTGCCGAACGGACGCACGCCGAAGGTGAATTATGAAAACGGTAAATCACCTTTTATTTCGCTGCGGATTCAAGAGCTTTACGACGTGAACCAGACGCCGAAAATTGCGCTCGGTCGTGTGCCGGTGACGGTGCATATTTTGACGCCGGGCATGAAACCGATTCAGGTGACGCAAGACTTGGCGAGCTTCTGGCGCGAGCAGTATCCGAAAATAAAATCCGAATTGGCGCGGAAATATCCGAGACATTTATGGCGATGAAAAAATCTCACGCAAAGGCGCAAAGTCCGCAAAGTTTTGAAAACGATAATTTTTTTGCGCCTTCGCGTCTTTGCGTGAGGCAGTTTTGAAAATGAACGGCATTGAACAACTTTGTCCGAATTGCGGTTTGTGCTGCGACAGCACGCTGTTTGCGGATGTGGAATTGCGCGCGGGCGATGACGCAAAGCGGTTGAAGAAACTTGGTTTGACGCTGGAAAAGAAAGGGCAGGGGAAGCTGGCGTTCGCGCAACCGTGCGCGTGTTTCGACGGAAAACTTTGCGGCATTTACCATGACCGGCCGAAGCGTTGCCGCACGTTTGAATGTGGATTATTGAAGCGCGTTGAAGCAAACGAAATGACGGCGAACGCGGCGTTGAAGAAAATCTCCGCCGCAAAAATACAGGCGGAAAAAGTGCGCGGACTGTTGCGTTCGCTCGGCCAGCGTGATGAATCAATGGCGTTCACGCATCGTTACGCGGCGGCGATGAGTGCGCCGATTGATTTGGCTGACGAGACGAATGCGGAGCGGCACGGCGAATTGATGCTGGCGGTAAATGATTTGATGACGCGGCTGCAACGGGATTTTCTCACCTGACGGAAAATTATCCGGTTACTTCTTTTTCGTCCTCATGTAGTGAAAAAGATACTGCTGGGCGTAACCGGCGTGCGGACCAAAATGGGTCGCCGCAAAGTGGCGCAGTCGTTTCTCGCTGGCGCGGCGGCGCGGAAAATACAATTCCTGCAACGCGCGTTCAATCCAGACATCCACGGGAAACGCAGTGTCAAAGCCGTAGCCGAAGAGCAGAACGCAATCGGCAATTTTTCCGCCGACGCCGCGCAGGGTCATCAGTTCTTGGCGCGCGCCGGAATAATTCATTTCGCGAATTTTTTCCAAATCAAATTTTCCATTCGCGATTTGTTGTGCGGCGGCGAGCAGGCTGGGCGCGCGAAAGCCCATTTTGCAATTTCGCAATTCAAGTTCGGTCGCGTTCGCAATTTTTTCCGGCGTTGGAAAACCGGCAAAGTCTGCGCCGTTGGAAGGCTCGCCAAACTGTTCGCAGAGCAGCGCGACGATCTGGCGGATTTGCACAATCTGTTTTGTGGAAGATAAAATAAACGAGGCGAGACACTCCCACGGATCTTGCCGGAGCAGGCGCAATCCACGGCAGGCAGCGACGGCTTGCCGCATGGGTTCGTCGTCAGGAAACGTTTTTAGAATGGCGGCGAGGTCGGTTTCAGTCTGGAGAAAATGGCGGAGAAAACTCCAATCGTTCACTGGCGCGGTGGTGACAGCGTGAATGCCAGCTTTCGTTTGCGTAAGTTGGATGAAATGTTTTCCGATGACGCCATGCCAGGAATTTTCAATTTTTTGCCAGCGGAAAACTTGACCAGAATCGAGCGTGGCGGCGAGGTCGTAGTCGCGGACGGGCAGGAGAATTTCCGTCGCGGACATATTATTTATTTCTGCCAAAATGAAATTCGCCAATTTACACGGCCATGCCGATGTCTTTGGCGAGTTTGGTAGCGGCTTCGCCATCCACCCATTTCACGAGTGCAACGAAGTTGACGAGCGCGGGACTGTCGGCCTTGACCTTGTGCAGATTTTTCAGCGCGGCAATGACCTTGGCGTAAGTGGCAGCGTATTTTTCGTGCGTGAGGCGCGTAACAAAAGTTTCCAAAATCGGGCGGGCGAGAGGATCAGCCTGACCGTCCGGCATATACGGAAACAGGCAGAACACACGCACAAATACCAGCGCATCGGCTTCGGTGAGCACCAGCCAGCAAGCCTTCACTTCGTCGGCTTCGTAACGACCGTGAAGGCGTTTGCGAATGGTCGCGATGACTTCGTTGGGCGTGGCGCGCGAACCAATTAAATCTTTGATTTGATCCCACGCCAATTGCCGTTCGCGTTCGGGCGAAAGCGCGGATTGTTCGTTCAACTGTTCGAGAATTTTTTTGAGGCCGAG
>DATCFH010000180.1:0-3462 GCA_036509625.1 Verrucomicrobiia bacterium
CCACTTCATTGATGAGCAGGCGAAAACGATTGCCGAAATCCATCAGCGACGCATTCAGCGCCGGACCGGCAGGCGTGTTGAAAACGAGACGCGCCGGATCAGCCTTGCCGCCGATGCCGAGCGGATGCACTTGCAGCGAAACTTTTCCGTCCGCGATGCTCGGACAGATTTCCAGCATATGCGAACCGAGCACCAATTTGTTCCCCGGCTCCATGTGATAAGTGTAATCTTCCATGAACGACGTGCCGCCTTTAAGTCCGCTCGCCATGACTTTCATCGCGCGCACGAGCGCACTCGTTTTCCAATCGCCTTCGCCGCCGAAGCCGAAACCCGCCGCCATCATGCGCTGCGAGCCGACGCCAGGCAATTGCGCGAGGCCGTGCAGATCTTCAAACGTGTCGGTGTAACCTTTGAATCCGCCAGCGGTGAGAAATTGTTCGATGCCCAGTTCGATGCGCGCCGCGTCGCGAATAGATTTATGACGCTTGCCACCTTTTTTCAAATCGGCAGACATTTCATAAATGTCCGCGTAAGTTTTGCAAAGCGCATCCACTTCTTTTTCGGAAACGGCATTTACAACTTTCACCAAATCGCCAACGCCGTGCGTGTTGACGGAAAAACCAAATTTGAATTGCGCGGAAACTTTGTCGCCATCCGTCACGGCCACTTCGCGCATATTGTCGCCGAAGCGGACGAACTTCGCCGTCTGCCAATCCGCCCACGCGGCGGCGGCACGCGTCCACGCGCCGAGTTTTTCCTGCGTGGCTTTTTCCTGCCAGAAACCGACGACGACCTTGCGCGCCAAACGCATCCGGCTCCAAATAAATCCATGTTCGCGGTCGCCGTGCGCGGCCTGGTTCATGTTCATGAAATCCATGTCAATCGTCGCCCACGGAATGTCGCGATTATATTGCGTGTGCAAATGCGCGACGGGTTTACGCAATTGTTTCAGCCCGTTGATCCACATCTTCGACGGCGAGAACGTGTGACACCAAGTAATCAAACCGATGCACTTCGCGGCGTTGTTCGCCGACTGGCAAAGTTCCGTAATCGCGTCCGGCGAAACCATCACCGGTTTGAAAACCACTTTTACCGGAATCGCCGACGACGCGCCGAGCGCCTTGGAAATTTCCTGTGAATGTTGCGCGACGGCCTTCAACGTTTCCGGGCCGTAAAGATGCTGGCTGCCCGTGACAAACCAGACTTCAAACTGCTTTAAGTTAATGCTCATAAATTTTGGTGGTGGTAGGGCGCGTCACTCCGTGCGCACCGACGGCGGGCAGAGGACTGCCCGCCCTACCTTGTTTGGTTCAAATAAATTCGTTGATCAAATTTTCGAGGAATTCCTGTCTGCCGCTCGCGTTCGGTGAGGCTTCGCCTTTCTTCAGAATGTAAGCTTCGAGTTCCTTCATCGTCGCTTTGCCAGATTCAATCTTCGCGCCGATGCCGCTGTCCCAACTCGCGTAACGCGACTTCACGAAATCCGCCAAGCGTCCGTCTTTGCGGATGGCGGCGGCAATTTTGAGGCCGCGCGCGAAGGCGTCCATACCGCCGATGTGCGCGTAAAATAAATCCACCGGCTCGAAACTTTCGCGGCGAACTTTCGCGTCGAAATTCACGCCGCCAGTTTTGAGGCCGCCATATTTCAAAATCGAGAGCATCGTGTAAGTCGTCAGGTAAATGTTCGTCGGAAATTGATCCGTATCCCAGCCGAGCAATTCGTCGCCGGTGTTCGCGTCAATGGAACCGAGCGCACCCGCCGCGCCCGCGACTTCCAATTCATGCTGCATCGTGTGACCCGCGAGCGTCGCGTGATTCGTTTCGATGTTCAGTTTGAAATGCGGCAACAAATCGTATTCGCGCAGGAAATTCAGGCACGCAGCGGCGTCAGAATCGTATTGATGCTTGGTCGGTTCTTTCGGTTTCGGCTCGATGTAAAATTGCCCCTTAAAGCCAATCTGCTTCTTGTAAGCGACGGCCATGTGCAACAATTTCGCGAGATGATCCAGTTCGCGTTTCATGTCCGTGTTCAACAGCGTCATGTAGCCTTCGCGTCCGCCCCAAAAGGTATAACCTTCGCCGCCGAGTTCGTGCGTCACTTCCATCGCCTTCTTAATTTGCGCGGCGGCGTAAGCGAACACGTCTGCGTTGCAGCTCGTGCCCGCGCCGTGCATATAGCGCGGATTGGAAAACGCATTCGCCGTGCCCCACAACAATTTTATGCCGGTGCGCTGCTGTTCTTCTTTCAACACTTTTGCCACCGCGTCAAAATTCTTATTCGATTCAGAAAGTGTCTTGCCTTCCGGCGCGACATCGCGGTCGTGCCAGCAATAATATGGCGCGCCGAGTTTTTCGATAAACTCGAACGCCACGCGCACGCGCTTCTGCGCGTTGCTTACGGAATTGCTGCCGTCATCCCACGGACGTTGCATCGTGCCCGCGCCGAACGGATCGCCGCCCGTGCCGCGAAACGTGTGCCAGTAAACCACGGCAAAACGCAAGTGGTCACGCATCGTTTTGCCCGCGACAATTTCGTCGGCATTGTAATGCTTGAACGCGAGCGGATTTTTCGAGGACGCACCTTCGTATTTAATTGTAGTAAGGTCGGGGAATGCAGATTTCATACTATGAGTTGTGGATGTATTAAATATTAACTGACGAGTTCCGCGCGCCGGATTTTTGGCGCGCTTTTTTTAGCGGAAATTATTTTCGGATGCGAATCCGGCACGATGAGCCGGTCAATGCCCACGGCGATGAGACCTGCCGTGCGGCGGCGCGGCGCGGCGACGCATTCTACCGCGCCGAACTTCGCCCACATGGAACCGTTTGAAACGGCGCGCGAAAGATGCGCCAGCACGGACGGCGGTAACTCCGTCAAGCTGCCGGTCACAACCACGCGGCGCAGACCGAGAACATTCAGCGCGCCAGCAATCGCGACGGCGGCGGCGTCCAAAGAATGCGCGAGCCACGGCTCAATGCCGTGTGTAGAAATGTATTCGCCCAATTGCGTCCAAGTATTTTTCTTACCGCGCGTCGCTTCGGAAAAACTTTCCAGCAAACCGCGCAGCGAGACGAGCGTTTCCATGCAGCCAATCGCGCCGCAGCCGCATTTGCGCCGGTTGGCGAGCACGGGCGTGTGGCCGATTTCGCCGCTGATGGGCAGCGGATTCACGAGCGGCTTGCCGTCCATAATGATGGCGCCGCCGACGCCCTCGCCAAAGTCCACGAGCAAAAAATCGTCGCAATCTGGATTCGCGAGATGATGACCGAGCGCGAGGGCGCGTTCTTCCTGAACCAGCAAGACGGGAACATTCCAGACGCGCCGGACAATTTGCGCGAGGTCGGCTTTTTCCGTCCAATGGATATTTGGCGAAAATAAAATCTTGTTCGCCGCCTCGTCCACGATGCCGGGCACGCTCAATAACACGCCGAGAAAATTATGGCCGCCAATCTTGCTGGCGG
>DATCFH010000181.1:0-2834 GCA_036509625.1 Verrucomicrobiia bacterium
TGAAATGGCGCGCGATGCGTTGATGCTGCAACTGCCGAATCTCCCGCACGAATCGGTCGCGCTCGGCAAAACGGCGGAAGAGAATCCCGAAGTGCGCGTTCACGGCGCGAAACAGAATTACGACTTTAAGTTGAAATCGCACGTTGAATTGTGCGAGTCGCTCAAGCTGGTGGATTTCGCGCGCGCGGCGAAACTTTCCGGCAGCGGCTTTTTGCTCTACACAAATTGGGGCGCACGCTTGGAACGCGCGTTGATTTCGTTCCTCTTGGATTTGCACATCACGCAGCATGACTACACGGAAGTCTCGCCGCCGCTCATGGTCGGCGAACAGTGCATGGTCGGCGTCGGGCAATTTCCGAAGTTCAAAGACCAATACTACGGCGTGGCGGAAGGCGGTCGCGCGGAAGAATTGGGGAAACTGTATCTGATTCCCACGGCGGAAACGCCGGTGGCGAACATTCATCGCGAAGAAATTCTGGCGGAAAAACAATTGCCGATAAAGTATTGCGCCTACACGCCGTGTTTTCGCGGCGAAGCGGGCGCGGCGGGCGTCGGCACGCGCGGGATGATTCGCGTTCACCAATTCGACAAGGTGGAGTTGATCAAAATCGTGAAACCGGAAACGGGTTACGACGAATTGGAAAAGATGGTTGGCAATGCGGAAAAGGTTTTGCAACTGCTCGGCCTGCATTATCGCGTGATCATGCTTTGCACGGGCGACACGGGTTTCGGCAGCGCGAAGACTTACGACATCGAGGTGTGGGCGCCGGGGCAGGGCAGCTATCTGGAAGTTTCGAGCTGCTCGAACTGCGAGGATTTTCAATCGCGCCGGATGAATATGCGTTTCAAAACGGAGGCGGGCGAAAATAAATTTCCGCACATTCTCAACGGCAGCGGCACGGCGTTGGCGCGGCTGTTCGTAGCGCTGATTGAAACGCATCAACAGGCGGATGGCAGCGTAAAGATTCCCGAAGCGTTGCAACCGTATTTGAAAACCGATCGAATTTCCGCTTAAAAAGAATGGCCGCAAAAAATCGCAAAAGTCACAAAAAGTTTTTGCGCCTTTTGAGCTTTTTCGCGACCGATGATAATTATGAAAATCCTCCTCGCCAGCAGCGAAGTTTTTCCGTTCTCGAAAACCGGCGGACTGGCGGACATGGTCGGCGCGTTGGCGCGCGCCTTGGCGAATGAAGGTCACTGGGCGCGCGTGGTGACGCCGCTGTATCGCGGCATCCGCGAGAAATTTCCGGCGATGCGCAAGGTGGATTGGTCTTTCGATCTGCCCATGGGATTGCAGCACGTGCCGGCGGAATTGTGGGAGCTGGACGTGGTGAGCGGGCTGAAGATTTATTTCATAGATCAACCCGATTATTTTAATCGCGCGGGAATTTATCAGGAGAATCATCACAGCTACGCCGACAATGCGGAACGCTACATTTTTTTCTCGAAATGCGTCGTGCATCTGGCGCGTTATCTGGCGTGGCGGCCGGACGTGGTGCACGTTCACGACTGGCAAGTGGCGCTGGTTCCGGCCTTGATTTTACAGCAGAAAATGGATGGGTGGGGGAATCCGCCGCCGTCGTGCCTGACGATTCACAACCTCGCGTATCAAGGCGTCTTCCCCGAAGAAGCGTTCGCGCTGACGAACTTGCCGGAAAGTATTTATCACACGGAAGGCGCAGAATTTTTTGGTTTGTTGAACTGTCTTAAAGCGGGCATCGCCTACGCAGATTTTATCACGACGGTCAGTCCGCGTTACGCGCGCGAAATCACCACGGAGGAATACGGCTGCGGCCTCGACGGAATGTTGCGTCGCCGTCACAAAGATCTCGCGGGCATCCTGAACGGCGTGGATTACGCCGAATGGAACACGACGAAAAATCCGCATTTAATCAAGCCGTATTCCATCGGGCGCATGGCGGGAAAAAAGTTTAACAAACTGGAACTGCAAAAATTCTTTGGCCTGCCCGTTGATGAATCCGCCCCGCTCTTCGGCACGATTTCGCGGCTCGCGGAACAAAAAGGCGTGGACATCCAACTCGGCGCGTTGTCCGAGATGTTGAACACCAAAATGCAATTCGTATTGCTTGGCAGCGGCTCGCCGGAATACGAACGCGGCTATCGCGATCTGGCGCGGCATTTTCCCAATAAGGTTGCAGTGCGGGTTGGTTACGATGAGACATTGTCGCATCGCATCGAGGCCGCTTGTGATTTTTTCCTGATGCCGTCACGTTTTGAGCCATGCGGCTTGAACCAGATGTATAGTTTGCGCTACGGCACGATTCCGATTGTGCGCGCCACCGGCGGCCTGGACGACAGCGTGATTGACTGGACGCAGAATCCCAGGCTGGCAACCGGTATCAAATTTTCCGAATACACTTCGCGCTCACTGGCGAAAGCCATTCGCAAGGCGCTGGTTTTATTCAGCCAGCCAAAACTGCTGCAAGCCTGTCGCCACAATGCGATGAAGGCGGATTTTTCATGGGAACGAACGGTTCATGAATACTTGAGCATTTACAAGGAATGCAAAACTCGACAGCAGTAGCCAAAGCAAAAGCCCATTATCAATTAAATATAACAAACAGTGTTTAAGTGCCTTATCAATAACATAATAAAAAAGTGTGAATAGCCGGTGAATTGGTGCGATTTTGGGACAAAACGGGAAAAGACGCCGCCAGCTAAAGGCTGAAAGCGCGGCGGGAACCGGCAATAGAAGACAAGACAAAGACGCTCCTCGATGCAATGTAGCCTATGTTACACCAAGCGACCGCATGGATTATTGAGAAGCCGAAGGTGAATTCCAGCCGGGTGAAGATTTTGACATCGAGGAGAAC
>DATCFH010000182.1:0-3712 GCA_036509625.1 Verrucomicrobiia bacterium
GTGCCGATGAAGGGCAGCTTGCGGCAAAGTCCGCCCAGCTTGCTCATTTCCAGTGTGCCGGTCTGTTGATAAATGTAGCCGCTCAACGCGAAGGTCAGTGCCGCGAGAAAGCCATGCGCGATCATAATCAACACTGCGCCGGTAATGCCAATAAGATTGAGGCTCGCGATGCCGAGGAAAATGAAACCCATGTGCGCGACGCTGGAATTACCGATGAGTAAATTCAAATCTTTCTGGCGCATCGCGACCCAGCCGACATATAAAATGTTTCCGACGCAGAGCCACGCGATGACGTGCGCCCAGCTTTGCGCGGCTTGCGGCAGCAGCGGCAGCGCGATGCGGATCAAGCCATAGAGACCGAATTTCTTCAACACGCCCGCGTGGAGCATTGAGGTTGGCGACGGCGCGACGGCATAGCCAAGCGGCGCCCACGAATGAAACGGCCAGAGCGAAACCAAAATGCCGAAGCCAAACAGCAACAGCGGGAAGATGAAATTTTGCGCGTTGACGGCAAGCGGATTGGCTTTGACGTATTCGATGATTTTCGGGATGTCGAAGGTGTGTGCGCCGGATTGCAGATAGAGCGCGATGAGGCCGATGAGCGCGATGAGCGCGCCAACGCTCAAGTAAAGTGTGATCTGGAACGTCGCGTAGTTCTTCTTTTCGCCGCGACCCCAGACGCCAATCATGATGAACGTGGGCACGAGCGCGAGTTCGTGCAGGAAATAAAAGAAGAACAAATCCAGCGACGCGAACGCGCCAAGGATGCCGCCGGTCATCACGAGCAACAGGATGTAAAATTCCTTTTCGCGCGTCTGGATTTCATACGAGCAGAGCGCGGCGGCGAAGGCGACGATTGCGCCCATCAAAATCAGGCCGACGTTCAAGCCGTCCACGCCGACGTGATAGCTGATGCCGAGCGATTCAACCCACGGAACTTGCTGCTCGAACTGGAAACCGTTTGCACCGGGAACAAATTGGCAAAACATTTTCACCGCGAGCACGGCGGAAATCAGCGTGGCCAAAACCGCGATGGCGCGGATGATGACGCGATAATTGCGCGGCACAAAAATCAGCAACAATGCCGCAAGAATCGGCCAACCTGCGATGTAAGTCAGTATGGACATTTTATTTTCCCAAAACGAAATAAAGCACCAGCGCCACGCCGAGCACAAACAGGAAGGCGTAGGTCTGGAGGTTGCCGGTTTGCACGAGGCGCAATGCGCGTCCGCTTAAATCCGTGCCGCCGCGAATCGCGCCGATGATCGCGCCTTCCAAAATCCAGCGATCAATCCAGTCGGCCACCGCCGCGATGAAATCATGCGCGCGGATGAATGTGGCGGCGTAAAATTCGTCGAAGTAAAAACGATTTTTCATCGCTGTGGCCAAGCCACCGAGTTTCGCGGGCAACGGATCGCTTGTCGCATTTTTGTAAAATGAGAACGCCAGAAAAATTCCCAGTAACGCCACGCCGATACCGATGAGCATCGGAACCGGCGTCTTCAAAGGTTCCATCAGTTGCTGAACAACGGTCAGCGTTTCTTGACCGGGCGTGAATTGGGAACCGTAATTGTTCACCACGCCGATAAAACCGCCGATGGCCGCGAACACGGCCAAAGCAATCAACGGCAGCGTTATCACCAAAGATGATTCGTGCGCGTGCTTCGCGTGGTCGGATTTTTCCTTGCCGGTGAAAACGACGAAGAACAAACGGAACGTATAAAACGCCGTCAACGCGGCGACGAAAACAGCGACACTGAAGAGTAAATAATTTTTCTGATCCAAGCATTGCGCAAAAATCGAATCTTTCGAGTAGAAACCGCTGAACGGCGGAATGCCGCACAAGGCGAGTGCGCCGATGAGAAATGTCCAATAGGTGATCGGCATTTTTTTGCGCAAGTTGCCCATTTGCCAAATGTCTTGCTCGTGGTGCATGCCGAGAATGACGGAACCGGCGCTCAAGAACAGCAGCGCTTTGAAAAACGCGTGCGTGGTCAGATGAAACATCGCAGGCGTCGGGCCGCTCAAACCAACCGCCATGACCATGTAGCCGAGTTGCGACAGCGTCGAATAGGCGATGATGCGTTTGATGTCGTTTTGCTGAATGGCGATGAGCGCGGCGAGCAGCGCAGTAAATCCGCCGATGTAAGCGATGACGTGAAGCGCGTCGGGCGTGTATAAAAACAGCGTGCGGCAAAGCATGTAAACACCGGCGGCAACCATCGTCGCGGCGTGAATCAAGGCGGACACGGGCGTCGGGCCTTCCATCGCGTCCGCGAGCCAGACGTGCAAAGGGAATTGCGCAGATTTGCCGACTGCGCCGCAGAAAATTAAAAGTCCGGCGATAGTGGCTCCTGTGCCGAGCGCGGCAGGATGCGCGAGCATTTGTTCCTGCAACGAACTGAAATTGAGCGAGCCGAGCAAACCCCAAACCATTAAAATTCCGGCGAGAAATCCGAAGTCGCCGAGACGATTCGTGATGAAAGCTTTTTTCGCAGCGTCGCCGGCGCTGGGTTTTTCAAACCAGAAACCGATGAGCAGGTAGCTGGACACGCCGACCAGTTCCCAGAAAATAAACATCATCAGAAAATTGTTCGCCAGCACGATGCCGAGCATCGAGAACGTGAACAAACTCATGAACGCGAAGAAGCGCGATTTGCTGCGGTCTTCGTCCATGTAGCCGAAGGAATAAATGTGGATTGCGCCGCCGACGCCGGTGACGATGAGCAACATCATCATGCTTAATGCGTCGAGCTTGAGGCCGAAATCAATTTGCAACCCGCCAATGGTCAGCCAGTTCGTGGAAGTTTCCGTGACGGCCGGATGAAAGCCGTTGGCGTTGATGAACAGCAAGGTCATCACAAAACCAGCGACCACCGCGCCGATGGAAATCAGGCTGCTCGTCGTTTTACAACGCAGAGTGAAAAGCGTTATCACCGCCACTGACAGCAGCGGCAGGAACAAAATCAACCATGGAAAAAGTTCGTGTTTCATCCGTCAGAGTTTCATCGAGGTCAAATCTTCGACGTGCGCGGACCGGCGTTTGCGGTAGAGCGCCACAATCAGCGCGAGGCCGACCGCCACTTCCGCCGCCGCCACGGTGATGATGAAAAACACCAGCACCTGACCGTCGAGCTTGTTGTTGAACCGCGAAAAGGAAACGAGCGCGAGGTTGGCGGCGTTGAGCATCAACTCGAGCGACATATAAATCACCAGCAGGTTGCGGCGCAAAATCACGCCCAACAGACCCAGGCAAAACAGGATCATGCTCACGGCCAGATAATGTTGGAGTCCGACGTGCATATTATTCGAGTTTCTTTTTGCTCAAGAGAATCACGCCCACCATCGCCACGAGCAGCAGCACGGAGACAATTTCAAACGGGAGCGTGTATTGCGTGAACAACAGTTTGCCGAGCGCGTAAGTTTCGCCTTCGAGCGCGGGCGGCGCGGCGTTGGGTTTGATGGACGCAAGCGATTTGATAAAAATACTGACAACGATGCCGACGGAAACCAATCCGGCAATAAAGCCGAAAAATTTAATGCGACGGCGTTGTTCTTCTTTCAAATCCAGCAACATGATGACGAAAATGAACAGCACGATGACCGCACCGGCGTAAACAAGAATTTGCACCGCTGCGAGGAAGAACGCGTGCAACAGCAGAAACAATCCGCTCATCGAAATGATTGTCAGCACGAGAAACATCGCGCTCGT
>DATCFH010000183.1:0-10084 GCA_036509625.1 Verrucomicrobiia bacterium
GAAAGCGCGCAGGACATGGACGAAGCTGCCAGCGCGCCCGCCACGCCCGAAGCTGCCGAAGATTTCGCGCATCGCAAAACGGTTTGGAAACTTTCGTTGCTCACGCGCGAAGGCGCAGATTTTGTCATCTCGATTCCGCCCGAAGGTTTGGGCGAACCCGAAGCGCTCGGCACGCAAATTGTCACCCCGCTCGTCCAATGGACGCGCCACGCCGCCGCCATCGCCCGCCGTCTCGGCGAACGCCTCGAAGCCGGGCCGATTTTGCAGGTGACCGGCCAAAACATGGAACGTCAAGTGCTGGTATTGGAGCGCGAGGAACGGTTGTTTCTCGTCGGCTGGCCGGTCGAGGCCACCGGAAATTTATTGGAAAAAAGCCGAAAGCTCGTTGCGTCATGGGATTCTTAAAAAGATTTTTTTGCGGACGCGCAGGCGTGCAGCAGTTGCCCACCGGCACCATCACGGTTGATCGCAACGGTCATATCGTGACCTCGACCGTGTCGTCCGCATATCCTAAAAATTTTCTGAACGACATCGGCCGCGACGTGCTGCAACTCTTCACCGAGGCGCGCACCGCGCAAATGCCGCTCGCCGAAATCAGTTTGCAATTCGGCAGCCTCCACATCACCGCGCGCGAACTGCGCGGCGGCGCGATCATTTTTCTGTTCCCCCAAACCGCGTTGCTGCCGACGCCAACCCGTTCACGCCCATGACTCCCAAAGACATCAACCAGCTCGTCACGCAAATCGAGACGCACATCGAATGCTGGAAACAGTTCAACCATTTCATCTCCATCGCGCGCGCGAAAAAATTTGGCGCGATGGACGACAACCATTTTCTCGAAATCAAAAGCATCATCGTGCAGGAACTGGAATTGATTTTTGCCACCATCGAAGTCCAGTCACCCACGCGCGAAGAAATCCACGGCCTCATCACCAACGCCCCGTCATTGCGCTATTTGAGCGAGATGAACGAAGGCGCGTTGCGCAGCCTTGAAACCCAATGGCACAAAATCTACATCGGCTGGCACGCGATTCTGGGCCAACTCAAAGTCAAGCAGCGGTCGGAAGAAGCAAAATCTTTTTGGGGCGCGAATAAATAATTTCCCCGCATCATCCGGCATTGCGGGCAGGAAATCTTTCGGGCAAATTTCGCAACCATGCTGACCTATTTTCAAATCCTCATCCTCGCGCTCATTCAAGGCGCGGCTGAACTGCTGCCCGTTTCCAGTTCCGCGCACGTCATCGCGGCGGAAAAACTTATGGGGCTGGATCCGTCCAGTCCTGAAATGACAATGCTCCTCGTCATGCTGCACACCGGCACGATGTTCGCCGTCATCGTTTATTTTTGGAAAGGTTGGAAACGCGATTATTTTGCCTCAACGGCGCAATTCCAGTGGTTCGCCATCCAAATTATTCTCGCCACAATTTGCACCGGCATTGTCGGCTACGGACTGAAAATCCTCATCGAAAAAGTTTTTATGCGCGGCACGCCGCACGCGGAAATTGAAAATCTGTTTGCCAATCTGCCGCTCATTGCTGGTGCGCTGACCGCCGTGGGCGTCTTAATCATTTATGCGGGTTTGCGCGAAAATAAATCGCCGCGCCAATCCGAAATCCAGCCGCAACATTCCTTTTGGATCGGCATTGTGCAGGGATTGTGCCTGCCGTTTCGCGGCTTTTCACGTTCCGGCGCGACCATTTCCACCGGTTTGATTTTGGGTCTGCCAAAACAAAAATTGGAAGAATTCAGCTTCGCGCTCGCCGTCGTTTTGACGCCGCCCATCATTGCGAAGGAAGCACTGCGCCTCATCAAAAGCCACGCGTTGAGCGGGCAGGATTCCGTGCTGCATCTGTTCGTGCCGGGACTTGTCGGGATGGTTTTAAGTTTCGCCGCCGGACTGCTCGCATTGAAATGGCTGTCGCGCTGGCTCGAAGGCGGACGCTGGAAATTTTTCGGCTTCTACTGCCTCTTCGCCGCTGCGGGCATTTTACTGATTCACTTCAAAGTAAAATAACTCGCACAGTCTGAAATAATTTAACGGCAGAAAATTATTTCGCGTTCGGATCAGGAATGAAGATTTTCTGGCCGACGTAAAGTTTTGCCGGATCCAATTTTGGATTCGCCTTGAGAATCTGGCTCGCCGTCACCTTCACGCCTTGCGCGTGATATGCCTTCGCGATGGCCGAAAGCGTGTCGCCCGCCGCAATCGTGTAATCATAACCTTTCTGCGGCGTGGCCGGAGTCGCAGAATTATCTCCGCCCGCCGCCGTCGTGTCCGGCGCCGGCTTTGATTTGTGGCTCGGCGGCGAACCACCAGCCGCCGTGGCGAGATTCCCAATCTGCTTCAGAATCAACTCGCGGTCGTCCTGCCGCTTCCGATCAATCTCTTGGACCTGCGTCGCGAGTGCTTTCAAATCCTCCGCGCTCGCGCCCGTGCTGGCGGCGGGCGAATTGACCTTGTCCGTCAAATCGGAAATTTGTTTTTCCAGCGCGCTCAATCGTTTGGCCTGCAACTCCTGCGCCGCCTGCATATCCTGAATCTGCCCATACAACTTATCAATCTGCTGCTGCGTGGCCGCGTCTTGCGCGCGCGCCAGCGAGACCGTGAAAATCAAAATAACCAGCCAAAACGAAATCTTTCTCATGCGCTGAAAATAAACGTCCGCTCGCCGCCGTCAAGGTCAACCGCCAAGACGCCAAGAACGCCAAGCGAAATTAAAACAAAAATTGGAACAGGAATTTTCCCGTGTTCCCGCTTTCACGTGGCGGCTTTGCGCCTTTGCGTGAAATTTTATTTCCTGATCTCCGCGCTTTTTCCATGCGCATCAAGACCTTCGAGTTCCGCGAATTTTTTAACCGACTTCAGCGCCTTTTTCAGCGACGCGCGATTGTATTCCACCACGCTCGTGCGGCGCTGAAATTGATCCACCGTCAGACCGGCAAACGACGCGCCCGCACCGTCGGTCGGCAAAACGTGGCTCGGCCCGGCGACGTAATCGCCCAGCACCGTCGGCGACCAGTTGCCGAGGAAAATCGCGCCCGCCGTCAGGATTTTTTCTGAAATTTTTTGTGCCGCGCGCGTCATCACTTCGCAATGCTCCGGCGCAAACTGGTTCGTCAGCGCAATCCCATCGTCCAGATTTTTCACCAAAATCAGCCAGCCATTGTTTTGCAACGCGCGGGAAATAAATTCTTTGCGCGCCAGTTTCGGCAATTGCTTTTTGATTTCAATTTCAACTGCCCGCAGAACTTTTTCCGAAGTGGTGACCAGCCAGGTGCGTTCGTGGCCGGAACCGTGTTCCGCCTGCGCGAGTAAATCGGCGGCGGCGAACTTCGGATTCGCCGTGTCGTCGGCCAGAATCAGCACGTCGCTTGGCCCGGCGAGCAGATCAATCGCCACACGCCCGACGAGCAGCCGCTTGGCCATGCTGACGTAAGCGTTGCCGGGGCCAAAAATTTTCTGCACGCGGCGAATCGTCTTCGTGCCATAAGCCAGCGCCGCAATCGCCTGCGCGCCGCCGATACGATAAATTTCCGTCGCGCCCGCCGCGCGCGCGGCAAAAAGAATCGCCGGATTGATGGAGCCATCCTTGCCACACGGCGTGGTCACAACGATTTCCTTGCAACCTGCGACTTTCGCCAAAGTAATTGTCATCAACGCCGTCGAGACAAGCGGCGCAGTTCCACCGGGAATATAAACGCCGACACGCGTGAACGGATCGAATTTTTCGCCCACGCTCGCACCGTGGGAATTTTTGCCCGACCAATTCTTACGCAAAGATTTTTTGGCAAAACTGGCAATGTTCTTTTCCGCTTCATTTACCGCCGCACGCAATGCTTCATCTGCTTTCAACGACGCGTTAAAAATTTCCACCTGCGTCACCGCGAGTTGTTCAGCCGTGAGTTTTGCGCCGTCAAAATTTTCCGTGAAGCCCAAAACCGCATCGTCACCGCGATTAAAAACATCGTGCAAAATTGCCTTGGTGCGCGCTTCAATTTCCGCGTTGAACAAACTGGAGTCGGCGGCAACGGCGCGCAATTTTGCGGAAAAGTTTTTGTCGGTGTAGCGGACAATTTTCATAGGCGCAGGCTAGAACAGCATGCCCTGAAAGTCAAAGCCCGCGCCCGGCGGTCAGGCGCGCGCGGAGCCCCTGTCTGCGGCGCAAAATTAACACGCCTACGCCAGCACCGAACAATAATGTGGAAGCGGACGGTTCCGGAACTGCAATTGTGTTATTGATCCATGGCAGTGCAGCGGAAATCCGCCCAAAACCGCTGGCGTCGCTGTAACTGCCGTTGGGGCTGTTGTCAAAATAACCAACGGTGGAGATGACGCCCGCCAAATAATACTGCGAGCCTTGTTGGATGAAGACGCCGCCGCCGCTGTCGCCCGGCGTCACGCAACCTTCCAAAGCGATTGGATACACGCTTCCAAAACCGCTGGCATTGGGGTCGTGGGGATTGTCAAAATCAGCGGCATAGACCAAGAGCGGCAATCCGAAATCGCCATCAATCATGTTTTGAAAGGCGCGCTTTTGATTGCCCAGCGCGGTATTATAACCAGTTAATCCTGTGCCCGTAAAACCGTAACCGACAAATGTGCCGACCTGTCCGAATTCCGAGGTTCCAGTGTAGAGCATCGCGGGCGGAATGGCGGCGATGGGCGAACTTAAATGCACCAAGGCAAAATCATTTCCATTGTAAACATTACCGTCCCAAGCCGGATCGGTAATAATCTGACTTGAAGTGTAGGATGAACCGTTGAGCGTGAAAGTTCCCGAACCGGCACCAATAATCAAATGGGCGGCGGTCAATACCCAGTCCGGTGCGATGAGCGTGCCGGCGCCAGTTAAGTTTGCAGCAAACGTGCCCACGGCGGAAAAGTCGGCTTGCGTCCCCAAGGCCAGATAATCGCTGTCCGGTTCGTCATCGCGGATCGTGACGCCCTCGGCTGACTGCAAATTCGCAAAGGCAAAAAGCCACCCCACTGCCAACAGACTGCTCTTTGAAAAATTCATGCAAACATTGCTCCATAACCGCCAGTTTTCGTCAAGGTGAATGGCAATTTTGGATTTTGTCCGAGAGCCGCGATTGCTACCCTGCCCTCATGCGTAATCCCATTATCGCCGCGCTCGATGTGTCATCGGCTGAACAAGCATTGAAACTCGCGGAACAACTCGCGCCCGCCGTTGGCGCGTTCAAAATCGGCAAGGAGCTTTTTGTTTCCGCCGGACCAGACATCGTAAAAAAAATCCGTGCGACGGGCGCGAACGTATTTCTCGATTTGAAATTTCATGACATCCCAAACACGGTTGCCAAAGCCGTCGCGTCCGCCGTGCGGCTGGACGTGCAGATGCTCACGATTCACACGAGCGGCGGCGGCGAGATGATGCGCGCGGCGGAAAAATCCGCGCAGGACACGGCGAAATCACTTGGCCGACCCGCGCCGCTCGTGCTCGGCGTCACCGTGCTGACCAGTTCAAATAACGAAACACTTTTGGAAATCGGCTGCGAACCGAACGTCGGTCATCAAGTCAAACGGCTCGCGGCGCTGGCGGTGAAATCCGGTTTGCGCGGACTCGTTTGCTCGCCGCTGGAAATCGCCGATTTGCGTTTGATTCTTCCGGCGGAGATTCAACTCGTCACGCCCGGCATCCGCACCGGCGCGGAAAAAGCCGACGACCAAAAACGCACGCTCACGCCGCGCGAAGCGATTCAAGCGGGCGCAAGCTGGCTCGTGATTGGCCGCCCGATTTACGCCGCTGAAAACCCGCGCCTCGCGGCGGAAAAGATTTTGGAATCACTTTCTTAACCACAGATGGACACAGATAAACACGGATCAAACACGCAGGCATTGTCCGCTTTCCGTTTTTTTGCTTGTCTGTGTTAATCCGTGGTTCAAAAATAAATTATGAAAAACATCACCGTCGTTGCCACGTTTCACGCCAAGCCGGGCAAGGAAACGGAATTGAAGGAAGCCTTGATTGACCTCGTCGCACCAACACGCCAAGAAGCAGGCTGCTTGAATTATGATTTGCACGCGTCGCCCGAAGACCCTGCGAAATTTCTCTTTCACGAAAATTGGATGAGCAAGACCCATCTCGACGCGCATCTGAAAAATACGCACATCCAGATTTTACTGCCGCGATTGGATGAACTTTGCACGGAGTTTCCCGAAATCAAAATCTGGGAACGGATTGCCTGAATTAAATCTTTGCTGAAAAAGAAAATCTCCCTTTCGCTTTTAATGCGAAAAGGAGATTTTTAATTTCAATTTTTAACCGACAAATTTCTTTGCCGCAATCGTCGAGTTGTGGCCGCCGAAACCGAAGGAGTTGTTGACGATGGCGTTCACCGGCATTTCGCGCGCGGTGTTCGGGACGTAATCCAAATCGCACTCGGGATCGGGATTTTGCAGATTGATGGTCGGCGGGACGATGCTGTTTTTGATGGCGAGCGCGCACGCGGCCATTTCCACTGCGCCCGCTGCGCCAAGCATGTGGCCGGTCGCGCCTTTGGTGGAACTGACGGTAAGTTTTTTGGCGTGTTCACCAAAAACAGATTTGATCGCCTGCGTTTCCGCAATGTCGCCAACCGGCGTGGAAGTGCCGTGGGCATTGATGTAAGTCACATCTTCGAGATTCAGACCGCCGGTGCGGAGCGCCATTTTCATACAGCGCGCCGCGCCTTCGCCGCCGGGTGAGGGCGAGGTGAGATGATGCGCGTCGGCGGTGTTGCCGTAACCGGAAATTTCGCAATAAATTTTTGCGCCGCGTTTTTTGGCGTGTTCCAATTCTTCCAAAACCAAAACGCCCGCGCCTTCGCCCATGACGAATCCGTCGCGGTCTTTGTCGAACGGACGCGACGCGTGTTTGGGATCGTCGTTGCGCGTGCTCATGGCGCGCATCGCGCAAAATCCGCCGATACCGATGGGAATGACCGCCGCTTCGGAACCGCCCGCAAACATCACGGACGCGTCGCCGGCTTTAATCGTGCGCCACGCTTCGCCGATGGCGTGATTCGCCGTTGCGCACGCGGAGCAGGTCGCGAAGTTCGGTCCGCGCAAATTGAAATACATCGAGATGAGGCCGGACGCCATGTTGCCGATGAGCATCGGAATGGTGAAGGGCGACATCCGACTTGGGCCGCGATCGAGCAAAATTTTATGTTGCTCGCTCGTCGTCGCGAGTCCGCCAATACCAGAACCGAGGAACACGCCGATTTCGTCGAGATTTTCTTTTTCCAGTTCGAGGCCGGAATCTTTCAGCGCGCTCCAACCGGCGTAAATGCCAAATTGCGAATAGCGATCCGTGCGGCGAATTTCCTTGGGCGACGGAAACGCGGGCGTCGGATCAAAGTTTTTTACTTCACCCGCGATTTGCGTGGCAAAGGCCGACGTGTCGAACGCAGAAATTTTATCAATGCCACACTGGCTGGTAATTAAATTTTGCCAGAAGGTATCGAGATCGTGGCCGAGCGGCGTGACGACGCCCATGCCGGTGACGACTACGCGACGGTCAGAATAGTTGTTTGCCATGACAAAATCAAACGGGGCAGTTCGAGCTGTGTCCAGCTTAAACTGCCCCGCCGTTGGAGTTCAAATTACTTTTGGGCTTCTTCGACGTATTTGATCACGTCGCCGACGCTCTGGAGTTTCTCGGCCTGTTCATCCGGCACTTCGATGCCAAATTCCTCTTCCAGCGCCATGACGAGCTCAACCGTGTCGAGCGAATCCGCACCGAGGTCTTCGATAAATTTAGCCGCCGGAACGACTTGATCGGCTTTAACGCCGAGCTGTTCCACGATGATGTCTTTTACGCGCTGGTCGATAGGTTTGTCTGACATAATTATCCTGTTTTTCTAACTTAAAACCGCCCTGCGCGTCAAGTCTTGAATCCAACAATTTCTTAATCTTAATCGTAATCCTAATCGTAATCCGCCTGAAAACACTGATTAAGATTAGGATTACGATTAAGAATTGAAATCACATCACCATGCCGCCGTCCACCGTCAAAACCTGACCCGTGACATAACTCGCCGACGCGCTCGCGAGAAACAACGCCGCGTTCGCGATGTCTTCTGCCGCGCCGAATTTGCCCATCGGAACCTGCTTCAAAATGTTCGCCTTCAATTCCGCATTTAACTCCGACGTCATGTCCGTCTCGATGAACCCCGGCGCAATACAATTCGCCGTGATGCCGCGCGACGCAAATTCCCGCGCGACCGATTGCGTGAACCCGATCAACCCGGCCTTGCTCGCCGCGTAATTCGATTGGCCGGGATTTCCGATCAGCCCGATGACCGACGAAATGTTGATGATGCGGCCTGACCGCTGCTTCGCAAATGTGCGCGAAAACGCCTTCGTGAAAAAAAACGCGCCCTTCAAATTCGTGTTCAAAACCGTGTCCCAGTCCGCATCGCTCATCCGCATCAGCAAACCGTCGCGCGTCACGCCCGCGTTGTTCACGAGGATGTCCACCTTGCCGCAATCCGCCAGAATTTTTTCGGCGGCGGCACTGACGGCGGCAGAATCCGCCACGTCCACGGCGAACGCCCACGCCCTTTTTCCGAGCGCGCCGATTTCATTGGCGACCTTCTCGGAATTTTCCTGCGTGCGCGAAACCACGACGACATCCGCGCCTTCATTGGCGAATTTCAACGCAATGGCGCGGCCGATCCCGCGACCCGCACCAGTGACAACGGCAATTTGATTGGTGAGTTGGCTCATAAAATTATTTCAGCCACAGATGAAACACAGATTGAACACAGATGAAAAGGAACATTTTTAGTTCAAATTCAAAACTTGTTTTTTATTATTTCACGACTTCTGCCATGCCGCCAAATTCAAATCCATCATTCCATCTAGTTTGTTAACCAGATCATTGGTTGGCAGAAGTCAGGCTGTTCCACTCACAGCATTGGTTACGCTGTAGATCAAAACGGGGATCTTATGGAACGAGGCTCTTTTCTCCAATGTCATCCCTATTTTCTCAGCCACGCGGATTGAAGCGGCATTTTCTGATTCGATAATTGAAATCAAGCGGCGCAATCCGGCCTTCTGGAATCCGTAGTCGCGGCACGCTCGGGCGGCCTCCGTCGCCAGGCCGGCTCCCCAGCAGTCTCGGCGCATTCGATAACTGATCTCGAATTCTATTTCACCATCAACTTCCTGCGCGCAGATTCCACACTCGCCTATGCACATGTCGTCGCTCTTTCGCACGACTGCCCACTGACCCAAGCCATCTCGGGAATAACGCCTCAAACAACTGGGGAGATATTTGGTTCGAATGTCTTCTCGCGTTTCAGTTCCCGTGATGGAAAAGCGCATGACCGCTGAATCACCCAGAAAGCTGAAGAGTGACTCCACATCGCTTTCATCGAATTTGCGCAGAATGAGGCGTGAAGTCTCGCAAACAATGGGCGTTTCCTCGGTCTCAGTCATCTGTGTTTAATCTGTGGCTAAATTGACATTGCTTTGACCGTGGTTTCCAAGCTCGCCGCGTCTGCAACATTCAGCATCGTCGCCATTTTATCAATGCGCTTCATAAATCCGCTCAAGGCCGCGCCCGGTCCGAGTTCGATGAACCGCGTGCACCCCTGCGCCAGCAACGCGCGCATGGAATTTTCCCACAAAACGGACGCGCAAACCTGCTCGACCAATTTCGAAGAAATTTCCGTCGCCGTTCCATGCGCCTGTGCCGTGACGTTGGAAATCACCGGCACAATTGGCGAAACCAAATTCACCTTCGCCAGTTCCGCCGCGAGCTTCGGCTGCGCGCTCGCCATCAGCGGCGAATGATACGCGCCCGCCACCGGCAATGGCAGCGCGCGTTTCGCACCTTTCGCTTTTGCCAATTCGCACGCCTTCGCAATTTTTTCCGCCTCGCCGGAAATCACGAGTTGGCCGGGACAATTCAAATTTGCCAAAACAACTCCCGCTTCCGCGCAAACCTCGCGCGTTAAATTTTCGTCCAATCCAATGATTGCAGCCATGCCGCCTTTGGTCGCTTCGCAAGCCTCCTGCATAAAGCGTCCGCGCTGCCGCACAACGCGCAAACCATTTTCAAAAGACATCGCCCCCGCC
>DATCFH010000184.1:0-2804 GCA_036509625.1 Verrucomicrobiia bacterium
CGCCTTCGTTGCCGTTATCCCAAAATAAAATCGAAGGATGGTTCACGTCGCGCACGACCATTTCGTGAACCAGCTTCGGACCAATTTTGTTGTCGTAAAAATGATGCCAGCCGGCGAGTTCGTCCAAAACGTAAAGACCCATTTCATCGCACAGATCCAAAAATTGTTCGTCTGGCGGATAGTGCGACATACGGACGGCGTTCATGTTTGCGTCCTTCATGGTGTTGATGTCGAGCAGTTGAACTGCCTCGCTCAAAGTGCGACCGGAATCCGGCCAGAACGAATGGCGATCCGCGCCTTTCAAAATAATTTTGTGACCATTGACGTAAAGGCCGTCACCGTCACGGACTTCCATCGTGCGAAAACCGAAGCGCTGTGTGATTTGGTGAACCACTTTTCCATTTTGCTTCAAACTGATTTCAACGCGATAAAGATTGGGTGTTTCGGCAGTCCAAAGTTTTGGCGAGGTGATTTCCGTTTGCAGCGAAACTTTCCCAGCGGAAATTTTCCGGCTGAATGTTGTTCCGATATTTTTCCCGTCGAGCGTTTGGATTTGCGCTTCGACCTCATCAGTATTCGTGACGCCGTTCAGAAAAACAGCAGCGGAAAAATTTCCGTCGGCTTGCGCGTCAATGGCGACACGCTCGATAAATTGTGGCGGCACGGCCTCGAGATAAACCGGGCGAAAGATGCCGCCGAAAACCCAGTAGTCGGCGAGGCGCTCGGCGGCGTTGACGGATTTGTTGGCGGAATGTTTGGCGACGGCGACTTCGAGTTTGTTGGTCGCGCCGAATTTCACCAGCGAAGTGACTTCGTATTTGAAACGGTAGAAACCGCCTTGATGAATTGCGCCGACGGATTGTCCGTTTAATTTTGCGTCGGTGTCGGTCATCACGCCATCGAACACGAGAAAGATTCTTTTGCCCGACCAGTTTTGCGGCACGGAAAATTTGTGTTCGTAAAGGCCGCGCTCATTGAAAGCGTTGTTGGCGTCCTTGTGGTAAGTGAGATGGCCGAAACCTTTCACGTCCCACTGCGACGGCACGGGCAAATTCGTCCAGTAGCCGGAATGCGCGCCGCTGGTGCAGAAAAATTTCCACGGCACGGCGTCATCCTTGCCGTGGCCGGAGAGAAACTGGACTTCCGTTTGTTGTGCGAACACAGAAGCGTTCGCCAAAATCAAAAGCGCGGCGGCAAGAAATAATTTTTTCATCGAAACAGATTTTACCCTTTCAAATGCTGGCGAAATTCAGTGGGCGTCATGCCGGTGTTATGCCGGAAGAAGTGGCTGAAGTAAAATTCGCTGGAGAAATTGAGCTGGCCGGAAACGTCCTTGATGGAAAGCCGCTTGTCGGCGAGCAGCAGCCGCGCCTGATCCAAACGGACACGCTGAATGTGTTGATGAATCGTTCCCTGCCCATAGGTGTGAAACAAAGCGCGCAGGCCGGAGTAGCTGATTTTGGCGACGGTGGCGAGTTCCACAGCTTTCCAGTCGCGCGCCGGATTGGTGGAAATAGCGTTGAGCACGCGCACGACGGGCGGCGGCAATTCGGCTTGCGGCGAGGTGAGCAGATCGCGCGACATGAGGAGCTTGCCAAGCAGATGCGTGATGGCGAGGTGCACCTGCCATTCCCAACCGACGGGTTTGCGGCGAACGAGCCGGAGCAACTCGGCTTGCGTCTGCGTGGCAAAACGCAAATCGTCCAAAGTGAATTCCGCATTCTCGCGGTCGCGAATTTCTTCATGCCAAAATTCCAGACCGGGTCCGCCAAAGCGAAAACCGGCGATGGCCAGATGGCGTCCGGGATGCGGAATGTAAGTGCGCGGAGAATTCATGTCCACCAGCCAGACTTCGCCGCCGCGCCGAAGTTGAAAGCGGCGGGAACGGTATTCGAGTTCGCCCGCGCCGGATTGCACCCAGAACAAATGCGCTCCGGGTTTTTCAAAACGCTCGTGGTGGTCGGTCTGTTCGACGCGCCGCACACCGATGGAAAAAAGATGCCACAGCAGCCGTCGCGCAATCGGCGACGGATCAACAAAGATCAAACTGTCGGTCTTGGGAGAAGTGGACGGCATGGCTATTTAATTACAAAATCACGGCTCGCGTGTCCACTGTTCCGGCCACGAATAGGAACCGGGTTTGATGGTGAACCATTGGGAATCTTCGCCCGCAACCGCCAGCGTCGCGACGCCGGTGGCCCATTCGCGCCGGACTTCCAAGCGCGGCCAATTCATCCGCCGCAACAATTCCGCCGAGGTCGCACCGCCCTCGGCAAAAATATTTTTGACCACGACCCGGCGCAAAACCAATTCCGCAATGTCCACGAGATGATCCGCCAATCGCCGCGCCGCCGGCACATCTTTTACGGGTGGTAATCCCACGCACAACACCACGCGGCAGTTCGCCTGGAAAGCTTCCACGATGCGCTGCGAAATCACCTCGCGCGCGCCTTGCGAGAAGTTTTCGCCCCACATCAATTCGCGCGGCAGGCCAAAAACCGGCACGTCGCCCGCGCGCGACGATTTCACCAGCACCTGCACCGACTTGCTGGCCGTGCCGCAAATAAACAATTGTTTGCCGGTGGAGAAATTTATTTTTTCGGGAACCGACGGAGCCGCGCCCGCAAATTCTGATTCGAGAAGCGCCCCGAAAAATTCCGAGCCACCTACTGGCAACCACGCCGGTTCGCGCGCGTCCGCCCACTGCCGCACGCGCTCGGACGAATCCGTCTGGCCGATGAGCACAGTATTTTCCGGCACTGCCAGCTCGCCATTCGCCAGCCGCAACAAAAAATGTTCCGGCT
>DATCFH010000185.1:0-4178 GCA_036509625.1 Verrucomicrobiia bacterium
TCATCCGGTGTCGTGTCCGCCAACTCCATGTCCGCAATGTTCAACCGCTCCTGACCGCCGCCATGTTTCAACCGCGATTTGCGCCGTGCGCTTTCAATCAGGATGCGCCGCATCGCCTCCGCCGCCGCGCCAAAAAAATACGCGCGGTTTTTCCATGTCCGATCCCCGTCACTGACGAGCCGCATCCACGCCTCATGCACCAGCGCCGTCGGCTGCAACGTGTGGCCCGCCGATTCCTGTGCCATCCGCGCCGCCGCCAGCCGCCGCAGCTCTTCATACACGAGCGGCAATAAATCTTCCAACGTCCGCCCTTCGCCCCGGCCAACGGCCTGCAATATAAGGGTCACATCACTCATGGCATTAATTTAACATAAAAAAGGTGAAGTGCGATTTTGCGGATTTTCCGCCGCCTTGTCAGTGAAAATACGCGGTGTTTATCGCGAACGGAAGAGGCTGGATTGAGGTTTCAAATTCCGTTTGCGCCCGAACCGTCGCGCCGCGTCAGGCGCTTTTCTTGCGGAAAAAATCCTGCGGGTTCGTCGCGTTCAATTCCGAGAGGTCGAGTCCCGCCTGCGGGTCACGTGCCTGCGCGCGCGCGAGCGATTCCGCGATGCGGTTGACGGCGGCGGTCGCATAAAATTTCACCACACCCACGCCGGTTTGCTGCAAAAAAATGACCGCCAGCAGACAATGTTCATCCACGTTGATAACGAACATGGAAAACTTTTCGCCCTGCTGATAGATGCTGTTAAAATTCTTTTCGTTCACCAACCTCGCAATCGTCTGGTTCGCCATGAACGCGCCGGACGCCAGCGCACCAATGGTCGTGAGGTCGAATTGCTGATCGTCGCCAGCGTGCGCGATGAGAAATCCACCCTTGTCAATAATGAGCGAAGCCGTCGCGTCCGTCTGCGCGTGGAACGCCCGCAGCGTCTCGTCGAGCCGCTGGACATCTTCCTCGATGAGTTGTGGCAGCGTGGCCATGTCAGGGAGTTGGCGGCGCACTCTGGTTGAGATATTTTTGAAGCAGCATCCGCGTAATCATGTTCAGCGTCTCAAAAACGCCTTCGCATTTGTGCGCGCTCGCCCCGAACGACGGCACTTGCACGTCGCGATTGTTGAGCAGGTAGTCGAGATATTCCGTCGGCGCGGCGTTCGGCAAATCGCGCTTGTTGTATTGTAAAACATAGGGAATCTCCGCGAGATTCTGTTTCAGCGAATTCAAATTCTCCACCAAATTTTGAAAGCTCTCCACGTTCTCCGGCATTTTTTCGTATTGCGAATCCGCGACAAAAACAATCCCGTCCACGCCGCGCAAAACGAGTTGCCGCGTCGTGTTGTAAATCACCTGGCCGGGCACGGTGTAAAGTTGGAACTTCGTTTTGAACCCTTTAATCGTCATCGCTTCAATCGGCAGAAAATCAAAAAACAAAGTGCGGTCGGAACTGGTCGCGAGCGAAACAAGTTTGCCTTTATTGCCCGCCGTCGTCTGGACATGATCGTGGACTTGCACAAGGTTTGTCGTTTTGCCGCCCATCGCCGGGCCGTAATAAACGATTTTCACCTGCAATTCCTTCGTCGCCTGATTGATGATAGCCATAAAAAATTATTGTGTCTGTTTGCGATCCAATTCCCCTGCCAACGATGCGAGTTGCGCCGTCGGCAATGATTCACCCGCGCGGCCAAACGCCGCCAGATAAACCGAGTTCACGCGGATGATGCGCCACGGCACATTGCCCACGGTGAAACTGACATTGTTCAGCGCGCCCATCCGCAATTCTTTCGCGCTCTGATTCATCCGCTCAAACATTTGCGGAATGAACGCCGCGAGCGTGTCCGCATTAAATTCCGCCGGCACTTCGCTCGCCACGCGCAAACCGTCCGGCAACGTCACCAGCGCGCCCGCCACACCGGGCAACGCGACCGCGCGCGTCACCACGTCGCGCGGCGGCGCGTGGCGATGTGTGAAATCAGTTTGCGGAACCGGCGGCGGCAGAAAAGGATTTTCTTCCACCTTCGGCATTTCGCCATTGTCGCCCCAGACATAAAAATTTGAATCACCGGATTTCTTCTCCACCGGTTTGAGCGCGCTGACTGGCGGCTCCGCTGCGGCCTGCGGAAAACCAAAAAATAAATCCGGAATTTCCGCCGCGACCGTGGTCTTCACCCGCGCGCCCACCAAATTTTTTTGCGCGGCAAAAAACATTGGCGCAATAATTTTCAACGGCAAATCCAGTTCCAACAAATCATTCGGCGAAGGCGACGAACTGGGTTTGGCGAGCGTCCGTAATTGTTTCCAAGTCATCGTCACGCGCCCGCGTTTCAAGCCCGCTTCGACCATGCTGCCCGCGAGCGGCACACTGACATTCGCCAATGCTGTATGGGAGATTTCGTTTTTTAATTCCTCCGGCCAGTGTTCCGCCAAATCCCAGAGCGAAGCAAAAATCGTTGGCTGCGCGGGTGCCGGACACGGCGCAACGGGCACAGGTGCAGCGGAAATTGCCGGAACAATCGGCGCGGGCAAAACAACTTTTTGAATCGGCGGCGGCGTGAACGGAATTGGCGTGAACGGCTTCGGCGGCGTCATCGGTTGGTTCATTCGCAACGGCGCGGGCGCAAGTGTTGGCGCGGGTTCGGGCGCGGAAATCGGAGCCGGTGCGGGCGGCGCTTTGAGTGGTTGCGTTGTGAACGCGATGCCCGCGCCGCGGCCGCCGAACGGGCCGTTGACATCTTCGGCTATTTCCACTTTCGGGCCGGTGCGGCGCGCGAGCAACGCCGGATTCAAGCGTGGCAAAATTTCGTTCAACGGCAGACTAATCATTTTACTGTCGAGTGCGCCGCCGGAATTTGCAAAAAAATCGGGTGCAAGCTGGCGTAGTTCGCCGAAGGAAATTTTCACCGCCCCGAACGCAAGTTGTGAAATCACAATTTCCACCGGCAAATGAATCACCTGACCGGGCGGCGGGATGGCCATGATTTTTCCGCGCAACTCCATCGGCAGTCCGGCAATGATGGGCGTGAGCGGAACGGAAATTCCATTTTCATTTGGCGGCGTGCTGGTCAACAGAACGGGCGGCGGCGCGGTGGCGGCGGGCAGCGCGGCGACCGGCGCGCTGGGCGCAGCGGTCACGACCGGGCGCGGCGCGGGCGCGGGCGGCGAATCCATCTTCCGCAGAATGCCGCGAAGCAAGCCGGCAAATTTTGATTTGACCGTGTTAGACATGATGTTCGTTTTTGAGTTGGCCTGATTCAGTGGCGACAGGCAAGGAATCTTTAAGCAGAATTCGCGCCACGGGCACTTTGAGATGAATTTTTCCTATTTCTGTCCCACGACGAGACTCACGACCATTTTTGCTGTCCCAATTTGCGTCCAAAAATCATCTGGCTGCGCGGAACGGCGATTGCTTATGATTTGGCCGCCGCAGTTTAACGCTTGAGTTTCAGCCGTCCTGCGGTTAGCCGTAGCGCGGGTCTTTAATGGAAAAACGACATAAAATTTTAATTCTGGATGACGACAACGACTGGCTCACCTTAAGCCAGGAAATGCTGTCCGCGTTGCCCAGCCGCCCGGAAATTCTCACCGCCAACAACGGCAAACGCGCGCTGTCATTGCTCGAATCCGAACCGGTGCGCCTGCTGATTTGCGATTTGAAAATGCCGCGCATTGACGGTTTGCAAATCCTTTCCATCGTCCGCCGCCGCTATCCCGAACTTCGCACCGTCGTCTTGAGCGCGCTCGAAGATGAGGAATTTCGTTCGCGCGCCTACGCGCTCGGCGTGGATTTGTTCTGGATAAAAATGGACATGCAGCGCAACTCAAAATTGTTCATTGAGTGTCTCGAATCCTTGCTTGGCCGCGACGACGAACCCGGCTTTCGCGGCATCCAAAGCAAAAGTTTGATGGACATTATTCAAATGGAATGTCTTTCGCGCAGTTCATCCGTTTTGCGAATCACGCGCGGGCCGCTCGTGGCGAAATTGTGGATTCAAGACGGCGAATTGATTGACGCCGAAGCCGAGGGCGCAAATGGCGAAGCCGCGTTTCGGCGGATTTTATCGTGGAAATCCGGCACGTTTGAAAATCTCCCCGCCGAGCCAAATCACAAACGTAACATCACCAAACCCGTCAACGCGTTGCTGCTCGAAAGCGCGCAGGACATGGACGAAGCTGCCAGCGC
>DATCFH010000186.1:0-5981 GCA_036509625.1 Verrucomicrobiia bacterium
GTGGCGGCGTCTCGGCAGAGCGCCGTATTTTGCCGTTGAAAAATCCGGCTTTCTGCCGCAAGCCGTTACACCTATTCCGCACCGTCTCCGACTTTCCGCGTAATCCGCGAAATCTGCGGACAAAAAAAATCAAAATAAATTGTCTCATTCCGGCCTGGGCGTGCATTTATAGTTGGATGATGAATGACGACATGGATTTGCTGCGCGACTACGCCGCCCGCCGGTCCGAGCAGGCTTTCGCGACGCTCGTTGCGCGGCACGTTCACCTCGTTCATTCGGTGGCGTTGCGGCAGGTGCGCGATTCGCATCTCGCCGGAGAAATCACCCAGACCGTCTTCATCATCCTCGCGCGGAAGGCGGATTCGCTCGGCCCGAAAACCATTTTGCCCGGCTGGCTTTACCGCACGGCGCAGTTTGTTTCCAAGGCCGCGCTGAAACGCGAATTCCGCCGCCGGCTTCGAGAACAGGAGGCGCATATGCAAGCCATCACCGACCCAGACCAGACCGGTTCAACGTGGGAACAACTGTCGCCATTTCTGGACGAGGCGATGGCGCAACTGCAGGACAAGGATCGCGACGTGATTGTGTTGCGCTATTTTGAAAACCGCAGCCTGAAGGAAATCGGCGTCGCGCTGGGCGTGGAAGAACGCGCCGCGCAAAAAAGAGTCGCACGTGGTCTGGAAAAACTGCGGAAATTTTTTGTCAAACGCGGAATTGCTTCGACAACGACAGTTATTGCAGGGGCAATTTCCGCCAATTCCGTTCAAGCCGCGCCGATTGAACTGGCAAAAACAATTTCTGCCGTGGCGATTGCCAAAGGCGCGGCGGCTTCAACATCAACCTTAACCCTCATCAAAGGAGCATTGAAAATTATGGCATGGTCAAAAGCAAAAACAGCAGTCGTCGCGGGCGTAATTGTGTTACTCGCGACGGGAACAACAACCGTCATTGTAAAAGAAGTGCGTTCGCAGGCAAAGCAATTGAATCAGTCGAAGCCTGTCGCAGCCGCAAATCCCAGCGATTGGAATTTGGACATGAATTCGCAAACATTAGAAAAAATGCCGCCAATGCTGTTGCTTCGTCCGACTAAAATGTCGGCGAACTGGATTCCTGCTGGCATGGTAGGCAATCATCAGTATTTTGCGAGAGGCCAAACTGTGAAGGAGTTGATTGCCACCATTTATTCTCAAAAAAATTCAGAAGCAAAACTCGTTTTTCTTGCTCCGTTGCCCGATGATAAATTTGATTGCGTTGTGACTGGGCAAACCAATTGGCCGGATGCGTTGGAATCTGAAATCAACAAACGATTCAATCTTGCAACGCGATACGAAGCTAGTGACACCGGCGGCACGGCGGTGATTGTGGAGAAAGCGCAGTAGCCAATTCTATTTTCAATCATCCAAAATCGCGTGACGTTGCCCGCGCCCAACAAACCATTGCGCGAACCGCGCTTGAACTCGTGTGCGCGGCGTTGGCGGAGGTCATCTGGCAACGGTGCGCCGCCGCCGATTTTATTTTTGCGAAATTTTCCCCGCCAGTTCCTCCGCCGGATAAGTCCAGATTTCCGCCAGCGTCGGATGATAATGCGGCGTCGCCGCGAGTTCGTGAACCGTCATGCGCTTCGCCATCGCCGCGACGATTTCGTGGATCAATTCGCCGCCGCTCGGCCCGACGCACGCACCGCCGAGGATTTCGCCGGTCTTCGGATTCGCCAGCAGTTTCACAAAACCGTCCTTCGCCTCCATGATGAGCGATTTGCCGTGATCATTGAACGGATAACTCGCCGCGAGAAATGGAATCTTGCGCGCGGCAGCCTCTTTTTCCGTCAGGCCGACGAACGCCACCTGCGGTTCCGTGAACACCACGGAAATCAGCAGCCGATGATCCATGCGGTGGGGCGAGCGTCCCCGCGAGCCATTTGACGATGCGGCTAAATTTCGGCTCGCGGGGACGCTCGCCCCACCAACAATGTTGTGCGCCGCGATTTCGCCCTGCGTCACGGCGATGTGGACGATTTCATGCGGCCCGGTGCAATCGCCCGCCGCAAAAATGTGCGGCGCGGAAGTCTGCATTTTGTCGTTCGTGGCCACATAACCGCCTTCAGTTTTCACGCCCGCGTTTTCCAAATCCAATGATGCGGTGTTCGGAATCCTCCCGAGCGCAAACAGAATTTCTTCCGCAGAAATGGAAGTTGTTTTGCCGCCGTGCTTGAAGGAAATTTCCTTGATCGTAGGACAGGCTTCCAGCCTGTTCATTTTCCGCTTAAGCGGTTGTTTGGACCGGCTGGAAGCCTGTCCTACGATTTGCGCGCCCAGAAGTTTTGTGTCGGTGAAAACCTGGATGCCTTCGCGCCGGAAAACTTTTTTAATTTCCGTCGCGGCGTCAGTGTCGAACTCCTTCAAAATATGTTCGCTGCGCTGGATCAAAGCGACCTTGACCCCGAAGCGCGCGAAGAATTGCGCGAACTCGCACGCAATCGCGCCGCCGCCGAGGATGATGAGCGACTTCGGCAGCTTCTTCAGTGCCACCGCATCGTCACTTGTGATAAAGCCGACTTCGTTGAGTTGCGGCAACGGAGGCGGTGCGACGGTCGAGCCGGTGGCGATGACGAAATGTTTGGCGGTAATCGCAGCAGCCGACGTGAGTCGGCTCTGATCGGATGGAGCGGACTCGCGTCCGCTGCTACGATGCGAATTTAATTCCACTGTGTGCGCGTCGAGAAACTTTGCGCTGGCGCGGATGAATTTGAATTTTCCGGCGTTCAGTTGCTGCACGCGATAATCCGCGAAATCTTTCACCTGCGCGCCTTTTCGCGCCATGACTTTCGCAAAATCAAATGTGACTTTTCCCGCGCGCACGCCCCAAGTTTCTGCGTGCTCGGCGAGATGTTTCACTTCCGCCGCGTAGAGCAGCGCCTTCGTCGGCATGCAGCCGCGCAGGATGCAAAGTCCGCCGACTTCCGCGCCGCCCTCGATGACGACGGTTTTCAGTCCCGCCGCCGCCGCCGTCCGCGCCGCCGCGTAGCCGCCGCTGCCGCCGCCGATGATTGCCACGTCGAAATCAAACTGTCCGCGTTTCCGTTTCATGCCGACAACATGGGCGAGTCCGTCGCTTCTTACAAATTATTTGCAAATAATTTCGGTCGTTTTCCATGGATTGGTGTCTATTATTGAAACATCAACCGAAAGGCCAAAATGAAATCCATCCTTGTAATTCTGTTTCTCGGCGCGGCGGGTTCGCTCGCGGCGTTCGCGCAGCCGTCGCTCACCATTTACAACCAGAACTTCGCCGTCGTGCGCGACTCCGTGCCGCTCGATTTGCAATCCGGCGTCAACAATGTCCGTTACGCAGACGCGACGGCGCAGGTCGAGCCGGACTCGGTGATCTTGCGCGACCCGAACGGAAAACATTCGCTGCAAATCCTCGAACAAAATTATCGCAACGACCCGGTCTCGCAGGAATTGCTGCTCTCGCTCAACGAGGGCAAGACGATTGATTTTGAAAACATCCGCACGAAGGACAACACGCAGACGCCGGAATTCATTTCCGGAAAAATCGTCCGCAGCGGCTACGTTCCCGGCGGCAGTCCGACGCAGCCGATCATTGAAGTGGACGGCAAATTACAATTTCAATTGCCAGGAATGCCGCTGTTTCCAGATTTGGGCGACGGCACGGTTTTGAAGCCGACGCTCAACTGGCTGTTGCAATCCGACAAGCCGGGGAAATTTGACGCGGAAGTCGGCTACGTCACCGGCGGATTTGACTGGAGCGCGAGCTACAATCTCGTCTCGCCGGAAAAAGGCGACAACGTGGACTTGGTCGGCTGGATCACGATGAACAACCAGAGCGGAAAAACTTTTGAGAACGCAAAAATCAAATTGATGGCTGGCGAGGTGAATAAAATCCAGCCGCCGCAGCAGATGGCATTTGTCGCGGCGCGAAGAGCGATGGTCATGCAAGCAATGGATGAAAATGGCCCAGCCGTCACTGAAAAGGCCTTTGACGAATTTCATCTTTATTCCATCGCGCGCCCGACGACGCTGCATGACCGCGAGACGAAGCAGGTTGAATTTGTCCATGCGGAAAATATGTTCGCGCCGACGATTTACGTTTATGACGGCGCATCCGATTATCGTTTTTACGGCGGTCTGAACAACGACCAGAATTACGGCACGTCTGGAAATAAAAAAATCCTGGTGATGCGGGAATTTGTGAACGCGGAAAGCAATCATCTCGGCGTCGCGCTTCCGGCGGGCAAGCTGCGGTTTTACCGGCGCGACGCGGACGGACAGTTGCAATTCGTCGGCGAGAACACAATTGACCACACGCCGCGAAATGAAACCGTGCGCGTGACGACTGGAAATTCCTTCGACCTCGTCGGCGAGCGCAAGCAGACGGATTTTCACGTTGATACGCGCGCCCACACGATTGACGAAACCTTCGAGATCAAACTTCGCAACCACAAAAAAGACGCGCCGGTGGAAATCCGCGTCGTCGAGCATTTGTATCGCTGGAGCAGTTGGGAAATCACGGCCAAGTCCGACGATTTCAAGAAGACCGACGCACAGACCATCGAGTTCCGCGTGCCGGTGAAACCCGACGGGGAAAAAACGGTGACTTACACCGTGCATTACTCGTGGTAAAAATTGATGCGATGGGGCGAGCGTCCTCGCGAGCCGTTTGTAATCGTCGCAAAAAAACGGCTCGTCAGTAGCCTCGCCCCACCATTTCCAAATCAGCATGGCAATTTCTTTGACAAAATGATTTAATGATTCAACCATTCAACAAATTACAAACTCATGAACGAAATCACTTACCCGCGCAGTCCGCGCGAAACGATGGACGGCTGGAGCTACCTGCCGCGTTACATTGACAAAATCCGCCTGCACCTCGCGGGCAAACTGCATTCCGATTACACGGAAAATCTCGGCAACGGTTTTGACGGGATGTGGCTCAAGGCCGCCGGGCTGACGCACGAACAATTTGTCGAGGTCGTGAAAAATTCAACCACCGACGGCGAGGTGTGCGATTGGGTTCGCTGCAACGTGAAAAAATCTGCGGCGGAAAAATCCTCGCACTGGCAGGACGTTTTGAACCGCCCGAAAGCCGGAGACGAAGCGGCCTGCGCGCGGCTCAAAATGCGGAAGGAACAATCTGGAATCGCCCACCGCGACGACATCACGAATTTCGTGGATTATATTGACGCGGACGAGAAGCGGATTTAGCCGGCGAAGAAAATTTGCAGGCTGTCATGCCGCCGGGCGTTTCGTTCATTTTGGAGTTCGCCGGAAACTTACTTTCGTTTGCTGACGAGGGTAATGACACGAAGAGAGCCGAGAAAAATTCCAATCAATCCGATGATCGGAATTGCGCGAGTCCGGACTCGTGCAATTTTCACAAAGGGAAAGCAATTGCTCGCGGTCAATTTCAAAATGAGTGCGTTTGCAGTCCGCGACGGCGTGAAGTTGACCGGCGAAAGGATGTTTTTTTGGCGATGTTCCACATGACCGGCGCGACAACAAGTTCGTGTCCACAAGCGGTTAACCCACCTCAAAAATAATTTGAAAAATCTCTTGCATGAAATAGATTGTTTGATAAATTGTCTGTCCTTCGTCCAACGAATTGGGCGGATGGGTGGACAGAAATGTCCGTTGACAGCGGTGCGGATTTATAATCACGCGCCCTCAAAACTCGAATCTGAGATGCCGAGTAGTAAGCGATGTTCGGCGCTCGGGTTTTTTTATCCACTAAATGGGAAATGAAACGTGTCGGGTTTTGGAAAGGATTTTTTGGTGTTTAGACACCTGTTGTTCTTTGAAAATTGATTTGTGCGATTAGTAAAGAGCCCCTTCAAGATTGGCCGGTTAGTCGGCTGATCACGAAGGTTTTAACCATATAAGTAAGTAAAGCTGCCTGATTTTACGATCAGGCAGGAATCAACTAACGTTTTATACGGAGAGTTTGATTCTGGCTCAGAACGA
>DATCFH010000187.1:0-5347 GCA_036509625.1 Verrucomicrobiia bacterium
TTGGAATATCTAGTTTTTAATATTGACCACATAGAACTCGCACGCAAAGAGCAAATGCAGACTGCATATCAAATTCTTGCCGCGTCGTCCGAAGAAAATCTCGCGGCGGACAACGGCAATTTGTGGGACAGCGGCAAAGTAAATTCCGACGAGACGATTCAAATTCCGTTCCCCGGCGGAAAATTAAAATCGGCGGAACAAGTTTTTTGGAAAGTCTGCGTGTGGGATGAAAATGGAAAAGTATCCGCGTGGAGCCAGCCCGCGAATTGGACAATGGGTGTTCTGCAAAATTCAGATTGGCACGCGCAATGGATTGGCGCGGCGGACATGAACATTCCTTCGCTGCTGTTGCGCCGTGAATTTGTCGTGAAGCCCGGACTCCGGCGCGCACTCGTGAATGTCTGCGGTCTTGGCGAATACGAAATGACGCTCAACGGCAAAAAGGTCGGCGACAATTTTCTTTCACCCGGCTGGACGAAGTATGACAAGACCTGCCTTTACGACACTTTTGACATCACGAAAAATTTACAGCACGGGAAAAACGCCGTCGGCCTGGAACTCGGAAACGGGATGTATCAAGTGCTCGGAGGCGGACGTTTTACAAAATTCAAAAGCTCATTCGGCCCGCAAAAAGCCATCGCGCAAATTCGGCTGGAATACGCCGACGGCTCGGTGGAAACCATCAGCACGGATGGAAATTGGCACGTCGCGGCGGGCGCGATAACTTTCAATTCCATTTACGGCGGCGAAGATTTTGACGCGCGGCTGGTTCAGAAAAATTGGAATAAAATTAATTTTGACGCTGCCAAATGGTCGCCTGCAATTGTGGTGAATGGGCCGGGCGGAGAATTGCGCGGACTTTCCTGCGCCGCGCCGCCGATTCGCTTTTTTGAAACGCACAACGCCGTTTCTTCGCGCACGCTCACGAATGGCGACATCGTTTTCGATCTTGGCCAGAACGCAGCGCATGTTCCGAAAATTTCCGTGACCGGCGCGCCGGGCAGCAAAGTGCGTTTGTATCCGTCGGAACTTCTCGACGGCGACGGCGGCATCAATCAAAGCTCGATGGGCGCGGGTCATCGCGGCGCGCTCTGGTGCGAATTCACCAAGGCCACGGACGGAGAAGAAACGTGGTCGCCGAAATTTTTCTACGTCGGCTGCCGTTATTGGCAGGCGCATCTCACACCGGCGAAAACCAACGGCACATTGCCAAAAATAAATTCGCTCGGCGGCATCGTCATTCATTCCGCGTCCGAATCCGTTGGTGAATTTGAATGCTCCAATGATTTGTTCAACCGCACGTTCACGCTCGTCCGCTGGGCGCAGCAAAACAACATGGTGAGCTTGATGACGGATTGTCCGCATCGCGAAAAGCTTGGCTGGCTGGAGGAAGATCACTTGAACGGCCCGGCGCTGCGTTATGATTTTGATCTCGCGCAACTGTTCACCAAGACGGTCAATGACATATGCGATTCGCAACTCACGAACGGACTCGTGCCGACGACCGCGCCGGAATACACAATTTTCCGCAGCAAGACCGACACGAATCATCTGCGAAATGATTTCGGTGATTCGCCGGAATGGAGCAGCACCTTCATCCTCGTGCCGTGGCAGCAATATGAATTTGACGGCGACTTGAATCTGTTCCGCACGCATTACGAGGCGATGAAAAATTATCTCACTTACCTCGGCAGCCGCGCGGAAAATTACATCGTCAATTACGGTCTCGGTGACTGGTATGACCTCGGTCCGAAAAAACCCGGCGTCTCGCAGCTCACACCCATCGCGCTTACAGCGACGGCATTTTATTTTGAGGATGAGAAAATCATGGCGCAAGCCGCCGCGCTGCTCGGCAAAACTGATGACGCAAAACTATTTTTCGAACTTGCGGAAAAAATTCGCGCCGCGTTCAACGAAAAATTTTACGACACGACGAATCATTTTTACGCAACCGATTCGCAATGCGCCAATGCCATTCCGCTGGTCTTTGGCATTTGTGAAGAATCCAACCGCGCCGCCGTTTTGAATTCAATCGTCAAAGACGTGCGTTCACGCGGCAACGCGCTCACGGCGGGTGATGTCGGCTATCGCTATTTGCTGCGCGCGCTCGCGGACGGCGGGCGCAGCGATGTGATTTTTGAAATCAACAACCAGTCGGACAAGCCGGGTTACGGAATGCAACTGGCGAAAGGCAAAACCAGTTTGACCGAGGCGTGGGACGGCGGCTCGTCGCAGGATCATTTTATGCTCGGCCAGATTCAGGAATGGTTTTATCACGACCTCGCGGGAATTCAAAATGCGCCTGGCAGCGCGGGTTTTAAGAGCATCGTCATTAACCCGCAACCGGTCGGCGACGTGACGTGGGCGAAGGCGAGTTACAATTCCATCCGTGGAAAAATTGTCAGCGACTGGAAGCGCGACGGCGAAAAATTCACGTTGAACGTGACGATTCCGGCGAATACGACGGCGACGGTTTTTGTTCCCGCAAAATCTCGCGAAGCGGTCGCGCAAAGTGCAGACGCAACTTTTTTGTGGATGAAAAATGGCCGCGCCGTTTTTGCCGTTGAATCCGGCAAATACGAATTCAACTCCAAATAAACACGCGGCCTTGCGCCCGATAAATCACTTTGCCGCCGGATTGTTGGTGTTGGGATTTTTGGCGATCCAATCCTGAAACGCCTTTGCCGTGTCGTGGCCTTGCGCGTCGAGATAGGCGTTAATCTGGTTTTTGTATTTCTGGAAAATGGCGGATTTTTCCGGCGAATTACCGCCGTCAATCGCCTCTTCGCGCGCGGCTTTGAGCAGTTCCAAAATCTTCGCCTTTTCCGCATCGGTCAGACCGGAAATAATCACGCAATAGGCGTCGTAAGTGACTTTCACTTTGTGGTAGGTCATCAAATCCTTGACCTGCTCGACCTGTTCCGGCGTCAAATTTTCGGCGAGCTTGGCAAGAAACTGGTCGTGCTGCGGCTGGGCTTGCGCCGCCAGAAGCGGAGCGCGATTCGCATAATTCACTTCCTTGCCATCCACTTTGAGCCGCGTGTCAATCGCCGCATCGCGCACGCGCAAATCATGATACTGCGCGACGAGAATCTCATGCACCGCGTTCGATTTGGCCGCGTCGGACAAGTTCAAAACTTTCAGAATGTCCACGACGCGGTTCTCGATGGTGGTCGCATAAAACGTCTCTTTCTCCGCGTCAGTCGCCGCAGGCGTGCTCATTTGCGCGGAAGCCGTCCGGGTGAAACCGATGACGGCGATGAGAATGGCGGAAGCCGCCAGCATTTGTTTTTTCATAATCTTAATAGTTTGTCATGTTTTGTGTTTGCGTCCAAAAATTGCCGATTAACGGTCATGGCAATCTCCCAAAATAAAAGCTCAGCGCGCCGGAGTATTCTCCATGCGCCACGGTCGGCTGGCCTTGCGGACCGCCGAACTTTGCTTCCTTGAATTTGCTGCCGATGGGCGGAATCGCGTCGAGAAAACCGAGGCCGCATTTCGGCACGGGCGCGAAGGCTTTGGCCATGAGATTGGTCGGCGAAAATTCTGGCGTCAGCATTTGCACGAACGGCACGGCGCTGCGATTCAGCACGGTAATCTGTCCTTCCGTCGTGTCGAGTTGCAGCCAGCGCACGTTCGCAAAAAATCCTTTAAACTCCGGATAAATCCAGTCGCGAAAACCGGTGAGCGTGTTGTTGTAATCGTTTTCCCAAACGCCGAGCGTCACGCCGCGCAACCGGTTTTTCCAGACGCGAAACGGGCCGTCGCCGAGCCAGCGTTTGTGCTGCACAAAACTTTCGGGGTAATCAAAAAGGACACCGAGAAAATCATTCGTGCCGTGCGCCGCGTAAGTGTAATTGCAATCAATCCAGCCATTGCCATTCACGCGCCAGTCAACAGATTTCAAATCACCGTCATATTTGGCGGACACGATTGCGTCCGGCTCGTCCTCGTCAAAATGAATTTCGCGCAACGTCGCGCGACCCACCGCGAGACGCGGGCCATTTGTCAGTGAAAAAATTTGCGCGCCGCGCTGGCCGCCAATCAGTAAGCCGGTTTGCTTGCTGAACGTCGCGGTCAACTCGCCGGATTTTACCTCGATGACGCCGTTGGTTTCCGTCGCGATGGCATGATGCGCGGCGGGTTCGTGCGTGACACTGAAATTGGCGTCTGCTTTTAGCGGCCAGACCCAAGTGAACAATTCGCGGCCAGTTGGATCGGCCACGCGCAACGCAAGCGCATCGGCATCATTGCGCGCAACGGGCAGGTCAAATTTCATTTCACCTTTTCCGCCCGGCGGAATCGTTGGCGATTTCAAAACGCCTTCGCGCACGATGGTGAAACCTGAATTTGTTTCAGTCGGCAGTGGAAAACGGCGGAGCTGCCAGATGAATTTACATTCGTTCGCGTCGGTAAAACTAAAATGATTTTCAATCGCGAAGCCGCCGTTCGTGCGCTTGACTTGAATCGGCGACCAGATTTCTTTGATCGCATAAAAACTGCCTTCGCGCTGGCGATACGGGCCGACGATGCCGTCCGGCGCTTGATTTCCCGCCACGTCAATTTCGCCGGTGTCGGGACGTTTGATGCCGTCGTCGAGCAGCGCCCAAATGATGCCGCCCCCGCAGGTCGGATGGCTCATCATCATGCGCCAATAATCATCCAGACCCGCGCCGCCGCCGCCGTCGTAAAGGGCGTGCATAAATTCCGTGGGCATATAAATATATTTGGCCGCATCATTCGTCGCGACAATCTCCTGATTGTTGGCGTAATAAACTTTTCTGCCGCCGCTCGCGATTTCGGCCTTGTCGTAGGCGAGATAATGCGCCGTGTTCAAGCCGCTGAACGTCGCCCACGGATGCAGCACGCGCCGCTTTTGCGGATCGAGTTCGCCGAAAATTTTGTCGAAGTTCGTGTTGAAACCGCCTTCGTTGCCGTTATCCCAAAATAAAATCGAAGGATGGTTCACGTCGCGCACGACCATTTCGTGAACCAGCTTCGGACCAATTTTGTTGTCGTAGAAATGATGCCAGCCGGCGAGTTCGTCCAAAACGTAAAGCCCCATTTCATCGCACAGATCTAAAAATTGTTCGTCCGGTGGATAGTGCGACATGCGGACGGCGTTCATGTTCGCGTCCTTCATGGTGTTGATATCGAGCAGTTGAACGGCCTCGCTCAAAGTGCGGCCGGAATCCGGCCAAAACGAATGGCGGTCAGCGCCTTTCAAAATAATTTTGTGGCCATTGACGTAAAGGCCGTCACCGTCACGGACTTCCATCGTGCGAAAACCGAAGCACTGCGTGATTTGGTGAACCACTTTTCCATTTTGCTTCAAACTGATTTCAAC
>DATCFH010000188.1:0-8000 GCA_036509625.1 Verrucomicrobiia bacterium
TCGCCTACGCCTTCACTTGGATTCCATACATCCGCAGCCTGATGATTCATCGTCAGCACAAGGCCGCGCGCATCACCTGCACCGGTTGCGGACAAAAAAATTCGCCGCAGTCGAACTTCTGTCCGAACTGCGGCGGAAAGATAAATTTGTAAATCGGGTTATTTTTTTTGCGCCGCTGCCGTGGGGATACCCGTGGACGGAACCCCATATTTGGTAAGAATCGGACGGATGTCTGGATGCGTTTGTGCATACACAGCAAGCTGATTAGCAAACGTGACGATAATTCCCTCGTTCTGGTTGACGTTGGCAATTAACTGGCTGGAAGCATTAAGATCTTTGCCCGTGATGCTCGCCTGACGGTAAAGATAAACCGTCAGTGTGCCGCTGACCACGACCAGCGCGACGAGCAGCGTGAATACCTGACGTTTCAATGCACAAATTTCGGAATTGGAATCGTCGATCATATTATTTGGCGGCAGTTTTGGGTTGGATGGATTGGAGAATGCGCGTCAGCTCCGGACTTTTGGCTTGGTTATTGTAGGCAATTACATCGGTGACGAAGGACTGAAACATCATTGCCTTGCTGTTAGCCTGCATCGCAAAAGGCGTGACGGCACGAAACTCGCGCGTGCGCGTGATGCTCAACAGGGCGAAGACCACCCCGAGCAGCACCAGCACGGCGAGAAAAAAATTCAAGACGGTTGTGGTTGTGTCGCATTTCATAGGTAGCAAAATCTAGCCAATCAAAATGGAAAGTCCACTGTGATTTTCTCGCCGCACCCGCCGGAACCGGCTTTAATAAGCCCATGCGAAAAATTTATTTTTTGGCAGTTCTCGCAATTATGCTACTGCCAGTATTTTTTGTAATGGCCGATTCCAATCCCGCGCACGAAGCAGCGAATTATGAAAAGCCGCTGCCGTGGCCGAACGGAATTATTCCGTATGACATTTCCAAACTCACGCCGCCGCAGCAAACCATTGCGTTGCGCGCGATGCAACGCTGGCTGGACACCGGCGCAAAAATAAAATTCATCCCGCGCACGACGGAAATTGAATACGTCAACTTCACCGGCCAGACCAACGCCGGCAACAACGCCAGCCATGTCGGTTTCAAAAAAGGCGAGCGCACCGACATCAACATCACCGCGTTCTGGTGGCGCGATCTCGAATGGATGCCCGCGCACGAACTCGGCCACGTCCTCGGATTTTTTCACGAACACGAACGTTGGGACCGCGACCAGTTCGTCACCATCCATTACGAAAACATCAAGCCCGGCCGCGCGCACGATTACGATTGGATCGCCAAAACCAATTGGCTCGTCACCAGCCTGCCCTACGATTACAAATCCATCATGCACTACCGCGTCTGCTGGGCTTCCAAGTGCGAAGACGAATGCGTGGACGGCGTTGGCAACAGTCCCTGCTCCGTGATTGAACCCGTGGATAAAAAATACGGCAGCGTCATCGGCCAATGGACGGACAACGGCATCAGCGCGCTGGATGCAGAAAAAGTGCGGCTGGTTTACGGAACAAATTCCGCGAGCAAAAATTGAAAATCACTTCGCCGTCACCACAACGTAATTTTTTTTGCCTTTGCGGAGCAAAATATGTTTGCCAAAAAGCAAGTCGGCGGAAATCACCTCACGACTAATTCCGTTTTCGCGGACGTTATTGATGTTCACGCCGCCGCCTTCGATGTCTTTGCGCGCCTGACCTTTTGAAGGACACAAGCCAGCGTGAACCAAAAGTTCGACCAACGGAATTCCCACGCCGTCGAGTTTGGCCTTCTCAATTTCCTTCGTCGGCACTTCGCCAACGATGTCGTTGAATGTGCTTTCGGCAATGCCTTTTAATTCACCGCCAAATAAAATCTCGCTCGCACGGATGGATTCCAACGTCGCGTGTTCGCCGTGAATCAAATCCGTCGCCGCTTTCGCGAGCGCCTTGTGCGCCACGCGCGCGCCGGGGTTTTCACTATGCGCTTTTTCCAGCACTTCAATTTCCGCCTGCGTCAGAAACGTAAAATATTTCAAATAGCGAATGACATCGCGGTCATCCGTGTTGATCCAGAACTGATAAAATTTGTAAACGCTCGTGCGCTTCGGATCGAGCCAGATGGCGCCCGCCGCCGTCTTGCCAAACTTGGAACCGTCGGTATTCGTGATGAGCGGCAGCGTCAGGCCGAAAACTTGTTTGCCCAATTTTTTACGCGTCAAATCAATGCCCGCCGTGATGTTGCCCCATTGGTCGCTGCCGCCGATTTGCAATTCACAATTCTGGTCGCGCGCCAAAACCATGAAATCAAACGCCTGCAAAAGCATGTAGCTAAACTCGGTGTAACTGATGCCGACCTCGCGGTCTTCCATGCGCGCGCGCACGGATTCCTTGGCGACCATCTGGTTGACGGAAAAATGTTTGCCGATGTCGCGCAGAAAATCGAGGAACGAAATCCCCTTTGTCCATGAGGCATTGTCCACGAGCCGCGCCGGATTTTGTTTCGTTTCAAAATCGAGCAGCTTTGCCAACTGAGCTTTTACGCTGGCGATATTGTGGTCGAGAATTTCCTGCGTGAGGAGCTGGCGCTCGGCGGTTTTGCCACTTGGATCACCAATCGAACCAGTCGCGCCGCCCGCAACCGCAATTGGATGGTGACCGAGCAATTGAAAACGCCGCAGCGCAAGCAACGGCACAAGATTACCGACGTGCAACGAATCCGCCGTCGGATCGAAGCCGCAATAAAGCGTGATGGGCGTGGCGATTTTCTTTTCCAATTCCGCCGCGTCCGTGCAATCGGCAACCAGACCGCGCCATGTCAGTTCATCAATGATGCTCACGCAGGCAGGTTAAATCGTCGGAGCCAAAATGCCAATTTCCAATTGAACCGGAAAAAGTCTCACGCCAAGGCGCAAAGCCGCGAAGGAATTTAACTTTGCGACTTCGCGACTTTGCGTGAGAATCCGCCGGTGTCAAAAATGTTGAAAGCCTCCGGTGCGATGGCGAGCGCGACTCTGTTGAGCCGCGTGCTCGGCATGGTGCGCGTCATGGTCTATGCGCGCTTCATGGGCGATGGCTGGGTCGCGGGCGCGTTTACTTTTGCTTTTCAAATACCAAATCTTTTTCGCCGATTGCTGGGCGAAGGCGCGTTGACGGCGGCTTTCATTCCGATTTTCAAGGAGAAGGAAAAAAATCACGGCGAAACGGAAATGTGGCGCGCGGCCAACGCTGTCATTTCCGGCCTCGTCGTTGTGGCGAGTGTTTTGATTGCGCTCGTAATGCTCGGACTCGCCATTGCGCTTTCCGTGCATCAATTCGATGCCAGCACCAGCCTGATGCTGCGGCTGCTGTTCGTGATGTTTCCCTATATGCTGCTCGTTTGCATCGCAGCGGCGATGATGGGAATGCTCAACGCGCGCGGCCATTTTTTCATTCCCGCGATGGGCGCCACGATGCTGAACCTCGTGATGATTGCGTCCGTTTTATTGCTCGCGCCAAAATTTGGATTAAGCCTGCCGAAGGAAGTCCGGTTGCCCGTGCAAATTTTTGCGCTCGCTTACGGCGTGCTTATCGCAGGCGTCGCGCAGGCGGCGTTTCAAGTGCCGACGCTCTGGCGCGAAGGTTTTCGCTACCGCTGGGTTTCGCCGTGGCGCAATAAAACCGTCCGGCTCGTCGCCACGCGGATGATTCCCGGCGCGATTGGTGTCGCCGCATTTCAACTCAACGTCCTGCTCGTGCAAAGCCTCGCATTCTGGATCAATCCGCAGATCAATGCGTCGTTCGAATACGCCGTGCGACTGATGGAACTGCCGCAAGGAATGTTCGGCATCTCGCTGGCGACTTATTTGCTGACGACCTTGAGCAGTCTGGCGCTGGACAAAAATTACCCTGAATTTCGCGCGACCTTGCGCCACGGAATCGGCTCGCTGCTGCTGGTAAATTTGATTGCCGCCGCGCTGCTCGTCGCGCTGGCGGAACCCATCATGCGGCTGCTGTTCGAGCGCGGACTGTTCACCGCCGCCTCGACGGAGCGCGCATCGTTTGCACTCGTCTGCCTCGCACCGGGACTCGTGGCGTTTTCAACCGTAAATGTTTTGGCGCGCGCTTTCTACGCGCTCGGCGACACAAAAACGCCAATGAAAATCAGCCTCGCCTGCCTCGCGCTGAATCTGATGCTCGCGGCCATTTTAATCGGACCATTGCGTCAAGGCGGACTCGGCATCGCCAACACCGTCACTTCCATCGGCAACGTCGCACTCTTGTTTTTTGCGCTGCGGAAAAAACTCGGCAAGCTCGAAATGAAATCTTTGCGCGGCACGGTTCGCCCGCTCGCGCTCGGCGCATTGCTTGCGTGCGTGGTCGCGTGGTGCGGCTGGATGGATTGGGAAAACTGGCTCGGCCACGAAACACTTTTGCTGAAAATTGGCGCCGTGTTTGTGCCGGCGGCAATTGCAGGCGGAGTTTATTGGCTGATTGCGCTGCTCTGCAAAATTCCGGCGGCAACCGAAATGACCGAGTTCGCGCTGGCGAAATTCAAGCGCTTCAAATAGCCACTGTCGCCGTCCAACCGTTGTCACCGAACTGCGATTTGAATTTTTCCGACAAGTTTTCCGCCGCCGCCAGATTTTCCGCGATGGCAAACGTCGTGGAGCCGCTGCCGGACATGAGCGAAACGAGCGCGCCATGCTCACGCAAAAATTCTTGGTAGAGTTGCAGCACGGGAAATTTGTCGAACGCGGGCGCTTCCAATGAATTGTAAAAGCCGTCAGCGACGGCAGGCCAATTATTGGTTTGTAAAAATGAAACCAATTTTTGCGCGCGACCGGGCGTGCCGTTTTGGTCTTTGGGAAACCGCGCCAGATTTTGATACGACCATGGCGTTGAAATGCCAAATCCGGGATGAACGAGAAAGAACGCCTTGCCTTTGAGCGCGAGAAAATTTTCCAGCGTCTGCACTTTTTCGCCGCGTCCGGTCGCCAGCGCCGGTTTGTCGTAAAGAAAAAATGGAACGTCTGAACCAAGCGTAGCCGCGAGTTCGTGCAATTTTTCCGGCGACAGCGGCGCGCCAAAGAGTTGATTTAATGCGGTAAAAGTCACCGCCGCATTCGCGCTGCCGGCACCAATGCCACCCGCAAGCGGCAGATTTTTTTGCAGATGAATTTTGACGCCGTCGGAAATTTTTGCAGCGGCCAGAAATGAAGTCGCGGCGCGATGGACGAGATTTTTTGAATCGCACGGCAGTTCAGGATTGCTGCACGTCAGTTGTAAACTCGCACCGGCGCGCTCGAAGGTCATCTCGTCGCAGAGGTTCACCGGTTGCATGACGGTTTCCAATTCGTGAAAACCGTCGGCGCGCTGGCCAAGGATATTCAGGATGAGGTTGACCTTGCAGGGCGATTTTTTTTCGAGGCGCATGGGTATTTCAGGAAAGCAAAACGCGCCAACAATTTTTGTTGGCGCGCGATGCGGAAAATAATTTCACCTCAATTGTCGAATATGTTGAACCGGCTGCCGGGCACGAACGGCATGACGTCGCCGCCGCTGTAGCCGGTGTAGGTGTCAGTCTCAAAAGTCGAACCGGCAATCAAGCCGGGCCGGTAGCTGGCGGGATATTGGGGTGTGATCGGAACCTTGTTGGTGCAAATCGCGTTGTAGGACGGGATAGGGAAAGTGACGACTTCAAAAATACCCAGTCCAGCACGGCAGACGGATTGATCGAAGCCGTGGATGACGCCGTAGGAATAGGTGATATCGGGTGCGGAGAACACGGCGCTCTGCTCAACGCTGCGGCGCATATCGCCCCAGCGGACGAGTTCCATGGTGTTGTCGAGGCCGCGGGCAAGTTTATGTTCCGGCCCGGAGCAACCGGTCATGCCAACGGCAAAGACGGCGGCGGCGAAGAGAAAAAATATTTTGCGCATACGATTTGAGATGATGTTTTGAGCTTACGCCGAATCGCCCGCTTGTAAAGCGCGTTTTCGGTCGCGCCATTCCCAATACCAAGCGATCCACACGCTGACTTCAAAAAGAAATTGCAGCACCACGGCCATGACCAATTGCGTGAACGGTTCGGGCGTGGTCAGCAGCGCGCCCAGCACGAGGTTAATGACAATCATGTAGCGGCGCAGCGCGGTCAATTTTGTGTAGTCCAGCACGCCGATTTTCACGAGCGCGAGCAGCACGACGGGCAGTTCAAAACCGAGTCCCATGCCGAGCAGAAATTTGGTGACAAAACTAAAATACGTTTCCGCGCGCCATTCAGGAACTTTCACGCCCATCCAAACTGCCCACCAGACGGCGAATTTTAACGCGCGCGCCAGCACGAAAAAATAACAGAACGCCACACCCGCCAGAAATAAGCCGACGCCGATGAACGCGGCGCGCAGAACATATTTTTTCTCACGGATTTTTAGCGCGGGCAAAATGAATTGCGCGACAAAAAAGAAAATGACGGGCGACGCCAATAAAATTCCGCCGTAAAACGCCAGTTGCATGGAGGAAAAAAACGGCGCGGCGGGATCGAAGTAAACCAAGTCGGTGGCCGAGGCGGACATCGTCGTCGGCGGCGGATTTTTTTCAACGTGCAGCGACAACAAAATATTGCTGCCGACCTGCACCGGTTCGACGTGCAGGACGGTGAACCAGTTTGTGCCGAGGTCAATGCCGCCAATTTGGTTCGTCGTCAAATCCAGCGTGGCGACGGTGTTCGTGCCGACACAGATCAGCGCTTTGCGTTCGTCGTTCACGCGCACGAGCGCGGCGCGCGACAGCGGCCATTTCAGGACGGCGACGATTTCGGGAACGGCGTAAAGACACACAATCAGACAGACCAAAAGCGCCGCGCCGGTTTTGATGATGAGCCAGCGAAAATCTTCGAGGTGTTCGAGAAAACTTTTGACGGGGCCGCCGACTTCCTCCGGTTCATCCGGCAACGGAGTTTTGGAAAAATCGGCCATGAAAAATCTGCGCGAAACCGGCTCGCGCGAATCAAATGACCTTCGTTTCCGGCGGCGGCGGATTGGGCTGTGACTGCGCGGTGGTGTTGGCCGGCGGCATAGGCGTTTTGGGCGCGGCGGCGGCAGATTCGTTTTCCATGGAGTCGGTCACTTCGCGGGAAGCCTTCTTGAATTCATTGATGCCTTTGCCGAGACCTTTGGCAAATTCAGGAATCCGCTTGGCGCCGAACAGCACGAGAATCGCGACCAGCACGATGATCAGTTCCGTTCCGCTCAATCCCAATATGGCTAACATTGCGTTCATAATTATGACTGGTTTACCCTACGCCGACGGGGCAATTAAGTAAAGTCGCAAAACGAAAAGGCCGCGCGGTGAGGCGCGGCCTTGAAAGGTAATTTTCTACCCGACTAACTCAAGGTTTCGGGTGCAGCAGGACAAAATCGTCGCGGCGATTTTTGCCCCACGCGGCTTCGTCATGGCCGGGGTCAACAGGTTTGTCCGTGCCGTAGCTGATGGTGCGAATACGGTCGGGGCTGACGCCATGTTTGGCGAGCGCTTCGCGAGCAGCGAGCGCGCGACGTTCGCCGAGTGCGCGGTTGTATTCTTGCGTGCCGCGTTCGTCGCAATTGCCTTCGATAAGCAACTTGTCGCTCGCGCTGCCGGACAGAGCCGAGGCGACGGAAGAAATATTCGCATCCTCGCTCTTTTTGATGGCCGCGCTGTCGAACGCAAAATGAATCGTGTTCGCCGCGAGTGCAGCGCGGTCTTCATTGTAATCACCACCATTAATATTTGCCGTGTCGCCACCGCCGGGTTTGGCGTTGACGCCAGTGCCATCACCACCCATCACGCCGCTGCCACCAATAGTGGGGCCGCCATTGTCGCCGCCGACAACCGGCTGTTGCGATCCATAAATCGGCGTGACCTTGACAGGCGTGTGTTTGCAGCCGGTAGTGGCCAGCGTCGCGGCGAGCGCGAGGGCGAGCGGAAAAACAATCTGGTTCATTTTCATAATTTTTATTCAGTTAATTCGGTTAAATTTTTGGTTA
>DATCFH010000189.1:0-6954 GCA_036509625.1 Verrucomicrobiia bacterium
AAGGAAATCGCGGGTGTCACGAAATTGTCCGTGACGAACGTGGGTTTTCTCATTCACACCGCGCTGAAAACGCTGCGGCAGCAAATGACGGAGACGGAAGGAGCCATTTAATTTTCAACTGTTATGAAAACGAATCTCGAAAATTTTGACGAAGCGAAATTGACGGCCTATGCGTTGAACGAACTCGCCGCGACGGAACGCAGTGAAGTGGAAAAAATTCTCGCCGCGAACACCGATGCGCGGCGCTGGGTGGAAGACGTGCGGCGGACGGCGTTGCAATTGGAAAAAGAATTCCAAGGCGAGGAATGTCCGGCGCTCACGGCGGAACAGTCGCGGGCGATCGCCAAGAAGATTGGCGATGAGAAACACGCGACAGAAAAAACGAGCTGGTGGCAATGGCTGCCAAATTTCCGGCTGGTCGAGGCGTTGGCAGTTGTCGCCGTCATCGCGGTTATGGCGGCGATGTTGCTGCCTTCATTGGCGAAATCCAAAGTGAAGACGCGCCAGTTGGCTTTGAATTCGCAGAAGCAAATCGAAGAAAAAACAGCGCGATTTGCTCCGGCTGCCGTAGTTGCACCGCCTTCGCCAGTCGCGGCAATGGCAAACCCAGCAACGCGGTTGCCGGGATTGGCTGCGGCACAACCAGCCAGCACACCCAACCGCGCGGCGGGCGAATCTGGATTTAATCTGGATGCTGTAAAATCAGCCCCGGCGGCGAGTGACAGCGCGTTGGCTTATGACACAGCGGCCAGAGAGAAACTCGCACCACAAAGTGCTCCCGTTGGTTTGGCTATGGGCGGTGCCAATAGCTATGCCAGCGGAACAGCGCTCGGGTTGGAAGATGGGCGACAGACCCAAATGCGCGCCACGAAAGGCATCTCAAGCGTCAACGGTGTTAGTTTTCAACAGGGCGCTTCTGCCCTGACTACCGATGGCAACATCAGCGAGTCATTCCGTAGTAGAATTATCACATCCGATAATATGTCAGTGGATCAACTTGCCGTTGCCAAAGATGAACAAGAGTCTGCCGATGCGCCGCTGCAAAACAATTTTTACCGTTTGGTAAACAGCCCGCAAACCGGCACGGCGACTTATCCGCGCCTAGTTGAAAACTCTTTTCTCACTGCGTTGAATCATCCGCTCTCGACGTTCTCGATTGACGTGGATACCGCGTCCTACGCGAACGTCCGCCGCTTTTTGACGGCCGGACAATTGCCGCCGTCCGCCGCCGTGCGCCTCGAGGAGATGATAAATTATTTCCACTACAATTATCCGCAGCCGCACGGCAATGATCCGTTCGCGGCCAATATCGAGATTGCCGGTTGTCCGTGGAATGCCGAGCATCGCCTCGTTCGCATCGGTTTGAAAGGTCGCGAGATCGCGCAGGACAAACGTCCGCCAAGCAATTTTGTCTTCCTGATTGACGTGTCCGGCTCGATGCAGCCGCCGGAACGGTTGCCGCTCATCAAACAGGCATTGCGCCAGCTCGTGAAAAAAATGACGGCGAACGACCGCGTGGCGATTGTGATTTATGCGGGCGCGGCGGGCGTGAAGCTCGAATCCACTTCCTGCACGCAGAAGGAAAAAATCCTCGAAGCGATTGATGAACTCGGCGCGGGCGGTTCGACGGCGGGCGCGGCGGGTATCCAGGCGGCGTATGATGTCGCGCAGGAAAATTTCATCAAGGGCGGCGTGAATCGCGTGTTGCTTTGCACCGACGGCGATTTCAACGTCGGCATCACGGATCAAAGTCAGCTTGTAAAAATCATTCAGGACAAAGCAAAGAGTGGAGTTTTTCTCACCACGCTCGGCGTCGGCACAGACAATTACAAAGACGCGCTTATGCAAAAGCTCGCCGACAAGGGCAACGGCAATTACGCCTACCTCGACACGCTCGAAGAAGCGCAGAAAGTGTTGATTGATCAAATGAGCGGCACGCTCGTCACGATTGCGAAGGACGTGAAGATCCAAGTGGAATTCAATCCCGCGCAGGTCGCCGCGTATCGCCTCATTGGCTACGAGAAGCGGATGTTGCGGAAGGAAGATTTTAATAACGACAAAAAAGACGCCGGCGAAATCGGCGCGGGCCACACTGTCACCGCACTTTATGAAATCGTCCCGGCGGGCGGGGAAATTCCGGCGGGCAATGTTGATCCTTTGAAGTATCAACCGACGGCGGATGAAAAACCGGAGCGCTACGTTTCGGATTCCAGCAAGGAATTGCTCACGCTCAAACTGCGCTACAAACAGCCCGACGGCGACACGAGCAAGCTGCTGGAATTTCCCGTGACCGACAGCGGCAAGAGTTTTGCCCGCGCCTCGACGGATTTCAAATTTGCGACGGCAGTTGCGGAATTTGGAATGCTGCTGCGCGGTTCGGAATTTGCGGGCAATGCAAATTACGGCAGCGTTCTGGAACTGGCGCAAGCAGCCAAAGGCACGGATGCCGAAGGTTATCGCTCGGAATTTCTCACGCTCGTCAAAACCGCGCAACGGCTGGAGGGACAATAATTCCCCAACATTTTTATTTAGGATTGGGCGTGGATTTTTTCCGCGCCCAATCCATTTTTCGTTCCCAACAAAAAATTTCTTTGAACGCAAACCACATTTCCCCGCTCCATTTCTCTGCCCAAGCTGATTAACCGTTTGCAAACGTGCGCGCGGTTTGTAAGCTAATCGGAAGTTCATGCGTCAATTTAGAAACATTGCGGTCAACGCTTTCATGGAACTCATCCGGCAGCCGATTTTTCTGCTGCTGATGACGGGTTCCGTGCTGTTCGAGATTTTTCTCGCCGTGCCGTATTACTTCGCGTTCGGCGACGAAATGAAACTCGTCAAAACCAGCGCGCTCGCCGTGATGTTTTTGTCCGGTTTGTTCGGCGCGGTGTTGAGCGCGTCGGCCTCGCTCGCGCGGGAAATTCGCAGCGGAACCGCGCTCGCCGTTTTGTCCAAGCCAGTCGGACGCGCGCAATTTTTCCTCGCAAAATTTACCGGAATCGCGGCGGCACTCGCGCTGTTAGCTTACGTCAATCTGGTCGGTGTGATGCTCGCGAGCTGGATGGCATTTGACGCCTACGGCTCAACAAATTTAACAGCCATCGGCATTTTCGGCGGCGGAATTCTGCTGGCCTACGCGCTGGCGGGTTTCAGTAATTTTTTCCTGCGTCGTCCATTCGTCAGCGACGCGGTGATCGCGCTAGTCGTCATGGTCACGCTGGCAACGTTCATTATTTTTCAATTCACACACCAAATGCAAAGTCTCGGCGAACAGGCAAAAGTGGACTGGCGTTTGGTTCCGGCGGGCATTTTAATTTTATTTGCGCTCTGGATTCTCGCCGCCGTCGCGCTGGCGTGCTCCACGCGACTGGACATGATTGCGACGCTCGCCATTTGCTCGGCGGTTTTTCTGGTCGGCCTGATGTCAGATTATTTTTTTGGATTGCCTGCCGCCAAAGGCAGTTGGTGGGCTTCAACACTTTACACGGTCGTTCCGAACTGGCAGCTTTTCTGGCTCGCCGACGCGCTCGAAACGGGCAAGAACACGTTTCAGTGGGCTTACGTCGGCAAGGCGCTTGGCTACGCGGTTTGTTATGCCGGCGCGGCGCTGGCCGTGGGCGTGGCACTGTTTGATGACCGGGAATTGAGTTAAAAAATTTAAGTTGAAAAATGATTGGCCGCAAAAAAGCGCAAAAGGCGCAAACCCTTTTAATAAAAAGCTTTTTTGTAAATTTTGCGCCTTTTCGCGGCTAAATAATTAAATGGAACGCAACATCCAAAAAAACGGGCTGGTGAACCTCGCGGTCGCGGTGCTGATTTTTCTCGCCGGCTTTGGCGTGACGGTTTTCGCCGGTTCGCTGGCGGGGCAAGCCGCGTCCATTTTTCTCGGCCTCGGCGTCATCGTAGCGGGCATCAGTTGGTTTCAGATGCGGCTCGAAGAAAATGAACACTCGGAAAAACTGGAACTCGACGAACTCGCCCGCAGCCGTGGTCAATCGCTGTTTGAAAGCAAGGACGGCGGCAGTTTTCCGGCACAAAACGCGCGGCTGCAATTTGAAAAATATTTCGTGCCGGGCTTCGCGGTTTTGATTTTGCTGCTCGAAGCCGGTGGCGCGTGGCTGCTGTGGAATTGGAGCGGCAAAAATACCGCCGGACTCAAGGAAGCTAATGCCACGGCGGCATTGTCACTGTTCGCGATTTTCGCACTGCTGCTGTTTTTAATTGGCCGTTTTTCCGTGACGATTGCGCGGCTGGAAAATCACCGCTTGCTCCGGCCCGGCGCGAGTTTTCTGCTGGCGGGCGCTTACGTTTGCGCGCTCGTCGCGCTCGGCATCGCGGGCGTCGAAGCGAAATTTCCGCGCGCCGATTTCTGGGTCGCGCGCGGCCTTTGTGTTTTGCTCGGTTTGATGGCGGTGGAAAATTTGCTGACGTTGCTTTTGGAAATTTATCGGCCGCGCATCAAAGGCAAAATTGCCCGTCCGCTTTACGAAAGCCGCGTCGTCGGCATTTTCGCACAGCCGGAAAGTTTGTTCACCACGGCGGCGCAAACTTTGGATTATCAATTTGGTTTCAAGGTTTCGGAAACGTGGTTTTTTCAGGCGGCACAAAAAAATCTCGCCGCACTGCTGCTCATTCAATTTGCCGCGCTGATTTTGTCCACGACGGTTGTGTTCGTGGATGTCGGCGAACAGGCCGTGCTGGAACATTTTGGCAGGCCGGTCGCGACGCTCAATCCCGGCGTGCATTTCAAACTGCCGTGGCCGGCGGATAAAATTTACCGCTTCCGCACGGAGCAAATTCAGTCGTTCGCCGTCGGCTACACGCCCGATCCGCAGAGCGAGGCGGCGAACACGATTCTTTGGACGGTCAGCCACAACAAGGAAGAAAACTTTCTCGTCGCCAACCGCGCGACGGTCACGTCACAAACTGCGAGCGGCGACACCAATGACACTTCCAAGACACAGTCCGTCGGCCTCATCACCGTCAGCATTCCGGTGCAATTTCAGATCACGAACGTCACCGATTGGGCTTACAAAAACAGCGAGCCGGATACGCTGCTGAAAGATTTGGCGACGCAGGAAGTGATTAAATATCTGGCCGGAATTGATTTGAACGACGTGCTGTCGCAAGGCCGTTTGCAGGCGACAAAAGTATTGCGCGACCGGATTCAAGCCGCGGCCAATGCGCGCTCGCTCGGCGCGAAAATTATTTTTGTCGGCTTGCAGGATATTCATCCGCCGACGGCCGGCGACGTGGCCGGAACCTACGAAAAAGTGGTCGGCGCGCAGCAGACCAAGCTGGCGAAAATTCTCGACGCGAAAGCGGATGCGATTCGCCTGACCGCCGTTTCCGGCGCGCAGGCATTCACGATTACCAATGTCGCCGATGCGCGGCGCATCCAATTAGTTTCATCGAAATTTGCCGAGGCCGCGCTGTTCACGAACCAGATTCCCGCTTTTGAAGCTGCGCCATCCGTTTATCGCCAGCGCCTGTATTTGCAGAGTTTTGCCGACGCGACCAAGGGCGCGCGCAAATATGTTTTGCTCGTCACCAACACGCAGGACGTCGTGATTTTTGACCTCGAAGATAAAATCCGCGACGACCTTTTGAACCTTTCCATAACCAATTCGCCATGAAAAAAAATGTTTTAACCATCGTCATCGCCGCCGTGCTGGTGGTGATTTTCGCGCTGCTGCTTTTCACCTTTCAAGTGCGCCAGTCGGAGGTCGCCGTGCTGACGACGTTCGGCAAGCCCGCCGCGAACAACCTTGACCAGCCGAATCTTTATTTCAAATGGCCGTGGCCGATCCAGCAGGTTTATCGCTTCGACCAGCGCGTGCAAAATTTCGAGGATAAATACAGCGAAAATCTCACGGCGGACAATACGATGTTGCTGACCAGCGTTTATGTCGGCTGGAAAATTTCGGACGCAAAGGAATTTTTTCCGAAGTTCGCCGGCGGTTCCGTGGAAGCGGCGCAACGCCAGCTTGAAACCATGTTGCGCAGCGCGAAAGCGGCGGTCATCGGCAAACATAATTTATCCGACTTCGTGAACGCCGACCCGAAACAGCTCAAGCTGGAAAACATCGAGGACGAAATTAAAACCGCCGTGCAAAACCAGCTCGCGTCGCAGAATTACGGCATCAGCATTGATTTTCTCGGCATCAAAAAACTGGGTTTGCCGGAAAGCGTCACGCAAACGGTTTTTGACCGCATGAAATCCGAGCGGCAGGTTTTGATTAGTGAAGCACAGTTCCAAGGCGAAGCGGAAGCGACGAAAATCAAGTCCGCCGCCGAACGTCAGGCCGCCGATGTCATCGCCAACGCGCAGGCGGACGCGACGCGCATCGAAGGCGTTGGCGTGGCCGAAGCCGCGAAAACATTGAGTGTTTTCCAGCAGAAGCCGGATTTGGCGATTTTTCTGGAGCAACTCAAGACTTTGAAAAGTTCTCTGAACCAGAAATCCACTTTGATCTTTGACGAGCGCACGCCGCCGTTCAGCCTGTTCCAAAATCTGCCGGCGAATACACAAACGAAATAATTTAGATGAGCGAACACGATCATCAACATCCGCCCGCGCCGGAAATGCAGGACGCCGGTTCGCAGGCGCTCGCCGAGGCGTTGCGCAGCAGCTTCGTCATCGTCAAGATCGCGATGGGGGCGCTCGTCGTCATTATTTTTGCGGCGGGATTTTTTACGGTCGGGCCGCAGGAAGATGCCGTCATTCTCCGTTTCGGCAAACCGCAAGGCGAAGGCCAGAAAATGCTGCTCACTGCGGGATTGCATTGGTCGCTGCCGTATCCGATTGATGAAATCATCCGCATTCCCGTCACGGCAATCCAAAAAACTTCCTCCACCGTCGGCTGGTATGCGACCACGCCGGAAATGGAACTCGCGGGCACCGAGCCGCCCGCCGGCCCGTCGCTCAATCCGCAGATTGACGGCTACGTCGTCACC
>DATCFH010000190.1:0-7412 GCA_036509625.1 Verrucomicrobiia bacterium
GACGATGACGTGGCCTTTCTTGACCGTGCCGCCGAGAATGGCTTTCATCGCCGACTCCTCGCTGTTGAACACGATGGCCTTGCCTTCAAAGTGCAAACCTTCCTTGCCGGAAATTTTTCCAACCGCGCCTTCGGACGCGAGATTGCCACGGAAAATAACGAGGTGGCTGTCTTTCTTAATCGGATTATCGAAGCCGTGAATGATGGTCTGCCAAGCGGGGTAGGGCTTGGTGTCGGCCAGCGATTGCGCCATGGTTTCGCCGGTGACAGTCAGGCAATCGCCGTGCAAAAGTTTTTTGTCGAGCAACATTTTCATGAGCGGACGAATGCCGCCGATGGCGACAACTTCGGACATCAAATGTTTTCCGCTCGGTTTCAAATCGGCAAGGACTGGAACGCGTTTGCCGATGCGCGTGAAATCGTCAATGGTCAATTTCACTTTCGCCGCGTGCGCGATGGCGAGGAGATGCAAAACGGCATTCGTCGAACCGCCGAGCGCGATGACCACGGTGATGGCGTTTTCAAACGCTTTCTTCGTGAGGATGTCGAGTGGCTTGATGCCTTGCTTCAACATATTTACGACGACCGCACCGGCGGCGCGGCAATCCGCGAGCTTCGCAGGCGAAACGGCATTTTGCGCGGAGCTGTTCGGCAAACTCATGCCAAGCGCTTCGATTGCCGAAGCCATCGTGTTCGCCGTATACATTCCACCGCACGAACCCGCGCCGGGAATGGCGCATTGTTCGACGGCTTTGAATTCCGCGTCGGAAATTTTATGGTTGGCGTGCTGGCCGATGGCTTCAAAAACAGAAACGACATCGAGCTTGCGATTGTCGCCGGTGATGCAACCGGGGAGAATCGTGCCGCCATAAACGAAGACGGCGGGGCGGTTCATGCGGGCGATGCAAATCATCGCGCCGGGCATATTTTTATCGCAACCACCGATGGCGACATAACCGTCCATGCCCGCGCAACCAACAACGGTTTCAATTGAGTCGGCAATCACTTCGCGCGAGACGAGCGAATACTTCATGCCTTCGCTGCCCATCGAGATGCCGTCGGAAATGGTAATCGTGTTGAAGACAATCGCCTTGCCACCATTGGCGTTGACGCCTTTTTCGGATTCAAGCGCGAGCTTGTCAATGTGCATATTGCACGGCGTGACATTGCTCCACGTCGAGGCAATGCCGATGATTGGTTTCTTAAAATCTTCTTCCGTGAAACCGACGGGATAAAGCATGGCGCGGGCGGCGGCGCGTTCGGGGCCGTCCACCAGAATGCTGGAGAACGGACGCATGGAGTTCGGTTTGTTCGCGGAAATTTTCTTTTTCATCGGACGGAAATGTTGCCAGCGAATCGGCTTGTCGGCAAGTCGCGGAGTTTTGAATTGAAAAGCGCGCGGCGGTCATTCACATTGGTGCTTCGGTGGAGAGATGGCTGAGTGGTTTAAGGCACACGCCTGGAAAGCGTGCGTAGGTAACACTACCGTGAGTTCAAATCTCACTCTCTCCGCCATCCCACTTTTGGTTCGGAACGTAGCTCAGCTTGGCTAGAGCGCGTGGTTTGGGTCCACGAAGTCGCAGGTTCGAATCCTGTCGTTCCGACCATTTCTTCTTCCAGCGAAAAATTTCCAAAACTTCTGCTCGACAAATTCTCTGGGCGGTTTCAAATAGGTTTCAGCATGGCCAACAAAATTAAACGCATCGGCATCCTCACTGCGGGCGGCGACAGCCCCGGACTTAATGCCGCCATTCGCGGCGTCGGCAAGGCGGCGTTGAATTACGGCATGGAGATCATCGGCTTTCGCGACGGCTTTCGCGGCCTCGTCGAAAACCGCCGCATCAAACTGGACAAGACCACGCTCGCGGGAATCCTCACTGTCGGCGGCACGATTCTCGGCACGAGCCGCGACAAGCCGCACCGCATGGTCATTGACGGTCGCACCAAGGACATGACCGAAGTCATCAAACAGAATTACAAAACGTGGGGACTCGATTGTGTCGTTTGCCTCGGCGGCGGCGGCACGCAAAAAAATGCGTTGCGCCTGCACGAAGCCGGATTGAACGTTATCACCTTGCCCAAGACGATTGACAACGACGTTGCGATGACCGACGCCACGTTTGGATTTGCCACCGCGCTCGACATCGCCACCGACACGCTTGACCGGTTGCACAGCACCGCGCACAGCCATCACCGCATCATTGTTGCAGAAATCATGGGTCATCGCGCGGGCTGGCTCACGCTCGGCGCGGGCATCGCGGGCGGCGCGGATGTGATTTTAATTCCCGAAATTCCTTACGATGTGGTGAAAATTTCCGAAGCCATCAAACGGCGCAGCCGGCGCGGAACCAATTTTAGCATCGTCGCCGTGGCTGAAGGTGCGATGAGCCGTGACGACGCGCGTGCTCTCGCCGCCGCCGAGAAAAAACTCGAACGCGCCAAAACGTTGCACGATAAAAAAGAAGCGAAGATTGAAATCGCCACGCTCGAAGTCCGGCACGCGGGCAACACGATGCGCCTCGCGAAACATTTGGAAGAACTTACCGAACTCGAATCGCGCGTGACGATTCTGGGTTACGTCCAGCGCGGCGGCACGCCCTGCGCGGCGGATCGCATTCTCGCCACGCGCCTCGGCAGCGCGTGTGCGGATCTCATCCACGAAGAACATTACGGCGTGATGGTGGCCGCGCGCGGCGACGGCACGGAAGCCGTGCCGCTGGAACGCGTCGCCGGAAAACGCAAGATTGTTCCCGTGGATCATTCGTGGATTCAAACCGCGCGCCATGTGGGAACGTGCCTCGGCGATTGAACCGCCAAGACGCCAAGAGCGCCAAGTCAAATTCAAATAAGAAAAGCAAGAATCGAGGAAAAAATCCCGATTCCTGCTTTCTTGTTTTCCTAATTAAACCTTGGCGTTCTTGGCGTCTTGGCGGTAATTTTTTCTGCTTTCAACCTTTAATAATCGTTGCGCCCGCCGCCGGACGTGAAGCAAAAATGGCCGCTTCAATTCCGGTTTTGATTTTGTAATCCGCCGCGATTTTTTTTGTGATGGCGTCCACGCAATCGGCTTTCACCAGAGCGACACAGCAGCCGCCAAAACCGCCGCCCGTCATGCGACAGCCGTAAATTCCGCCTTTGTAACCGATGTCTTCGGCGATTTCTACGACGTCGTCGAGTTCTTTGCAGCTCACTTCGTAATCGTCGCGCAACGAGGCGTGGCTGGCATACATGAGATTGCCCACGCTCGGCCAGCTTGAGGCGCGAATGCCTTCGGCGGCGTGAACGGTGCGTTCAATTTCGCCAATGACGTGACGCGCGCGGCGATAAACAACTTCGGACAATTTGCCTTTTCCTTTTTCAAGTTGGTCAGGCGTCACGTCGCGGAGAGAATTCACACCAAGATTGCGCGCGGCTTCCTCGCATTGCGCGCGGCGTTCGGCATATTCGCCGCCGCTCAATTCGTGTTTCACATTCGTGTTGATGACGAGCAGTGCGATGGACGGATCGCTCATCGGCACGAGTTCCGTTTTGCGTGTGCGGCAATCAAGCAACAGCAAATGCCCTTCGCGTCCGAGCGCAGAAATAAATTGATCCATGATGCCGCACGGCACACCGGCGAAATCGTGTTCGGCTTTTTGCGCGAGCAGAGCTTTTTCAATCGGGTCAATCGCTTTACCAGTCGTGGCTTCCATCAAAGTTGCAGTGCAAACTTCGAGCGCGGCACTGCTGCTTAAACCGCCGCCCAGTGGCACGGTGGACATGAAAGCAATGTCGAGCGCGGGAATTTTCACGCCGCGATTTTGAAAACCGCACAGCACGCCGCGAATGTAGTTGGACCATTTCGGCAAACCTTTGGTGACGGGCGCAGAAATATCAATCGTCGCGTTCTCCTGAAAGTGCGCGTCATAAATGGAAATGACCGAGGCGGCGGAAACCGAGCCGGGCAGGGGCGCATCGGCGGCCATGATGGCGTAACGCTCAATGGCCATGGGCAAAACAAAGCCGTCATTGTAATCGGTGTGTTCGCCGATGACGTTGACGCGACCCGGCGCGGCGACAATCCAGCGCGGCGCGCGGTTGTATTTGTCCTGAAATTCTTTGGTGATGTGAGCAGCGAGTTCTTGGAGGTTCATAAAATAAAAGTGCGCCGGAGAAAAATAATTCTCCGGCGCGGTGAAAGCAATTCAGCAGTTTAGGCGGACGGCGGAGTTTTGCCGCCCTTGGCCGCACCGAGCAGCATCAACACGCCGAACACGAGGAGCACCGCGCCCCAGATAAGGTTGATGTTGATGCCGAGTGAAACGGATTCGGAACCTTTGACGAGTCCGAACCCGGCGAGCAACGCGCCGATGAGGGTGAACATAAGGCCAATCGGCCAGCGGATATCGAGTCCCATAAATTTATTCTTTCAGTTTGGGTTGAGGTTGGTTCACCAGAAAATAATGTTCAAGATGATGCAGACAATCAGCAGCACGGTGCCGACGACGCCGGGACGCAGATAAACCGGCTGATTGTTGTCCACGATTTTAGGCGTGAGCGAATAGACGAGGCCTTTCAAGTCGGCGTCCGATTTCGTGCGGCTGGTCGCGAGCGAAATCACCAGCGTCAGCGTGAAGCACGCGATGAACGCGAACGCCGCGAGCCAGAAGTTCTGCGCCATTTCGCTGGGGAAAACTTGGACGACGTGGAGATAACCGCCTTTAATGCCGGGCACGTTACCCTGCGCGATGGTAAGCGCGTGGAACAGCGCGGAGCTGCCGATGCCGCAGAACAGGCCGATGAACGCGCCCGTCGCCGTGGTGCGTTTCCAGAACATACCGAGCAGGAACGTCGCGAACAGCGGCGCGTTCACGAAGCCGAACACGAGCTGGATGATGTCCATGCAGTTGTTATACATCGAAGCGAAATACGCCGCGCCGATGCTCAACGCGATGCCGACGACGGTGATAACTTTGCCCATCCACATATAATGCGCGTCGCTCTTGCCCTTCGCAAAATAGGCCTGATAAATATCGTAAGTGAATACGGTGTTAAACGCCGTCACGTTGCCCGCCATGCCGGACATGAAGGACGCCAGCAACGCGGTCAGCGCGAGGCCAAGCAGACCGGCGGGACAGTATTTCTTAACGAGCGAAAGAATCACGCCGTCGTAATCATTTTCCGCAATGCTGTTGTAAAGTCCTTGTTGGATTTGCGTGTCAGTAAGTTTGCTGGCGGCGTTGGCGGCAACGAGCGAAAGAATTCGTTCTGAATCAACTTTTTTGCCGAGGTCTTCGCCAATGGTTTTTACCGCGTCGGCGGCGTTGGCATTTTTTACATCGGCGATGGCTTTGTCATAATTCGCCTGCGCGATGACGGGCGGCGGGATGCGATAACCTTTGTCCGGCAGCGTGGTCAGCGCGGCGGCAATCATGCCGGGCACGATGACGAGAAACGGAAAAAACATTTTCGGCACGGCGGCGACGAGCGGCGTGTTGCGCGCGGCGGTCATATTTTTCGCGGCCATCGCGCGTTGCACGACGAGGAAGTTTGTGCACCAGTAGCCGAAGCTCAAAACGAAGCCGAGGCCGAAAATCATCGCGAACCAATCCACGCCCATCGGATTGTGCGTCGGGCCGGCGAGGACGGGTTGCCACGCGCTCGTCCACGCGTTCGGCGCGTAAGTCGTGCCGGCGTCCTTGAGATAAATCGCGGCGGGATTCGTGGCGACAGTTTGCAGCGCGGAATTCATTTTGTGCCAGCCGCCGACATCTTTGAGGCCGAGATAAACGACGGGCGCGAAGCCGAGGACAATCATGAAGAATTGCAACACTTCCGTGTAAATCGCCGAGGTGAGTCCGCCTTTCAAAACGTAAAGCAGCACCACGCCGGAACTGATCCAGAGCGCGACGTTGTAATCCCAGCCAAGCAGCGCGTGGAGCAATTTCGCCAGAGCGTTCATCGAAATGCCGGACGCGAAAATCGTCATTACGGCGAAGGCCACGGAGTTCAACGCGCGGACGCGTTCGTCAAAACGCATTTTTAAGTATTCAGGAACCGAGCGCGCTTTGGAGCCGTAGTAAAACGGCATCATAAACACGGCGAGAAAAATCATCGCCGGAATCGCGCCGACCCAATAAAAGTGCGCGGTGGAGATGCCGTATTTCGCGCCGCTCGCGGCCATGCCGACGAGTTCGAGCGCGCCGAGGTTTGCCGAAATAAACGCGAGGCCGGTGACCCACGTCGGAATCGAGCGCGCGGACGTCAGGAAGTCCGACGAGGTTTTCATGTAACGCGCGAGCGTCCAGCCGATGCCGATAACAAAGGCAACGTAAGCGATGAGGATGGTGTAATCAATCCACTGAAGTTGGATGGGTTGCATAAAGTGTGGCGAAGGATTTAGCGATTTTCGCAAGCGGTGTCAATCTCTTGCCGCGCGGAATGGAAAATAATTTTAATGACACGCTGGCGGGGCGAATCGGCCGGGTTGATTTGTTACGCGCATAATCCAAAAATCAAATCCTTCGCAATTGCTTTTGGCCGCCGGATATGGTTTATTCTGGCCACGAAATTTATGCCTACAAAAATCGAAACGAAAACGAACGAGCTTTGCGAAGCCATCCTCGAACAAATCCAGACCGGCGGCATCAAGTCGCGCATTGATGCTTTTCAGGCCGACGCCACCGCGCGCGGTGCGTATGAAAGCCTGATGAGCAAAGGTCAGGCGTTGCAGGAAAAACAGCATGGCGGCCAGATGCTGGAACCGGCGGAAATCACCGCGTTTGAAAAAGACCGGGATGCGCTGCTGAAAAATCCCGTCGCCGCCGGCTTCCTCGACGCGCAGGAAGAAATGCACGAACTGCAAAGCTCCGTCAAAAAAGTCGTCGCCAAGACGATTGAACTTGGCCGCATTCCGACGGCAGAAGATTTGGCCGAAGGCGGTTCCTGCGGTTCCGGCTGCGGCTGCCACTGAAAATTTATTCAACCAACACGCGTCGCTGACTAAAATCAGCGGCGCGTTTTTGCTTTATGCCGCTTGCTATTTTTCGCGCTTCGGAAAAAATCAGCGCGTGAACGAAAAATTTCAGTCCGCCCGCGCGCGCTTCGACGAGGAAAATTCCCGCGATCCCAATTTGGAAAATGGCCGTCCGCGCGAATTGCTTTACGCCGAACGCCTGACGCAATGGGTTTTGAAGCTTGCGCCAAATGCTTCCGAAGTTTTGTTGCTTGCCGCGCGTTGCCAGCACATCTGCCGCTGGGAAAGTCCACGCGAAAATTATCCCATGACGCGCCCCGGCTACCTGAAATGGCGCGCGGATCTCAAAAAATTTCACGCGGAAAAATCCGGCGCGATTCTGCGCGAAGTTGGCTACGACGACGAAATTATTCACCGCGTCCAGGATTTGAATCTCAAGAAAAATTTCCCCGCCGACG
>DATCFH010000191.1:0-2001 GCA_036509625.1 Verrucomicrobiia bacterium
TGACGGGCGGATATTTCAGTTGTTCGCGGAATTCGATTTCCTGTTCGTAAAAACCGTTGAAGTCGTGCCGGCGCGCATATTGGATCGCCGGATGAAACGGCGCAAACGCCTGCACAAAAACTTCGCCCTCGACATCGCCACGACCGGCGCGACCGGCGACCTGCGTGAGCAATTGGAAGGTGCGCTCGCCTGCGCGAAAATCCGGCTGATGCAGCGCGAGGTCGGCGTAAATGATGCCGACGAGCGTGACGTTTGGAAAATGCAGACCTTTCGCGATCATCTGCGTGCCGACGAGGATGTCAATTTTGCCCGCGCGAAAATCACCGAGCACTTTGCGGTAGTCATCTTTCCGCTTCATCGTATCGGCGTCCATGCGTTTGACGCGCGCGTTGGGAAAAAGTTTGGCGAGCGTCTCCTCGACGCGTTGCGTGCCCGTGCCGGAAAAACGGATGGCCGGATTTTTACATTTCTCGTTCGGGCAAACCGACGGAACTCTTTCAACGTGGCCGCAAATGTGACAGGCGAGTTTTTGTTCCTGCCGATGAAACGTCAGCGCGAGGCTGCAATTCGGGCAATTGCAAACGTAACCGCACTTCGGGCATTGCAGCGAAGTCGAGTAGCCGCGCCGGTTCAAAAATAAAATCGTCTGTTCGCCCTTTTCCAATCGTTGGTTGATCGCTTCCTTGAGCTGCGGCGAAAACAGCGGCGTGCCTTTTTCCTTGTGCGCGGCCTGGCGCATATCCACGACGCGGACGTGCGGCATTTTTTGATTGTCCACGCGCTCCGGCAATTCGAGCAGCGAGAACTTTCCGCGTTTGCAATTGTAAAAACTTTCGAGCGACGGCGTGGCCGAGCCGAGCACGACGACGGCATTCTCCATCTGCCCACGCATGATCGCCACGTCGCGCGCGTGGTAGCGCGGCGCTTCCTCTTGTTTGTAACTCGTCTCGTGTTCCTCGTCCACGATGATGAGGCCAAGCGGTTCGACCGGCGCAAAAATCGCCGAGCGCGCGCCGATGACGATGCGTGCGCGGCCCTGGCGAATCTTGTGCCATTCATCGTGGCGTTCACCAGCAGACAAATGCGAATGCAAAACCGCGACGAGCGTTTGCAGTTTTCCCGAACTAAATCGCGCCTTGAATCGCTCCACGGTTTGCGGCGTCAAAGAAATTTCCGGCACAAGCACAATCGCGCCTTTGCCTTGTTCGAGCGCATGCGCGAGCGCCTGCAAATAAATTTCGGTTTTACCAGAGCCGGTCACGCCGTGAAGCAAGAAAGTTGATGGTTGAGAGTTGAAAGTTGAGAGCGATTTGTCCATCGCCGCCGTGATTTTTTCCAGCGCGACGGATTGCGCCGGATTCAATACGATATTTTGCGTCGGCAAAATGGTTTCGCGCGCGTAAGGATCGCGTTCGGAAATTTCGGAAGCAATCTCTATGAGTTTGCAATCTTCGAGCCTGCGAACAACGCCGATAGTCGCTTTGGAAAGTTCGAGTAGTTCAGGCAATAACATTTCTCGACGTTCTTCGATGATATTCCAAACCTCTTGTTGGCGTTTAGTTAGTTCCGGAAGTTCACCGCTAAATGGCAACAAACGGACGAACCGTTGTTTTTTCCAACCTTCCTTTTCCTTGCGAATCGCTTCGGGTAAAACACTTTTCAACGCCGTCTCCGGCGCGCAGCAATAGTATTCGCCAATCCAGCGCGCTAATTTCAAAACTTTCGGCGTCACCAAAGTCTGCGCGCCGATGACTTTGACGATGGGTTTTAATTTTGTGTGCGCGGACTCTTCGGCGAGCGCAGTGACAGTGCCGAAGATTTTTCGTGGACCGAATGGCACTTGCACACGCGTGCCGACCTCGATTTGCCCGGCCAGCTCTGCCGGAATCGAATAATCAAATTCCTTCCGCAGCGCGATTTCGAGGCTGACGCGGGCGATCATTTTTAGTCATGCGAAATGGCGCGCAGTTCCGCCTCCAGTTGTTTCTGCAATTCCATGCG
>DATCFH010000192.1:0-18879 GCA_036509625.1 Verrucomicrobiia bacterium
AGCAAGGCCATTACCGCCTTCACCCGCGTCATAAACATTACCACCAACGATCCCACCGCCCGCTTCAATCGCGCGCTCGCCTACCTGCAAAGCGACCGCCTGGACGACGCGCGCGCCGACTACGCCGCCTTGCAAACCACCTATACTAATTCCTATCAAGTCGCTTTCGGCCTCGCCGAAGTCGCCTGGCGCCAGCACCGCACCAACGATGCCGTGGACAACTACAAAATCTATCTCGCCAACGCACCCACCAATTCCGCCGAAGTCAAAACCGTCCACGAACGTCTGGATCAACTCCAGAAAAAATAGCGCGCCATGCGCGTCACCCACATCATCACCCGGCTCGTCGTTGGTGGCGCGCAAGAAAACACTCTCGCCACCATTCGCGGCCTGCGCGGAAAAAACGGCGTCGAAGTAAAATTAATTTCCGGTCCGACCATCGGCCCCGAAGGCTCGCTCGAAAATGACGCGCGCGAAGTTTTCGGCAATTCCGCAATCCGCAATCCGCAATCCGCATTTGCGATTATTCCCGAACTCGTCCGCCCCGTTCATCCATTGAAAGATTTTATCGCACTACGGAAGCTGGAAAAACTTCTGCGCGAACAAAAGCCCGACCTCGTCCACACCCATAGCGGCAAGGCGGGAATCCTCGGACGGCTCGCCGCGAAACGCGCGAACGTGCCCGTCATCATTCATCATATCCACGGCCCGTCGTTTGGAAATTTTCAAGGCGCGCTCGCCAACTTCGTTTTCACCGCCGCCGAAAAACACGCCGCCAAAGTCACCGACCACTTCTTTTGTTCTGCCAGCGCGATGACCAAACTATATCTCGCCGCCGGCATTGGCCGACCGGAAATGTTCACGCGCATCTTCAGCGGTTTTAATTTGGAACCATTTTTGAATGCGACAAACAATCTCCAATTACGCAAACAACTTGGACTTGAAGAAAACCATTTCGTCATCGGCAAAATCGGGCGACTCTTCAAACTCAAAGGCCACGCCGATTTGCTCGCGGCATTCGCCAAGATTCTTCCGCAAGTTCCGCACGCACGCCTGCTCTTCATCGGCGACGGTTCATTACGCGGCGAAATTGAAAATCAAATCCACGCACTCGGCCTTGCCGGCAAAGTGATTTTCACCGGACTCGTCGCACCTAGCGAAGTTGCGCGCTACGTCGGCGTCATGGATTGCCTCGCGCATTTGTCTTATCGCGAAGCGTTGTCGCGCGCGCTGCCGCAGGCGCTGGCGGCGGGAAAGCCCGTCATTGCTTACGATTTCGACGGTGCGGATGAAATTTGTCTGGAAAATGAAACCGGCTTTCTCATCCGCACCGGCGACATCGAAACCGCCGCGCAAAAACTTTTGCAGTTCGCCAACGATGCCGCGTTGCGAAAAAAATTCGGCGAACGCGGCCAGCAATTTGTAAAAGAAAATTTCTCCGTCGAAAAAATGGTCGCCGACCAATATGCTGTTTATCAAAAGCTCGCCGCCGAACGCGGCCTTCGCACGTGAACTTTCCCTTCAACTTTTTCATCGCCGCCTTTTTGGGCGCGTTTGCGACCTCGCTGCTCGCGCTGCCGCTCTGGCGCAAATGGTGTCTGCGCGCAAACCTCGTGGACGATCCCGGCCACCGCAAAATCCACAGTTCACCAATTCCGCTCGCCGGTGGTTTTGCGGTGCTGACGGGAATTCTTTTGCCGCTCGCCGTCGGTGCAATTTTCCTAAAACTTGGCATCGTAAAAATCTCTTCCGCGAACGCTATTATTCATGGCCTTGACCGACGCGCCATTGAACTTGCCGCGCTGGCGCTCGGTGCCATTGCCATCACGATCCTTGGCTGGCTCGATGACAAACATGAGTTAAAAGCGTTGCCAAAACTCATCGGGCAAATCCTCATCGCCGTCGCCGTCGCTGCCGCTTGCAAACGCATAACGCTCTTTGTTCACAATGATTTTTTCAGTTACGCCATTACGATTCTCTGGCTGCTCACGGTCATCAACGCGTTCAATTTCATGGACAACATGAACGGCCTTTGCGCGGGCGTCGGCGCGATTGGCGCGTTTATTTTTGCGCTCATCGCCGCTGCGCATGGCGAGTATCTGGTCGCCATCACGGGCTTTCTCATGTGCGGCGCGCTCGTCGGTTTTCTACCGTGGAATTTTCCAAACGCCCGCGCGTTTCTGGGCGATGCGGGCAGCCATCTAGTCGGCTACCTGCTCGCGGTGATGGCGATTCTGCCTCACTTTTACACCAAGCAGGAACCGCATCGCTTCGCCGTGCTCGCACCACTTTTGGTTTTGGCAATTCCATTGCTCGACATCGTGCAAGTCAGTTTTTTTCGCACTTTGAATAAAAAACCGTTTTGGATTGGCGATACCAATCACCTTTCGCACCGGCTCACGCGCGCGGGCATGAGCCGCACGCGCGCAGTTTTAATTCTGTGGTTCGCCGCCGCCATCATCGGTGTAATCGCGTGCTGGCTCTGATTTTTGTAGGTGACGACGTGAGGAGTCCCATTTCAAAATTAAAATAGAGTCTCGTCACCTCGACTCCTACATGGTTAAGATTTCCGCGTGAAAATTCTCTTCATCGGCGACGTCGTGGGCGAACCGGGACGCAAAGCGATTGAAACTATTTTGCCGCGACTGCGCGACTCGCACGCGCTGGATTTCGTCATCGCCAATGGCGAGAACTCCGCCGGCGGTAACGGCATTACGCCGCAGATCGCGGGCGAACTTTTTTCTGCCGGCGTGGATGTCATCACGAGCGGCGACCATTTGTGGGATCAGAAAACCGTGCTGGAATTACTCGAACGCGAGCCGCGCTTTTTGCGTCCGCTGAATTATCCGGCGGGCGTGATTGGGCGCGGCGCGCACGTTTATCAAGTCCGCAACCTGCCGCCCATCGGCGTGATGAATGTGCAAGGCCGCGTGTTCATGCCGCCGATGGAAAATCCGTTCACGACCGCCGACATCGAGGTGAACCGGCTGCGCGAAAAAACTAAAATTATTTTTGTAGATTTTCACGGCGAGGCAACCTCGGAAAAAATTGCGTTCGGAAGATTTCTCGACGGGCGCGTGAGCGCGGTGGTGGGCACGCACACGCACGTGCAGACGGCGGATGAACAGATTTTGCCCAACGGCACGGCGTATTTGAGCGATGCGGGTTTTACCGGGCCGCAGGATGGTTGCCTTGGCCGCGAAATCGAGCCGGTGCTAAAAAAATTTCTGACGGGGATGCCGCAGCGGTTTGAAGTGGCGCGCAACCGTGTGCGCCTGCTGGGCGCGCTCATCCGCATTGACGACGCGAGCGGCAAGGCCGTGAGCATCCAGCGCGTGAGTGAAACTTTAATATGAAATTCAATGTGGAAATAAATTGGGAAACGATAGTCACTATTATTATCGCCTTAATAAGCGGAATGTGGGCGCTTTGGGAACGCAAAAATAGAAGAAAGGCCGAATTACAATTAAGGGATACTGTTCGCCGTGGCGAAGCTCCTTTTCTAGTGGTTTCAGATAAAGCTTTCAACGGTTTGTATGTTGCAGCAGAAAAAGGTCAGGGACAGTTTTGGCCGCCGGGCGACAAGACGCTTTTGTGTTGGATGCGTGATGAAGTTGACCGAAAGACTGGTGAAGGAGAAACGGTTATTCTGGTTGTAGAAAATCTTGGGAAAGCAGCAAGACGCGTATCAATAAAATTAGATGGTAAAACCATTTCGTTAGACAAAGAAATGGAAATGGAAGGTGCAAATGACCTGCCATTTTTCCGTTACGCCTATTCACCTGTCTTGCATGGGAAGGAACAAAAGCTGACGATTGAATTTGAAACTTCAGCAGGCATTCAGGACAAGCATATTTATCTTACAAAGCACGGCTGCCGAATTCTCAAACGAATTGATCCTGCTTGAAAACCTGTTGATACAACCGCATTACTACGACGGTTCACTTCGGAAACAGTTTTGATTTGATCAGCCCCATTTTTGCGAGGCGGAAGAGTGAGCCGGTGCCGAGACAGCCGAAGCCGTATTTGCAACTGCGCCGGAAATTGATGGAGGAGGCGTCGGTGAAATATTTCGTGGGGCAACTGACTTCACCAATCGTGAAGCCGTGCCAGAAAATCTGCGCGAGCATCTGGTTGTCGAACACGAAGTCGTCGGAGTTGTGCGAGAGGTCGAGGGTCTGAAGCAGTTCCTTGGAGAACGCGCGGTAGCCGGTGTGGTATTCGGAAAGTTTCGCGCCGATTAGAATATTTTCCGCAAAGGTAAGAAAACGGTTGGCGATGTATTTCCACATGGGCATCCCGCCTTGCAACGAGTAGCCGCCAAGAATGCGGCTGGCGAGAACGCAGGGATGAATGCCGTTGGCAATCATCGAGGCCAGTGCGGGAATGAGCTTCGGCGTGTATTGATAATCTGGGTGAACCATGATGACGATGTCGGCGCCGGCTTCGAGCGCGAGGCGGTAACAGGTTTTTTGATTGCCGCCGTAGCCGGTGTTTTTCTCGTGGACGTGGACTTTCACGCCAAGCAGTTGCGAGGCGACTTGCACGGTGTCGTCGCGGCTGCGGTCGTCCACGAGGATAATTAAATCCACGATGCCTTGCTGGTGAACTTCGTCCACGGTTTGGGTGACGGTTTTGGCCGCGTTGTAGGCGGGCATGACGACGACGATTTTCTTGCCGTTATACATTCGCGCGAATGCTGCCGGAAGTGCGGGCGCGGGTGAAGTGAAAAATTCAAATTGAACGCGGTGGCGCATCAGGAGTCTATTTTCCAATGCCGTTTTTGATGGACAAATCAGGGTTTTGGCTTTCAACTATCCGGCCTTAAAAAAATTTCCAATACATGAGCAACGACAAAAAAAACAAGCCGTCCGCATCCGCCAAACCTGCTGCCGCACCGGTCGCCCCGATCAAAGTGCCGCCGATGTTCCGTAAGTTCGACTGGCTGGCGATGATCATCGCGTTCGGCTGCGTCTGGGCGGTTTATCTGTGGACGCTCGCGCCGGAAGTGACTTTGGAAGATTCGGGCGAACTTTGCACGGGCTCGTTTTACGCGGGCATTCCGCATCCGCCGGGCTATCCGTTCTGGGCGATTTACAGTTGGTTTTGGACGTTCATTTTGCCATTCGGCAACGTGGCGTGGCGCGTGGAAGTGGGTCAATCGTTCGCGGCCTCGATGGGTTGCGGTTTGCTGGCACTGATGGTTTCGCGCGGCAGCAGCATGTTGATTGAAGGCATTGAAGATTTGAAAACGATTCCCAGCCGCTGGGAAAATATCATTTGCGTGGTGTCGGGCGTGGTGGCGGGCACGTTGCTCGGCTCGGGCGGTTTCATGTGGAAAGAATCGGTGGTCATCAACCGCATTTCCGTGTTCGGCGTGCCATGGATGCTGGTGATGCTGGTGCTAATGATGCGCTGGATGTATGCACCGCAGCAACGCCGCTATCTTTACCTCGCGATGCTCGTTTATGGCTGGTGCGCGACGATCCACCAAAGTTTACTGTTGAGTTCGCCATCGGTGGAAATTTTGATTGCGCTAATTTCCTACAAGCTGGGGCGCGATTTATTCATCACCAACAGCGTGCTTTACGTCATCATTTTGTATTTCATGAACGCGGGCACGGTGCCGGCGTTGAACGCGATGACGTTCACGGAAAAAACCATTTTCAACATGGTCGGCATCGGTTCAATTCTGGCGGCGGGCTGGCTGTGGACAAAGACAGGGAAAATCCTGACGGAATGGAAATCCATTTTAATAATGGCGACGATGTGGGCAGTGGGCGTGCTTGTCTATCTTTACGAACCGATTTCCGGCATGACGGATCCGCCGATGCAATGGGGGTATCCGCGAACAGTGGAAGGTTTCTTTCACGCGTTGAGCCGCGGCCAATACGGCGTGGGCGAGGGCACGAACGTCTTTCAAGATCCCACGCGCTTCGCGTGGCAGCTCTGGTATGTGGCGCACGGCTTGTCGGAATCCTTTAGCTGGGTCTATCTCTTCATCGGCACGCTGCCCCTGCTGTTCCTGAAAAAAATGCAGCAACGCGAACGCGCATGGATTATTGGTGTCACCTCGATTTATCTTTCACTGGGTGTGCTGCTGGTCATCGTCCTGAACGTCACGCCTGACCGCGCCTCGGCGGACTTGTGCAAAGTATTCTTCACCGCCTCACACGGTGTGTTTGCGATTTTAATTGGCTACGGCATGACCTTGCTCGCGGCCTATATCGCGACGCATTACGAAAAAATTCGCGGCTGGTGTTTTGTCGGCGGTGCGGCGGCATTTGTCGTGGCGGTTTACTGTCTCGTGAACGCGGCCGGAAAACTTTTCTACGGCCCGGCCGGCGAAATCAGCCTCTCGCAACTGCCGCACTACATCGCGATGGCATTCAACAAAGATCAATACGGCCTGCCGATTTTCTCCGGCCTCATCCTCGTCGCGCTGCCAGTAATTTTCCTGCTCGCCCTGCTCGTTTATCGCAAGCGCGGCCCGGTGCTGATTTTGCTCGCCATATTTGCCGTCACGCCAATCTGCGCCGGCATTTCCCATTGGTATAATTGCGAACAGCGCAACCACTGGTTTGGCTACTGGTTCGGCCACGACATGTTCACGCCGCCGTTTGAAAATCCGAAGACCGGCAAATTGAGTTACGACAATACACTTCGCACCGAGCTGCTGAAAAATCCGGCCAACGCCAAAATTATTTATCCGGAGATGACCCGCCATGCCATCGTCTTTGGCGGCACAGACCCAGGCCGATTTTGTCCGACCTACATGATTTTCTGCGAGAGCTTCATCCCGCATCGCTGCCAACCGAAACAGGACCAGAAATTTGACCGGCGCGACTGCTACCTCATTACGCAAAACGCGCTCGCCGATGGCACGTATCTGGATTACCTGCGCGCCCAATACAATCGCTCCAAGCAGATTGACCCGCCGTTCTTCGGCCGGCTTTTCCGCTATCTTGCCTGTGTGGCGGGCGTCGGAAATCGCAGCACCGTGGACATGACCGGTGACCTTGGCAGTGGGGATTCTGGAAATGCGCTCGTTGAAAGCATCAGCAAGCTGCTTTACAACACGCTCGACGTGCCCTTCACCAAATGGGGCGCTTATGTCGAAGCCTACCGCCGCGCCGCCGGCGTTTATCCGCACAACGAGATTTATATTCCGTCGCCCGACGATTCGCAGAAATGTTTTCAAGACTACACCGATGATGTCGCCCATCGCGCGCAGCTCAACCAGCTCGCCCCCGGCGAAGATGTGCAAATGGTTCGCGGCGCAGACGGACGTGAGCGCGCGCAGGTTTCCGGCCAGGTTGCCGTCATGAAAATCAACGGCCTGCTCTGCAAAGTTATTTTCGACAACTGTCCGACGAACGAATTTTACGTCGAAGAAAGTTTCCCGCTCGACTGGATGTATCCCTACGAAACTCCGTTCGGCGTCATCATGAAAATCAACCGTAACCCGCAGCCGGAACTTTCGCAGGACGTGTTCAATCTCGACCATAAGTTCTGGAACGACTTCACCCCGCGCCTCTGCGGCAACTGGATTACCTACGACACTTCGGTGAAGGAAATTTGCGACTTCGCCGAGCGCACCTACATCAGCAACAATTACAAGGGCTACACCGGTGACCGCGCTTTTGTCCGCGATGACGACGCGCAAAAAGCCTTCTCCAAACTCCGCAGTTCGCAGGCCGGAATGTATGCGTGGCGCTTGACGCCGCAATGTCCGCCGGAATTCCGTCAGAAAACCGCCGCCAGTCAGGCCGCGCTCATCCGCGAAACCGATTACGCCTTCAAGCAAGCCTTCGCGTTCTGTCCTTACAGCCCGGAAGCTGTGTTTCGTTACATCAATTTCCTGCTGCCGCTCGGCCGGTTTGATGACGCCATCCTCATCGCCCAGACCTGTCAGAAATTGGATCCCTACAACGAACAAGTCACCGACCTCATTAAGAATTTGAAGAACTACAAAACTCAAAACGACGAGCGCACGAAAGCCGTCAGCCAGATTGACCAACTGGAAAATGCCGTTCGCACCAATCCCAATGATGTCCGCAGTCTCATCACGCTCGGCGTCACCTACGCGCAGATGCAGCAGACCAACCACGCCGTTGAACTGTTCGACAAGGCACTCGCCAGCACAAATCTGACCTACCCCGACGCCGGTGCGATTGCCGGTTATTATTCGCAGATGAATAATTTGCCCAAGCTCACGAAAGCCTTGGAAAAATTGGCCGCGCTCGCGCCCAGCCAACCGGAACCGCATTACGACCTCGCTGCGCTGGAGGCGTATCTCGGTCAGACCGCGCCCGCGCTGACCAATCTTAAAATCGCCCTCGACTTGAGCAATGAACGGCTCAAGACCAATCCTGCCGCCCGTAACCTGCTCACACAGGCGCGCACCGATGGACACTTGAATTCCCTCCGCGCCCTGCCGGAATTTTCAAAAATTGTCCCGCCGCAATAAAATTCAAAGTTTCGAAATACGAACCGTTTCTTAATCCTAATCTTAATCCGTTTTGAAACAGATTAAGATTAGGACATCATCAGAACACCTTGCCGTTGCCCGACCACCGCACGTCTGCTATGTTGCCCGCCTGAATGTTTGGACGTAAAAAGCCTATGAGCAAAACCAAAACTGAATTGCCCGAAGCGGAAAATCCCGCGCTGACGCCGGAACAGATTACCGAATTGCAAAATCGCGCCGCCAAGGCCGACGAGAATTGGGAACGTCTGCTCCGCACGACCGCCGATTTTGATAATTTCAAGAAGCGCGCCGCGCGTGAAAAAATTGAAGCGGGGCAATACGCCACCTTCTCGCTGCTGGCAAAAGTGTTGCCCGTGCTCGACAATTTTGAGATGGCGCTCACCGCCGCGCAGTCCGCCAAGGACGACAAACTCGCGTCGCTACAATCCGGCGTCCTGATGATTCAGCAACAGTTGAAAAGCGCGCTCGCCGAAACTGGTCTTGAAGAAATTGACGCGGCTGGAAAATTATTCGACCCGAATTTTCACGAAGCCGTTTCCGAGCAGGAATCCGCCGACATCGCGGAAGGCCACGTTTTGCAGCAGCTTCGCAAGGGTTACAAATTCAAAGACCGTTTGCTCCGCCCCGCCACGGTGGTGGTGGCGAAAAAGCCCGCCACATCCGTGTGACGCTGCGGCGACTTTGCAATCGTAAATCATCAATCGTAAATCGTAAATTCACCGATGGCTAAACGCGACTACTACGAAATTCTGGAAGTCACCCGCGAGGAAACGGCGGATGGCATCAAGAAATCCTACCGCAAACTCGCGGTGAAATTTCATCCGGACAAAAATCCGGGCGACCACACCGCCGAGGAAAAATTCAAGGAACTCGGCGAGGCTTACGAGGCGTTGAGCGACCCGCAGAAACGCGCCGCTTACGATCAACACGGCCACGCGGCGTTCGACCCGCGCGCCCGCGCGCGCAGCGGCGGCGGCGGCTTTCACGATCCGTTTGATATTTTCCGTGACGTGTTTGGCGGCGGCGGTGGCGGCAGCATTTTTGAAAATCTTTTCGGCGGCGGGCAGGATCCGAACGGCCCGCAGCGCGGCGATGATTTGCGTTACGATATGCAACTCACGCTCGAAGAAGCGGCGCTCGGCTGCGAGAAGGAAATTTCCGTCACCAAGCCGGATGAATGTGACCATTGCCACGGCGGCGGCGCGGAACCCGGCTCCAAAATGCGGACGTGCGGAACGTGCGGCGGTCGCGGGCAGGTTCTGACTTCGCGCGGAATTTTCAGCATCGCGCAGACGTGTCCGCATTGCAAAGGCGCGGGACGGATTTTGGAAAAGCCGTGCAAAAAATGTTCCGGCAGCGGCAAGCACGAGCGCACGTCAAAAATTAAATTACGCATTCCGCCGGGCGTTGAATCAAACTCACGTCTGCGTTCGTCCGGCAATGGCGAGGCGGGTGTGCGTGGCGGTCCGGCGGGCGACCTTTATGTTTTCTTGCAGGTCAAGGAACATGAAATTTTCGCGCGCGAAGGCGATGATTTATTGTGCGAAGTGCCGGTGAGTTTTATCCAGGCCACGCTCGGTGCGGAGATTGAAGTGCCGACGTTGCAAGGCAAGGCGACGGTGAAAATTCCCGCCGGCACGCAGCCCGGCACGTTGCTGCGCCTCAAAGGTCGCGGTGTGAAAAATCTGCAAGGCCACGGGCAAGGCGATTTGCACGTCCGCGTCCAAGTCGAAGTGCCGACGCATTTGAACGCCGAGCAGAAGCACAAGCTGGCGGAATTTGCCGCGCTCTGCGACGGCAAGGAAATGCCGCTCTCGCAAGGCTTCTTCGAGAAAGCGAAAAAGTTTTTCCACTGATTTGGTAGGCGACGAGGTGACGAGTCTTTAATTATCATTTGCAGAAAACAATGAGCCTCCTCACGTCGGCTCCTACAAATTAAAAGTATGCACCGCTTCCATCTGCCGCCCGCGAATTGCCGCGAGCCTTTGCTGCGATTGGACGGACGCGAAGCGCACCACGCCCTGCACGTTCTCCGCCTCCAGCGCGGCGAACGCGTGACGGTTCTCGACGGTGCGGGCAATGAATTTTTTTGCAATGTTGAAAGCACCACGAAAAATTCCCTCGTGCTGGCGGTGAAGGAAAAGAAATTCACACCCGCCGCGCCCTGCGCCATCACGTTGCTGGTCGCGATTCCGAAAGGGAAAATCATCGAGTCCATCATCCAAAAAGCCGTGGAGCTGGGTGCGCATCGCATCGTGCCGTTGCTCACGGAACGCGTGGTAACGCAGCTCGATGACGACGGCGCGGAGGCGAAACGCGAGAAATGGCAGACGGTCGCCGTCGAAGCCATCAAGCAATGCGGCGCGACGTGGTTGCCGAAAGTCGAAGCGCCGCAGACCATCGCGGAATTTTTGGCGCGCGGCGAAAAAATTGAATTGTCACTCATCGGCTCGTTACAAACGGAACGCCGACATCCGCGTGAATGGATTTTGGATTTTCAAAAATCGCACGGACGTTTGCCCGCCAGCGCCGCCGCGTGGATTGGGCCGGAAGGTGATTTTACGCTCGCCGAATTGCAGACCATCGCGGCGGAGGATGCCAAACCCGTCACGCTCGGCGCGCTTACCTTGCGCGTGGAAACGGCGGCGATTTATTGCCTGTCGTTTTTGAACTACGAATTGCAGACGTAACCACAGCGGGAGATTCCTCGGTTCGTTGCAAGTCAGACAAACATCCGACCCACTCGCCAGTTTTGGTGATTTCGTCGGTGCAGATTTCTCAAGTAGAATTGCAATTATCGAATGGTGAAAACGCAGGGAGATTTACTATCCTTGGCGTCACCAATTATTTTATGAACCAATACCTCCCCCTCGGCAAATTCTCCTTTGGCATGGGCGACCGTTTCGCTCATCAGGGCAAAGCGCAATTGCGCGCGTGCGTGCTCGCCACGGAACTCGGCGCGGAATTTATTCCCGTCTGGAACAAATCCAATCGCGAACACACCTTCATCGGCACCGAGCCGTCGAGCTTGCGCGCCGAAGCGGATGCCGCGGTGAAGGCGCTCAACTGGAAAAAATCCTATCACGTTGACGCCGACCATATCCGCCTCGAAACCGTGGATCGTTTTATCGCGCCGTCGGATTTCTTCACGATTGACGTGGCGGACAGCATCGGCAAACCCGCCGCCGCTGCGGACGTAAAAGCGTTTGTCGAACGTCATCCTGAACTTGTCGGCAAAATTTCCATTCCGCACATTGACCGTCCGTTTGAAATTTCCCGCGCCGAAGTCGAGCGCGTCGCGAATAAATTTTTGCTCGCCGTGCAGGACGCTGGAAAAATTTACACGCACATCGTCGCCGCCAAAGGCGCGGCAAATTTTGTCACGGAAGTTTCGATGGACGAAACCGACAGCCCGCAGACGCCGCCGGAATTACTCATCATTCTCGCCGCGATTGCCGACCAGAAAATTCCGATTCAAACCATCGCGCCGAAGTTCACTGGCCGCTTTAACAAAGGCGTGGATTACGTCGGCGACGTGAAACAATTTGAGCAGAAATTTAATGAAGACCTCGCCGTCATCGCGTTTGCCATCGCGAAATATGGTTTACCGCCGACGCTCAAGTTGAGCGTGCATTCCGGCAGCGACAAGTTTTCCATCTACGAACCGATGCGGAAGGCGTTGAAAAAATTCGGCGCGGGCGTCCACATTAAAACTGCCGGCACAACGTGGCTCGAAGAATTGATTGGCCTCGCGGAAGCGGGCGGCGACGGCTTGGAAATCGCCAAGGAAATTTACGCCTACGCGATTGAACACGTTGACGAATTTTGCGCGCCGTATGCGAGCGTCATTGATATTGATAAGGCGAAGTTGCCGAGCGCGACCGTCGTGAACGGCTGGAGTTCCAAGCAGTTCACCGATGCGCTGCGCCACGACCAGAAAAATCCCGGCTACAATCCGAGCTTCCGCCAGTTGCTGCACGTCAGCTTCAAAGTTGCCGCCAAAAAAGGCGACCTCTATTTGAACGCGCTGAAAAAACACGAAGCCATCATCGCCAAAAACGTGACGGAAAATCTTTTCGAGCGGCACATGAAACCCTTATTATTGGAGGCATAACCTATGGCCTTCATCCACGAAGATTTTCTTTTGGGCAACAAGCCCGCGCGTCGGCTTTACCACAAGTTTGCGGCGGACGAACCGATTTTTGATTATCACTGCCATATTTCGCCGAAGGACATCGCGGAAAACCGGCAGTTCAAAAACCTGTTTGAAATCTGGCTGGAAGGTGATCATTACAAATGGCGCGCGATGCGCAGCAACGGCGTCGCGGAAAAATTCTGCACCGGCAACGCCACGCCGGAAGAAAAATTCAACGCGTGGGCGAAAACCGTTCCGCATACGCTGCGCAATCCGCTGTATCACTGGACGCATTTGGAATTGAAGCGTTACTTCGGCATCACGGATTTGCTGAACGAAAAGACGGCGGCGAAAATTTGGAAGCAGGCGAACGCGAAACTCGCCACGCCCGCTTACACGACGCAAGGTTTGTTGAAAAAGATGAAAGTGAAAGTCGTCTGCACGACGGACGATCCGGTGGACAATTTGGAATTTCATCGGGCGTTTGCGAAGTCCGGTCATCCGACAAAAATGCTGCCGGCATTTCGTCCTGACAAAGCGCTCACGGTCAATCAACCCGCCGGTTTCAACAAATGGATTGAGCAACTTTCGTCCGCCGCGAACGTGGACATAAATAGTTTCAGCGCGTTCATCAGTGCGCTGGAAAAACGCCATGAGTATTTTCATTCGCAGAATTGCCGCTTGTCCGACCACGGCATGAACCATTGCTTCGCGGATTTTTGCAGCGAGAAAATTGCTGCCGGAATTTTCGACAAGGCGCGCAAGGGCGCGGAAGTTTCCGCGTTGGAACATTCGCAGTTCGCGTCGTTCATGATGGTTTTTTTCGGCCATCTCGACGCGAAACGCGGCTGGACCAAGCAGCTTCACCTCGGCGCATTGCGCAACAACAACGACCGTTTGCTCAAACAACTCGGGCCCGACACAGGCTTTGATTCCATTGGCGATTTTCCGCAGGCGCAAACGCTCGCAGCATATTTGAATAAATTGGATTCCGACAATCAGTTGCCGAAAACGGTCATCTATAATTTGAATCCGGCGGACAATTATGCGTTCGCTACAATGATCGGAAATTTTCAGGACGGCACGATTCCCGGAAAAATTCAATACGGTTCCGGCTGGTGGTTTCTCGACCAAAAGGAAGGCATGGAATGGCAGATCAACGCGCTGTCCAGCCTCGGTCTGCTCTCGCGTTTCATCGGCATGATTACGGACTCGCGGTCATTCATGAGTTATCCGCGCCACGAATATTTCCGCCGCACGCTCTGCAACTTGATTGGTCGTGACATCAAAAACGGCTTGATTCCCGACGACGACAGCCTCGTTGGCCCGATGATTAAAAACATCTGTTACACCAATGCAAAAAATTACATGGCGTTTCCTGGTGTGAAATAAAAACCCAAAAATATGAAAACCGCCGCGCTGCTCCTATCGCTCTTCACCTTGTCGCTGCACGCCGGGACGGCAGAATGGGCGCAGGTTCCCCAAATTCTCGCGCGCATCGTCGCGCCGACCTTTCCCGCGCGCGATTTCGACATCACAAAGTTTGGAGCCGTGGCGGATGGCAAAACGGATTGCACCGCCGCCATTGCCAAGGCGATTGACGCCTGCGCCGAAGCCGGTGGCGGTCAGGTTATTATTCCCGCCGGAGAATTTTTGACCAGCGCAATCCATTTGAAAAGCAATGTGGATTTGCACCTCGCCGCGACCAATTCCATTTTGAAATTCAGCACCGATCCGAACGCATATTTGCCGGTCGTCTTTACGCGGTTTGAAGGCACGGAACTTTACAATTTGTCGCCGCTGATTTACGCGCTCGGCCAATCCAACATCGCAGTGACCGGCACAGGAACTTTGGACGGACAAGCCGATGAATCAAACTGGCTCGCGTGGAAAAATAGTTCATCGCGCAAAGAACTGACGAAAATGGCCGAGGACAATGTGCCGGTGGAACAGCGGCAATTCGGCGTGAGCAATCATTTACGCCCTGATTTCATTGAGTTTAATCGCTGCAAAAATATTTTGATCGCAGGCGTAAAAATCCGCCGCTCACCGATGTGGGAACTGCATCCGCTGCTCTGCACGAACGTCACCGTGCGCGGCGTGGACATTTTTTCGCACGGCGCGAACAACGACGGCTGCGATCCCGAAAGCTGCCGCGATGTGCTGATTGAAAAATGTATTTTTGATACGGGCGATGATTGCATCGCGATTAAATCCGGCCGCAATGCCGATGGCCGACGCGTCAATGTGCCGTCCGAAAACCTAATCATACGCAACTGCACGATGCGCGACGGCCATGGCGGTGTGACGATTGGCAGCGAGATTTCCGGCAGTTGCAGCAATGTATTTGTCGAGAACTGCGAGATGAGCAGCCCGAATCTGGTCTGCGCGCTGCGCCTGAAATCGAACGCGATGCGCGGCGGCGTTTTGCAAAATATTTTCATGCGGAACGCGAACGTCGGACTGGTGAAAGATTCGGTTTTGCAGATTGATTTTCTTTACGAAGAAGGCGCGAAGGGCGACTTCAAGCCGGTCGCGCGCAATGTTGTGATGGAAAATATCAAGGTCGCGCAGACGCCGCGCGTGCTGAACGTGAGGGGGTTTCCCGCCGCCAGCATTACGGATGTGCGGATTTATAATTCCAGCTTCAAGCAAATCAAAAAGCCGGACGTGATTATTGATGCGGATGTGAAGCTGGTGAATTGCTCGCTGGAACAATTAAAGAAATAATCTGCCGCGACTGCGGTATTTTATTTTACCGCCAGTTTTTCATTGAGCCATGCAATTAATTTGCCCTGCCATGACGGATCAAATTTTGTCCATTCCGCAATCCGGTGCGTGCCTTCGGGGATCACAATCATTTCACAGTCCACATCGGCGGCTTTTAGTTTTTCCGCGAACGCCTGCGATTGGCCGACGGGAACGGTTTTATCCGCGCTACCTTGAATAATGAGAAACGGCGGCAAGCCCGGCTGGACGTAAGTGAGCGGTGAATTTTCTTTCAGCACGACGCGCACGCTGTCGGTGATATTGCTGGATTCGTAGCCGAATAAATTTCGCATCGAGATGCTCAAGCCGCCGCGCCGTTCGCTGTCGGCCACCAAATCCGTCGGCGGCGCAAAGGCGGCGATGGCTTGAACTTTTGTGTCCGCAGTCGCGTGCGTTCCGGCGAGCGTCACAAGTTGTCCGCCCGCAGAATAACCAAGCAGGGCAATGCGATTTGTATCGCCCTTGAATTCCGCCGCGTGAATTTTGACCCAGCGAATCGCCGTCTGCACATCTTCAAAACACGCCGGCCAGCGGTTCGTCGGCGCGAGGCGATAGGAAATCGTGAACCAAGTAAAGTTGGTCGCGAACGGCGCGAAGACCGGCACGATGTCCTTCTCGCGATCGCCGGTCATCCAGCCGCCGCCGTGGACGATAAGCACGACTGGAAATTTTCCGTCGCCCGCCGGAACGTGCGCGTCGAGCAATAATTTTTCGCCGTCCGCGTCGCCGTATTCGATGTCAAAACGGTTGGCGACGAAAGCGGAATTGAATTTTGGATCCCAATTATCCGCGCCGCCGAGAACTTTTTCCACGGTGATTTTTTCGGCCCCGGATTTTTTCAACTGCTTCGTCCAATCAGGCCGGTTCGTCGGATTCGCGCCCGCGCCAGTGCTGTTAAATTCGGCATAACGTGCGGTCGTGTGCGCCTCCGGCTTGCCCCAATCGAACCAACCTTTGGGCTGAACGACATCAGACATTTCGCAGTTCAAATAAATCGTGCTCGCGTAAATGCGCCACGGACGACCCAGCAAAGTTTTTGCGCCCGGCTCACCGGTGATTTTGCAATTTGAAAAAACAAAACCAAACGGTTGATCCACCGGCGTCGAGGCGGCGGTCAAATAGCCGCCGCGCAATGCGTGAATTTCGCAGTGTTCAAACCACGCGGTCGCGGCGCCGAAAATAAAATCAACGTGGCCGCAGATGTAGCAATTTTCAAAATACTGTCGGCCACGGTTCAGCAGAATCGTGTCCTGCCAGCCGAGGAAACGGCAGTTGCGAAAAGTGGCGCGGTCGCCATCCACGCGAATCGCCAAGGCTTGGCCGACTGGTCCGGCAGAATTTTCAAACGTAAGGTTTTCCGCCGTGAAATCATCCGCATCAATCGTGGTCGAAGGCGTCTTGAATGTGCCGATGGCGTTGCCCGACGCATTCGTCATGTTGCCGTAAAGATTGAAGGAGAGAATGGTGTTGGTCGGATTTTCGCCGACGAGTTTGAAGAATCTTTTTTCGCGCTGGATATAAATGAGTTCTTTGTAAACGCCGGGCGCGATATGGATGACGACGGGATTTTCGCGGCTGCCGGACGGCACGGCCATGATGGCGTCCTGCACGGATTTGAATTTTGCGCTGCCATCGGTGGCGACAAAAAGATTGGTCTGCGCCGTTGCGGTGATGGCAAAAATAAACAGTCCCATTGCGCCGACGGAAAACTTGAGGTTCATGCGGAAGAAATTAGCGGAAGAAATGACAGGCTACCACCGCGAAAAAATGAATTTTGCAATCCAAAATGAAGATGGTGCGCGGTGGAGGTTTCGAACCTCCGACCCCTACCGTGTCAAGGTAATGCTCTACCACTGAGCTAACCGCGCAACCGGCCTAAAATGATGAACTTAGAGCAATTCTTAAAAACATTGTGCTAACTGCTAAAGCACAGTAAAGTGTGCTTAAGTTCGCTGACTTAGCACAATCTTTTAGCACAATTTTTTGTGAAAACTCGTTCATCAGGAAACAAAAGACTAGCGGGTGTTTATTTACGTGGCAAGATTTTTTGGTATCGCTATTCGCTCGATGGTCGCCAGCACCGCCTCAGCCTCGATACCGACATCGAGGCCACCGCCATCGCCAAAGCCATGGAAATCCGCGCCAACCCCGAACTGGCCGACATCAACCATCTCAAGCTGGAAATCAAAGACTACGTTCAGCATCAATTCGCCGAAGGGAAGTTCACCCGCAACAGCGTGGCCAATCGGACGGTCGTCCTCAACCGATGGGCCGATCAAATGGGCGCCACCGACGTCCGCGCCATCACCACCGAGCGGCTCGAAAAATGGTATAAATGGCTCAAGCAGCGTAAGTCTGAACCGCTGACCGAAAGCACCGCGCACAGCTATCTCCTGATGGTGCGCGGCTTTTTCAATCACCTCGTTTCGGAAAAGAAAGTGCGGGACAATCCCGTCATCGGTGTGAAGACCGCCGAACTCAATTCCAGCGTCCGCCGAGATTTTTGCGATCCCGCGCTGACCCAGCGTTTGCTCGATGAATGCCCAGACCGCGAACTGCGGTTCGTGCTATATTGCGGTTTTCATGGCGGTCTGCGCAAAGAGGAAATTATCATGGCACGCCCGGAGTGGTTAAATCTGAATGATGGTCTGCTGCATGTCACACAAAGTGGCGACTGGAAGCCCAAGGACAAGGAGGACCGCACGATCCCGTTGACGCGGGCGTTTCTGGAATTTTTACGCAAGGACCTCTGCGGGCCGAACGGGCTCCCTGCCCCCTTCATCATCGCACCCGCCAAGCAGCCGGGCAAAGGCCGGTATCGGTATGATTTCCGCAAGCCGTTTGAGACTTATATGGCCGCGCAAAAATGTCCTTGGGTGACCCCGCACGTCATGCGGCACACGTTCGCGAGTTTGCTGGCCTCCCGCGGCGTCTCCATCTATAAAATCGCCAAATGGCTGGGCGACGGCGTCGAGGTGACCCAAAAACATTACGCGCTTTTGTTACCGAAAGATGAGGACATAGAAAAAGGATTTGCCTAGCTACCCATACCGAGGCGGCACTAAAGTTTACCGCTAGCCCGCGCAAATGGCGATTCAACACATTACGATATGAATGCTAAGATAAATAAACTAGAAACCGCCCGCATCCTTTCCCCAATTGAGTGGAATATGAAAGCGTATTTGGATTCAGTGCCGGATTGGCAGCTAGTGGCGATGCTCAATTATGAATATACCCGGTGCTTCGAACCATTGCTGGAAAAAGTAGCTTGGCTTCGCCGCTACAAATTGCCCGTGTGGAACATTGCTGATCGAAGACCCACCAAGAACCGACTAGTCAACGGCGGATTTATGGCTCCGAAGGTTCAGGACAATACGCCCCAATCACCCATTTTTAATTTTGCCTATTATCTGGCTTGCGTCTTTCCTGAATTTCCACGGGTGCCTTGGGTGAAAATTCCACCTGCGGTTCGGCAAAGTCGACT
>DATCFH010000193.1:0-16325 GCA_036509625.1 Verrucomicrobiia bacterium
CTGGCTTCCGCCTGCGGTGAACTTGTAAATATGGCCGCTGCCATAGTCCGTCTCATACAGATTGCCGCTGCTGTCAAAGGCGATGGCGGTGGGACTGCTCAAGCCGCTGGCGAAAGTGGTGGGCGTGGACGACAGAGTTCCTGTATTGCTGAACTTGTAAATACTGCCATTGCCATAGCCCGCTGCGAACAGATTGCCGCTGCTGTCAAAAACCAGTCCCCAAGGATTGCTCAAGCCGCTGTCAAAGGTGCTCTGGCTCCCGGCACCAACCCCGGTGTCAAACGTGTAAATGCTGCCGCTGCCCAAGCTCGACACGAACAAGGTGTCCGCCTGCGCGCCAGATGGCTCAATCAACCATGCGGCAGTGAGTGTTGCTAGAAGTGTGCTAATTATTTTCGGTTTAATTGCCTGATTTTTCATAGGGTTTTTAGTTTTTAATTTCTTTGAAGACCAAGACACGCCGATTAGCGCATGACGAAATAAAGATGGCAATCTTTATTCGCATTTAATTACAGGCTGATTTGTTTAGCCGCCTGCGCGCGACAAAACTTGCTGGCGTCCTGAAAATTCAATAGCTTTTCACGCACGTTAAAAATTTTATGGCCAAAGAAATTCTCGAAATGCTCGTCGAATCCGCGACGATGGAATTGCCGGACACCAAGACGCTCAAGCTCAAGTGGCCGGACGGGCACAATCCCGAATTCAAGACCGGCCAGTTCATCACGCTGTATTGGCCGGACACGACGAATTACAAGCGCGCCTATTCGCTCTCGTCCTGCGCGCTGGATCGCGGCTTTTACGAGGTGACCATCAAGCGCGACGGCAAGATGGGCACGCGCATGGTGGATTGGGCAAAGGCGGGCGATAAAATTTTCGTCATCCCGCCCGTCGGAAAATTTCTGCCAGTTTACGAACCGAACAAACATCTCGTCTGCATCGCCGGCGGTTCGGGCGTGACGCCGTTTCGTGCCTTCGCGCGCGAAGCCACGCGCCGAAAATTGGAAACGAAAATTACCGTGCTTTATTCCGTGCGTCAGCCGAAGGACATCATTTTCAACACGGAATTTCGCGAACTGGAAAAGAAAAATCCGAATTTCAAATTTCTCGTCACCTGCACGCGCGCGACGCCAGAAGACAATTGGACTGGCCGCATCGGTCGCGTCACGCCGGAATGGATCAAGGAAGTCGCCGCCGATTTGCCGAACACCGTTTTCTACGCCTGCGGCCCGAACGCGCTCGTGGATTTCGCCGAGCATCTGGTCGTCCACGATCTCGGTCTGCCGAAAGAGCAGATGAAGACGGAGAAGTGGGGCTGAAATCAACCACGGATGGACACAGATAAACACGGATTGAAATTTTTTGGCAGTTCGCTTTTTTGTTTTATCCGTGTCCATCCGTGTTAATCCGTGGTTAAATAAATCATGTTAAAACGCACCGCACTTTTTTCCGCGCACCAAAAGCTGGGCGCGAAGCTCATTGATTTTGGCGGCTGGGAAATGCCCGTTCAATACACCAGCATCACCGACGAACACTTGGCCGTCCGCAATGCCGCCGGGATTTTCGACATTTCGCACATGGGCGAAGTCACTGTCAGCGGTTCGGGCGCGGAAAGTTTTTTGAATTCCGTCCTCACGAATGACATTCGCAAGCTCGTGACCGGCGATGGTCAATACACCTTGATGTGCAACGAACACGGCACAGTCATTGACGATCTTTACGCCTACAAACTTTCCGTCGGTATTTATTTCCTCATCATCAACGCCTCGCGTATCGAACCCGATGTCGCGTGGTTGCAAGCGCAGGCCGCGAAATTTTCCGGCGAATTGAATCTCTCCGACGCTTCGCATAATTACGCCGCCATCGCCGTGCAAGGACCGCGCGTGAAGGAATTCATCAATGCCGTCATTCCCGGCGCGTCCAGTTCCGTGTTCAAAGTCAGCGCCGTGACCGACCTGAAGAAGAACCAGATCGCCGGCTTTAATTTTGAGAACCACAGCGTCTTCGTCTCGCGCACGGGTTACACCGGCGAAGACGGATTTGAAATCGTCGGTGGCGATGAATCCATCCAACATTTGTGGGATAAATTTATTTCCATCGGCCAGCCGTTTGGTTTGAAGCCTGCCGGACTTGGCGCGCGCGATACGTTGCGCACGGAAGTTTGCTATCCGCTTTACGGCCACGAACTCGACGAGGAAACGACGCCGATTGAAGCCGGTGTTGGATTTTTTGTCGCGTTGGACAAAGGTGAATTTAATGGTCGCTCCGTTCTTGCTGAACAAAAAACGAACGGCGTTAAGAAAAAACTCGTCGCGTTCAAGATGACGGACAAATCCGCACCGCCGCGCCCGCATTATCCGATTTGGGCGAATGGCGCGAGCGTGGGCGAAGTCGTCAGCGGCACGCAAAGTCCGTCGCTGAATCTCGGCATCGGCATGGGTTATGTGCCGCCGGAATTTGCGATGCCAGATACGAAGATTGAAATCGAGATTCGCGGCAAACGCTTCGCCGCCGTCGTGGTGAAGAAGCCGATTTTCAAAAAAACATAGCAGACTTTTGCCGCAAAAAAGCGCAGAAGTCGCAAAATGTAATTTCCTTTTTGCGCGTTTTGTGTCTTTTTGTGGCTGAAATTTTTATGAGCAACATTCCTTCCGATCTGAAATACGCCAAATCCCACGAATGGCTCCGCGTTAGCGGCGACACCGCCACCGTCGGCATCACCGACCACGCGCAGGCCGAGTTGACCGACATCGTGTTTGTGGAACTGCCCGCCGTCGGCCGTCAGGTCAAGGCCGGCGAAGCCTGCGCCGTGGTGGAATCCGTCAAGACCGCGAGCGACATCTATTCGCCCGTCAGCGGCGAGATCACCGCCGTCAATGCCGCCGTGGTGGACAATCCCGCGCTCGTGAACACCGCGCCCGACAGCGACGGCTGGTTTTACAAAATCAAATTGAGCAACGCCGCCGAAGCGGACGCGCTGCTCTCGCCGGACGATTACAAGAAGCAGATTGGCGGATAAATTTAATGAACTATCACGATTACCATTTGAGAAGTTATTCGGTCAGTGATTTTGGAAATACAATCACGTTGGATTTGGTTTGTGATTATCCAAATTCCCCAAAAGATGAGTCTAAAATTGAATTTACGGACGTGGTTGCATACCATTTCATTCATACTGGCGGCACGATAATCACGGAGATTGATGAAATTCCAGTGATAGAACTTCTGGAAAAAGTTGGGGATAGTTTGTTAGAATGGTCTCATCAACACGGCGGTCTAAAATTTTTGAACAAGGATTTATCCGCTTACAAAACCAAGCTGGAAGGCGAAGGGTATAAATCTTGGTCTATCGAATCAGTAATTGGTTTTGAAGGTTTTGTCATTGCCAAAAAAGTTGAATGAAAATCCGCCTTTTCATCAAGCCGTATTGCGGTTGGTGTCACAAGGCACAGCACTGGCTCGACTTTCACAACTTGCCCGCTGCGGCACTTCCGATTAGATTCCTCACATGGCGACTTTAACTTTTGACCGGGTGCTGGCGAGTGCTGAATCTTTGCCAGCCGACGAACAGGCGATGCTGGAAGAATTATTGCACCGTCGCCGCATCGAAAATTGGCGCAATGAAACTGCCGCTGAAGCAGTCGCCGCCACGAAATCTTTTCGCACCGGCAAACTCAAATCCGCTTCCGCTGACAGCATCATCGCCCGTCTGCGCGCGGCCAAGTGAGAATGCACGAACTTGTCCTCACGCCGCGATTCGAGCGCGCTTTCCGCCGTCTGACCTCTAAAAATCCTGCGCTCCAATCGCAGATTGAAACCGTGCTTCAACGCATGACAGAAAACCTTGCCGACCCGCGTTTGAAAACGCATCGCTTGAGCGGACAGCTTGCCGGACTTTATGCCTGCTCGGTGGCTTACGATTGCCGGATAGTTTTCGCCAAGCAAAGGCATCCCAAGACTGGCGTGGAAACTTTGCTACTCATTAACATTGGCACACACGAGGAAGTTTATTGATCCAATGAAAATCCGTTTATTCATCAAACCGTATTGCGGCTGGTGTCACAAGGCGCAGCGCTGGCTCGACGAGCGCGGCATTAAATATGAGACGCTTGACGTGATTGCCGACCGCGAGGCCATGACCGAGATGGTCGAGCTTTCTGGCCAGACGCTCGCGCCGGTGATTGATGTGGACGGCGAAATCCTCGCCGACTTCGGCCCGGAAGAACTGGCGAAGTTTTGGGAGAAGATTTCAACCACAGATGGACACAGATAAACACAGATGGGAAAAGGTTTTGTCCACCGATTTCGCCAATTTTCGCAGATTAAGCTCCTTAAAATAAATCTGCGTTAATCTGTGAAATCTGCGGACGCTTTTGTTTTATCTGTGTCCATCTGTGTCCATCTGTGGTTAAAATAAATTTGTGACGACGACTGAATTGAAAACTCGCCCGCGTTTGCCGGAATGGCTGCGGATCAAGCTGCCCACGTCCGACACATTTTCGCAGACGCGCAACCTGCTCGGCGAACTCAAGCTGCACACGGTTTGCGAAAGCGCCAAGTGCCCGAACCATTGGGAATGCTGGAGCAAAGGCACCGCGACGTTCATGATCGCGGGCGACCGCTGCACGCGCGCGTGCGGTTTTTGCGCCGTCGCCACCGCCAAACCTTTGCCGCTGGAAGCCGATGAGCCGCTCCGCGTGGCCGAGGCGACGCGCCGGATGAAATTGAAGCACGTCGTCATCACCGCCGTCGCCCGCGACGACGTGGCGGATGGCGGCGCGGAACATTTTCGCCAGACGATTGAAAAAGTGCGCGAGTTGAATCCGGGAATTGTCATCGAAGTGTTGGTTCCCGATTTTCAAGACAGCGACGATTCCATCGAACTCGTGCTTGCGGCGAATCCGCAAATTTTTAATCACAATCTCGAAACGGTTCGCCGCCTGACGCCGGGCGTGCGGCATCGCGCGACGTATGATCGTTCGTTGAGCGTGTTGAAAAAAGTGAAGACCAAACGCGCCCAGACGATTCACACGAAATCCGGCATCATGCTCGGTCTGGGCGAACGCGAGGAAGAAGTTTTGGAAGCGATGCGCGATTTGCGCGCGGCGGGCTGCGACATTCTCACGCTCGGCCAGTATCTGCAACCGACGTTGAAACATCTGGCGATGGTGGAATTTGTGCCGCCGACAAAATTTGCGGAATACAAAGTGCGCGCGGAAGAAATGGGTTTTATCCACGTCGCGAGCGGGCCGCTGGTGCGGAGTTCGTATCACGCGGACGAGTTCAGCGCGCCGGTGGCGGCTTGCTGATTAGTGTCCGACGGCGGATCGCCTCAAAACCATCCAAGCCACGACGGCGAGGCAGATGAAGAAAATTCCAAAGCTGGCGAGAGTGATGAATAGCTTGAATTTACGGGCGTTTTCGGCGATCTGCGTGGTGTGGTTTTTCTCGGAAGCCATGAAATCGCCAAGCTGATTTTTCAAAATCGCGTTGATGGCATCTTCGTTTTTTAATTCCAACGTGAGCCAGCCGCCTTCGCTTCGCTTCGGCGCGCCGAGGTTGCCTTCAAGATTTTTCCATTCGTCGGGCAGGCGCGCGATAATTTCCGCGTTCGCCGGTTGAAAACCCCACCGCGTCCAGAACGGCGAGGCTTCATTCATCCAGACGCGAAAGACGCCATGATTGGCGGCAAGTTTTTGGATGCGTTCCCAAAATAATTCGCGCGCGGCGTCGGCCACGGAAAAGTCCACGTAATCTTCGCTGTGCAGCCGCGCGTGCTGGCGGACGATTTGCACGCCAATCGCACCGGCGAATTTTCCGTCCGCCTCGACGACTTGAAATTCTGTGACGCGATCTTTGAGTGTGTCCGCCGGGAATTGCGCGGCGAGCCAGAGCGCTTTGAGCGCGGGCAGGTCGTCCACGGTGGCGCGACGGATGTGCAATTGTGGCATGACTTAATTCTGCAACAAATTTTTCCGGAGCGAAGAAAAATTTGCATTTCCGCCGGCGTGTGTAATTGTGCGCGGACAGTTTTTTATAAAAATTATGAGCAATCTAAATCCGCAGCAGCTTTTGAAATCACTGGAATGGCGTTACGCCACCAAGGTTTTTGATGCGACCAAAAAAATTCCCGCCGACGTTTGGAGCGCGCTGGAAAAATCGCTCGTGCTGACGCCGACGAGTTACGGTTTGCAGCCGTATCAATTTCTGATCGTGCAGGACGCGGCGAAACGCGCGGCGCTGCTGCCAAATTCGTGGGGACAAAAACAGGTCGTGGATTGCTCGCATTTTGTCGTATTCACGGCGCAGACGGAAATGACGGAGGCGGACGTGGACAAACTGATTTCGCGCACAGTGGAACTTCGCAAGCTGCCCGCCGGATCGCTCGACGCATATCGCGGCATGATGCTCGGCGACGTTGTGAACGGGCCGCGCGGAAAAACCGCGCACGAATGGGCGGCGCGGCAGGTTTACATCGCGCTGGGAAATCTGATGACGTGCGCCGCCGTCCTCGGCGTGGATGCGTGTCCGATGGAAGGCATCAATCCGCCGGAGTATGACAAGATTCTTGGGCTCGAAGGCAGCGGTTACAAAACCGTGGTTGCGCTGGCGTTGGGTTATCGTTCGGCGAATGACAAGTATGCGAGTCTTGCCAAAGTTCGTTACGAAACGGCGGAACTCGTGAAGATCGTTTAATTATTTTTGGACGGAAAAACAAAAACTTCCGCTGCGGAAAAATCGCGGCGGAAGTTTTTTTGTTTTTTGAAATTACAGTTTTTCCGGCTGCTTCATCAAATCGCCGATGCGCGAAAGCAATCGTCCCGCCGCGCCGCCGTCGAGCACGCGATGGTCAAAACTCAAAGTGAGATACGCTTCCGTGACCGGCACGAACTGGCCTTTTGCTTCGTCCCAATGTGGCGTTTTGCGTCCGGCGCCGAGGCCGAGCACGAGGGTTTGTTCGGGCAGCGGAATCGGCGTCGCCCAGATCAAGCCGAACGTGCCGAAGTTGGTGACGGTGGCGACGGAACCGCCAGTGGCGTCGGCGGGCAATTTTCTTTGGCGCGCGAGTTCAACGAGTTCGTTGTAGCGCGCGGTCAATTCTTTCAACGGTTTTTTGTCCGCGCCACGCAACACGGGCACGAGCACGCCGTCTTCCGCTTCCACGGCAAAACCAACGTCAATGGCGTTCGGATGAACAATGTTGCTGCCGACCAATCGTCCGGCGACGGCGCTGTTTTCCGCGAGCGCAAGCGCGAGTGCGCGCAAGGCGTAAAGCGCGGGGCCGGGTTTGGGTTCGCAGGATTTACGATGTGCGAGAACGGAATCCAGTTGCACGGGCAGGCCGACGGTGGCAATCGGACGCGTCCAACTGCGGCGCATCGCGTCGGCGACGGCCACGCGCATGGACGAAGCTTTGCTCAACTTTTGTTTGTCGAGGTGCGCCATGAATTTTTCAAAATCCTCGACCGTCACGCGTCCCGCCGCGCCGCTGCCGGCGATGCCCGCGAGATCGGCGGCGCTCAAACCGAGTTCGTGCATCCGCGCTTTGAGACGCGGCGACATATAGCTCGCGCCGGTGGCGTTGGCGGGCACGGGCAATCCGCGAATGGTCGGCTCGACGCGTGAGCCGGTGGCGTTGCGCGATTTTTTAGAAATGATTTCGGTGTCCGTGTCGCAACTTTTTGTTGGCGCGGGAATGTCGAGGCCGAAGCGCGCGACTTCTTCCTTGGTGGCTTCAATTATTCCCAGCACGTCACCGACGGCGTAACTTTCATTAAGTTGCGCGCAAAAACTTTCAATCCGTCCGCCGCAGGGCGCGGTGACGGTCATGGTGGCTTTGTTCGTTTCAACTTCGATTAAATCCTGTCCGCCCTCGACTTGGTCGCCGGGCTTCACGAGAAAATTAATGATGGCGGCCTCGGCGATGGATTCGCCGAGTTGCGGCATGATGATGGGAATCTGCGGCATAAAATTAATAGCGGATAAGTTTTCTGGCGGCAGCGGCCACGCTGCGCGCGGTCGGACGATGCGCGGCCCACAAGTTTGGATGATACGGCACGGGCGTGTCTTTGGCGTTGAGACGTTGCGGCGGCGCGTCAAGCAATCCGTAACCTTCAGCGGTCACGCGCGCGATGACTTCCGCCGTCACGCCGCCCCACGGCCACGCTTCGCCGACGCAAAGCAAACGTCCGGTGCGCGCGACGCTGGCGACGACGGTGTCGGTGTCGAGCGGTTTGATGGAACGCAAATCCACGACTTCAACCTGCCAGCCTTCGGTCGCGAGTTCGTCGGCGGCGGCGAGCGCTTCGTGAACCATCGCGCTGTAAGTGACGATGGTGAGATCGCGACCTTCGCGGGCGATGCGCGCCTTGCCGATGGGCAGCGCTTCGCTCGGCAATTTTTCGGCCTTGAGATGGTAATAAAGAAATTTGTGTTCGCAGAAAATCACCGGATCATCAATCGCCACGGCGGACAGCAGCATGGAATAAGCGTCTTCCACCGTCGCCGGTGTCAGCACGACGAGACCGGGATAATGCGCGTAAATCGCCTCTAAACATTGGCTGTGAAAGGGTCCGCTGCCGGACGTGCCGCCGAACGGCAAACGCACGGTGATGGGGCAGGGGACGTTTGTGCGCCAAAATAAAGTCGAGGCTTGGTTGACGATTTGATTGAACGCAACGGTGGAAAAATCCGCAAACTGCATTTCGATGATCGGCCTCATGCCTTCGATGGCCGTGCCGACAGCGAGACCAATCATGGCGTCTTCGCTGATGGGCGCGTCGAGAACGCGACCGGGAAACTCCTTCTGCAAATTTTTCGTGGCTTTGAACGCGCCGCCGAACGCGCCGACATCCTGCCCGTAAATAAACACGCGCGGATCATCGCGCAGCGCGTGGGCTTGCGCTTCGCGGATGGCTTCGAGATAGGTAATGCTCACAGGGGAAATGATGAATGATGAATGATAAATGATGAAACAAAGAACCGCTTTATTTCAGGCTTCACAATTACGGCTGTAATTTTGTTAAGTCTCTTCACGCAGTTCGTTCAAATGTTCGGAGGATAGCGCGCTCCATTTTTCTTCATACGGATCGGGCGCGGGTTCGCGTTGCGCCTGCGCGACGGCTTCGTCAATTTCGCGGATGGCTTCGCTGCGCCAGACGGCGAGTTGCGCGGCGTCGGCAAATTCTTTTTTTAGTAAAAAGTCCTCGGCGACTTTCAAGCAGTCGCGGCCGAGTTTGGAATTTTTTTGTTCAGGCGCAATGTAGCTGGCGTCGTCATGTTCGCCGTGGCCGCAAAGGCGGAGCAAAGTGGCAATGACAAGTTGCGGGCCATATCCGGCACGCGCGCGGGCGATGGCTGCGCCAACGGTTTCCATGCACGCGGAAAAATCCGTGCCGTCCACGGAATGTGATTCGACACCATAACCGATGGCTTTGTTCGCCAAATCAGAGCAGGCGAACTGGCTGCTGGTCGGCGTGGAATAGGCGAATTGATTGTTGGCGACGACGAGGACGAGCGGTAGTTTTTCAACGGCGGCTTGATTGAGCGATTCGTGAAACGCGCCGGTGGAAGTTGCGCCTTCGCCGAGGCACGCGACGCCGACGATGCCGGTAATTCCTTTCATGCGGCGCGCAAACAAAACTCCGTTCACGACGGAAACCATTGCGCCGAGATGGCTGATCATCGGCAGATAACCTTCCTGCGGACGACCGCGATGGACGTTGCCATCGCGCCCGCGCATCGGGCCGAGCGCGGAGCCGAGATAAGTTCGCACGGCATCAATGATGGGTTCGCCAAATGCGAGGCGACCGGCGGCGTCGCGGATGAGCGGCGCAAAGACATCGGTTTTATTGAGGTGAACGCCGATGGCCGCGCTCAAGGCTTCCTGACCGCGACCAAGAAAAACGCCGCCGTGGATTTTGCCGGCGCGATAGAGCGCGGCAAATTTGTCGTCCAACAGCCGCGCCCGCAACATGAAGCGGTAGGCGGTTCGTTGCTTCTCGCCAACGCCGCGCGACTCGGAGACAGTTTGCAACATGGCGCGAGTTTATCGCCGACGGCGCAGGCCAGCAATAATTCTTTCCGCCGAAAATAAAAATTCGGCTGGCTGGGGTTGGGAAAATCTGTTAAATCCGTCGGGTTCTAATTGCAAAACGGTTTAATCGTCAGAATGAATCCAAATAAATACCACGCGCTGTTGCTCGGCTCTGATCACAAACTCGCCGAGACGTTATTGCTCGTCGTGCGGCTGGACGGCGGCACGCTCGGCTCGGTTCCCAATTACGCGGACGCATTGAAATATGCACAGACGCATCCGCCGGATTTTATTTTTCTGGATCTGAAAAGCACCGAGACCGACAGCCTGAATTTGCTCCGGCAATTGAAGCACAATCCGCCGCAGTTGCCGATTTTCTCCATCGCGTTCGGCGTGGCCGGCGAAACGTCGGCGACGTTGCGCGCGTTTGACCTCGGCTTAAATGAATACATCCCGACGCCGTTTGAAAATGGTCTGTTGCGGGCGCGGCTTGCGGGCGCGTTGCACATCAAGCAGCGGTTGGAAGAATTGACGAAACGCGCGCAGGAATCGGCGGACGCGTGCCGGGTCGCCGAGGCGAACTCGCGCGCGAAGTCGGAATTTCTCGCGACGATGAGCCACGAAATCCGCACGCCGATGAATGGCGTGGTGGCGATGACGGGTTTGCTGATGGAAACATCATTGACGCCCGATCAGCGCGGTTATCTGGATACGATTTACAACAGCAGCGAATCGTTGTTAAGCATCATCAACGACATTTTAGACTTTTCAAAAATTGAGGCGGGCAAAATGGAATTGGAGCGGCGCGCGTTTGATTTGCGCGGCTGCCTGGAAGAATCGCTCGATTTGCTGTCGCCGCGCGCGAACGAAAAAAAACTCGACCTCGCCTACGAAGCGATGGATGTGATTCCCGCGCAGGTCGAGGGCGACGCGCAACGGTTGCGGCAGGTGCTGGTGAATCTGATTGGTAACGCACTGAAATTTACCGAACGCGGCAGTGTGGTGGTCAGCGTGGAAAAACTTTTACCTTCGGCAAGCGAAACGGAAAATCCGTCGGCATTGCGTTTGCATTTTTCCGTGCGCGACACGGGCATCGGCATTCCGCCGGACCGGCTGGCGCGTTTGTTCCGGCCATTTTCACAGGCGGATGTTTCGACGGCGCGCAAATACGGCGGCACTGGTTTGGGTCTCGTCATCAGCCGGAAGTTGGTGGAGTTGATGGGCGGTCGGATGTGGGCGGAGAGTATGCCGGGCGAAGGTTCGACGTTTCATTTTACCATCAATTTGTCGGCGTCCGCCGATGCCGCGCCGCCGCCGCACGCAAAACGCCAATTACAATTGGCGGAACTGAAAATTTTAATTTTAGAGGACAACGCGACGATTCGGAATTTGTTGTTTGAACAATGCCGTCGCTGGGGCATGCAGCCGCAGGCGGTGGCAGATTCCGCGCAGGCGATGGGTTTGTTTCGCAATGGCATGACGTTCGATCTCGCGCTGGTGGATGCCGCGTTGCCGGGAATTGACGGGGCGACGGTGGCGGCGGAGATGCAAAAATTTCCGGGCGCAACGATGATGCCGGTGGTGTTGTTGACGACGGTGGGCGGGGCGAACGGCGACACGCGCGACGCGCGGGTGATGTTCGCGCACACGGTCAACAAGCCGGTCAAGCCCGCGCAATTGTGCACGGTGCTGGAACGGGCATTGTTGAGTCCGCGCATTCCCACAGGACAGACGGAGCCGGCCAAAACCGAGGAGTCGCTGGCGGTGCGGCTGCCGTTGCGCGTGCTGGTGGTGGATGACAACGCCATCAATCAAAAAGTGGCGGTGCGAATTTTACAGCAACTTGGTTATCAGCCGGAAGTCGCGGGCAACGGCCGCGAAGCGCTGTCGGCCATCGAGCACGAGCCGTTCGATCTGGTTTTCATGGACGTGATGATGCCGGAACTGGACGGGTTGGAAGCGACGCGGCACATTCGCAAACGGCAGATGAGCGGTGAACAGATTAATTTCCAGTCGCGTATTATTATATGCGCGATGACGGCGCACGCGATGGCGGGCGACCGCGAGAAGTGTATTGCCGCCGGCATGGATGATTATTTGGCGAAGCCGGTTCGTCCGAAAGATGTGCGCGATATGATTGAAAAATGGGGCGGAAAAATCGCGATGGATTCTGGTGCGCCGCGCGCGGTGGCCAAGCCCGATGCGGCGGCGGATGCGCCGGTGGACATGGTGCGGATGAATGATTTGACCGACGGCAACCTTGATAACTTGCGCGAGCTGGTGGAGATGTATTTCAACCAGACGCAAAAACAATTTGTCCAGTTGCGCGAGGCGATTCGCGATGGCAAGGCCGATGCCGTCCGCCGCGTGGCGCACAGTTGTGCGGGCGCGAGCGCGACGCTGGGCATGACGCATCTCGTGCCGATTTTGCGCCAGTTGGAAAAGCTCGGCGCGTCGGGAACATTGACGGGCGTGGAGCCGATTTGCGAAAATGCCGCCGCTGAATTTGAACGCATCCGCGAATTTTTGAAGGCGATGCCGGAATTCGAGCGGGTCATCGCCAATCTCAACCTCAATCCCGCATGAAAAAAATTCTGATTATCGAAGACGACCAGATTGTCGCCAACGTGTATCGCAACAAGCTGGCGGTCGAAGGTTACAAGGCGGAAGTTGCCTTTGATGGCGAGACCGGCTTGAAGGTCATGCGCGTTTTTCAGCCGGATCTCATCATTCTCGACCTGATGCTGCCGACGATTTCCGGCGTCGAAGTCATCAAGGAAATCCGCAAGGAAACGGATTTTGTAAAAACGCCGATCATCGTTTTCTCCAATACCTACCTGACGAATCTCATTCAGGACGCGTGGCGCGCGGGCGCCAACAAATGTCTTTCCAAGTCCAGTTGTTCGCCGAAAGATTTCATTGATGTCGTCCGCCACACCATCGGCGACAGCGGCGCGATTCCGCAGGCCGCGCCTGCGCCCACCGATCCATCCATCGGCAAAACGGCCAGCTTGAGTTCCGAAAACGACGCTGAATTTCAAGCCGACCTCCGCAAGACTTTCATCGAGAGCCTGCCGTCCGCGCTCTACGCGATGCGAATCGGTTTGCAGGGACTCATCAAGTCGGAAAATGAAGTGAACCGGCTGCGGAGCGTCTATGATTTGTATCGCCGCGTCCATGCGTTGAGCGGCAACGCCGCCCTCGCCGGGCTGGTGCAGATCGCCCATATGTCCGGCGCGTTCGAGGCGCTGCTCAAAGAAATTTACGAGAAGCCGAAAAACATCAACGCCTCAACCATCCGCACCGTCGCCTCCGCCGTGGATTTTCTGGGCTTCCTGTTTGAGCGCGGCACGTTGCCGGAAAGTCAGGAAATTCCCGCCTCAAAAATCCTCGTCGTGGACGATGAAGTCATCTCGCGCCGCGCCATTGTTTACGCCCTCGAAAAAGCCAAGCTTAAATCCGTCAACGTCGAAGACCCGGAACAAGCCCTGCAATTGCTCGCTGAAAACGACTACGACCTGATTTTTCTCGATGTGGATATGCCCGGCATGACCGGCTTCGAACTCTGCGCCAAGCTCCGTGCCATGCCGCATTTGAAAAAAACTCCCGTTGTTTTCGTCACCAGCATGAACGACTTCGACAGCCGCACCAACTCCACCATGGCCGGCGGCAACGATTTCATCGGCAAACCATTTTTGTTCATCGAACTCACCGTCAAGGCGCTCATCTACGTCATGCGCTCGCGGTTTCCGTCCAACCGTTAAAATCACGGCGAAGCCATCATGCTCCACGGCGAATTCATTCCCGCTGCCGATAAAAATTCGCGCCGCCTCTTTGTCGTCCTGCATGGATTGGGCGATTCCATTGACGGTTGGCGTTGGTTGCCCGGCGCGCTCGACTTGCCGGAAATGAATTATCTTCTCGTCAACGCGCCCGACGCCTACCACGGTGGATTTTCATGGTTCGATTATCCCGGCGATATTGCGCCCGGCATTCATCGCAGCCGGAAAATGCTTTTTGAACTGCTCGACGGTTTGCGCGCGAAAAATTTTCCTGCCGATCAAATAACCCTCGGCGGATTTTCGCAAGGCTGCCTCATGTCGCTCGAAACCGGTTTGCGTTATCCGCACCGTTTGGCGGGCATCGTCGGCATCAGCGGCTGGGTTTTTGAAATTGAAAATCTGATCCGCGACCTCACGCCCGTCGCCAAATCGCAACGCCTGCTCATCTCGCACGGCCACTTCGATCCCATTTTGCCCTTTGCCGAAGTGCGGGAACAAGTCCGCCAATTAAAAACCGCCGGACTGAAGGTCGCTTGGCATGAATTTCCCAAAGAACACACGATTCACGGCACGGAAGAAATTTCCGTCATCCGCGATTTTGTGCGCGCCGGCTACGCGGGGAAATGAAGAAGTATGAATGATGAATTATGAAACATCGCGCATAGAGCGCTGGCTTCACTTCATCATTCAACATTCCGCCTTCACACTTTTAAGCTGCGGTTCGCGCCCGGCATCCAGATTTGTTCCGGGCGTGCTGGCACTTCGCTTTGCCAGTCCACCGCGTTCGCCACCGCCGCGCGCATCTTCGTGAACCACCATTGCGCGCGCGTCACGCGTGCGCGTGGCCGCCCGTAAATGCGGCTCTGCAATCCGTTGAATCCGAGTTCCAGTTGTTCGTCGAGCAGTTGGTTTTGTTCGTTGGTTGTCATAATTTTTTTTAATTACGACACCACTTTCGCAGACGCGCTTGGACATTGGCTGTCCAAGGCAAAATTTTGTAAAAAATAATTTAGGAAGAAAAAACGGCTTTAAGGACGCAATTCCACCACATCGCCCGCCTCCAAAGGAATGTCCGTCCCGTTCAGAAAAACCTCGGCGTCCAGCGTCGCACTTTCACCCTGACGCGTAATGATGATTTGTTGGGGCGCGTCGGTGCCCGTGTAATTTGCCGTCGCGAGCGCCTGCGCCAGCGTCAGCCCCGCGACCCACGGCACGTTTGGATTTTGCACCGCGCCAACAATCGTGACGCCTGCCGATTGCGCCGCCAACTGCTGTTTCAAAGCGGCATTTTGACCCGCGAGAAAGGCGTTCTGCGCCTGCATCTGCGATTTGGATTTCGTGGTGCAGCCCGTCGCGGCCAGCATCAGTATCAAAATGAAGAAAGAAACTTTCATCGCTTAATTCAACACCGGCAATTTGAAAAAGGTTTCGCTGAAAATTATTTTTCCGCCGCGACAATGGAACTTTTCCACGCCGCCACCGCCGATTTTATTTCCGCCGCGCAGTTCACCTTCGGCTTCACAAATCTCGGCGTGAACCACGGGAACGCGCCGATCAAATCGTGCGTCACCAGAATCTGCCCGTCACAATCCGTGCCGCTGCCGATACCGATGGTCGGAATGGAAATGCTTTCTGAAATTTCTTTCGCGACCAGCGGCGTCACCAATTCCAAAACAATCGCAAATGCGCCCGCCTCGCTCAAAGCCTTGGCATCATTGAGTAATTTCTGATGTTCCGCTTCCTGTTTACCTTTGATTTTGTAACCGCCTTCTTCCAAAACGTGTTGCGGCAACATTCCCAGATGACCGCAAAACGGAATTCCCGCCGTGAGGATGGCACGCACTTGCGGCAGAATTTCCGCGCCGCCTTCCGCCTTCACAAATTCCGCGCCCGCCGCGACCAGTTGTTTTGCGTTGGCCACCGCGCTTTCCACATCGTCGTAACTTCTGAACGGCAAATCCGCGCCGAGCAACGCATTTGTCTTCGCACGCGCGGCGGCGCGGACGTGATGCTCCATTTCCGCCATCGTGACGTGCGTCGTATCGGGATAACCGAGCACGACCATGCCGAGCGAATCGCCGACGAGCAACAGCGGCACGCCCGCCTCGTCGAGCAATTTTGCCATCGGAAAATCATACGCCGTGAGCGCGGCGATTTTTTCGCCGCGACTTTTCATCGCGCGAATCGTCTCGACTGTGATTTTGAAAGAATTCATCAGCGGCCAAAACTTTTAACCAGTTCCGTTGGCGTCGTTGTCGCCGTGCCGACTTTGCCAACGACAATTCCCGCAGCGTGGTTGGACAAAATCGCCGCTTCAATTGGTGAAGCTCCGGCGGCAATCGCCAGCGTAAAAGTGGCGATAACGGTGTCGCCCGCGCCGGAAACATCGAACACTTCCTGCGCGACCGTCGGGATATGAAACGGCTTTTGCCCGCGCTGGCACAGCAACATTCCCAGTTCGCCGAGCGTGATGAGCAGCAGCGCCGGGTGCAGTTCGTTCAACAAGCGCT
>DATCFH010000194.1:0-17744 GCA_036509625.1 Verrucomicrobiia bacterium
CAAAGTCCGGTGGGCGCGCACGCGGAAATTTCCGGCGATAAAATCTCGCTCAAGGCAATTTCGTTTTGCGGTGAAACGGTGAAACGCGCCGAAAGGAAACGTCCAATTGCCGAAGCGGCTTTGCTCGGCGAACAGTTGGCGGCGGAGTTGAAATAAATTTTCTTTGGCTTTCACCATTGACGCATCGGCATTGCCGCCGCACCAGTTCGTCCAAATCCTGCTCGACGCCTTCGCCGTTCACGGCTAATTTTCTGTCATGTCAAAGGATTCACCTGTGCCGCAGCAAAAAATAAATCTCCGCCGCCCGGACATCATGGAAGCCGTGCAGGCGCAGGTTTTGTCGCATTACCGCAGCGAAATCGTCGAAAGCATCCGCGCGAATGGCGGCGTGCTTTCTGCCGATGGCCTGACCGTGAAGCTGGCAAAGGAATTTGGTTTTTGCTACGGCGTCGAGCGCGCGATTGATCTGGCCTACGCCGCCAAACAGTATTTTTCCGACGTCTCGCCGCACACGCCGATTTATCTGCTCGGCGAAATTATTCACAACCCGGAAGTGAACGATCAAATCAGCAATCTCGGCATCCAGATTATTTCACCCAAACCGACGGACGAGGAATTGGAACAGTTGAATTCCGGCGACGCGGTTATTATTCCCGCGTTCGGCACGGAGGTTGGCACGCGCAAAAAAATCGAGGCAAAAGGTTGCGTCATCGTGGACACGACTTGCGGCGACGTGATGAGCGTGTGGAAACGCGTCCGCCAATACTCGAAGGAAAGTGTCACGAGCATCATTCACGGCAAGGCGATGCACGAGGAAACCAAGGCGACCACGTCGCAGGCGCGCGCGTATGGCAGCGGCCATTATCTCGTTGTCTTCACGTTGGCGGAAACGGATTACGTCTGTAATTACATTTTGCACGGCGGCGACAAACATGAATTTCTGAAAAAATTTGAAGGCGCGTATTCCGCCGGCTTCGATCCTGATTTGCATTTACAAGCCGTCGGCGTGGCGAATCAGACCACGATGTTGCGCGGCGAAACGGAAGAAGTGCAACGCCGTTTCAAAGCCGTCATGGAAAAAAAACATGGCGCGGAAAAAGTCCCGCAGCATTTCCGTTTCTTCGATACGATTTGCGGCGCGACGCAGGACCGGCAGGACGCGCTGGAAAAAATGCTTTTGACGCCGCCGAATCTCCTCATCGTCATCGGCGGCTATAATTCCTCCAACACGTCGCATCTCGCGGAAATGGGCGAAGCCAAATTGCCGACTTACTTCATCAAGAACGCGGGCAAAATGGTTTCGGACAAACTCATCGTCCATTACAACCAGCACAAAAAAGAAGAAGTCGAAACCGCCGACTGGTTGCCGTCCGGTCAAATCACCGTGGGCATCACCGCTGGCGCAAGTTGCCCGAATAATTTGATCGAAGACACCATTCGCCGACTTTTTGAACTGCGCGGCATTTCCGTTCAAGAATTGCTCAAAAAATAATGATGCTTTTAATGTTGACAAATGATGATTATAACATCATTTTTTGATACATGAGAATCACGGTTGAATTGGATGAAAAAAACTTGGACGACTTGTTGAAGGTCACTGGCCACAAAAAAAACAGTCCGGCGGTGGCGTTCGCCGTGCGGGATTTTATCAACCGGAAAAAGGCAAAAGACTTTGGCCGGATGTTGCGGGAAGGCAAGTTTGATTATCCCGCCACGAACGAGGAAATTGAATCGCGCGACCGCTAATATATCATGGTGCTCGTAGATTCATCGGTCTGGATTGAAGCGTTGCGGCGCGACGGCAATGTCCATGTCAAACTCGCGCTCGAAGGGCTTTTGGAGGAATACGAAGCCGCTTGGTGCGGGCCGGTAAAACTGGAAGTTCTCGGCGGTGCGCGGTCGCAAGACCGTGAAAAACTGGCGGCGCAATTCGAGTGCATCCCCTATTTTCAAATGAAGGATTCCGCCTGGGAAAACGCGACAAAAATTGCGTGGCGCTTGCGTGATCGTGGTTGCAACCCGCCGTGGAACGATGTTTTGATCGCCACACTTTCCGTGCTGGCCGACTGCCGGATTTATTCGGTTGATAAACATTTTCAACAGATGCAGCAAGCGGGCGCGGGCATCCAGCTTTATCAACCGGGTTACGCTGGCAGTTACAATCCAAATTAAAAGTTATGCCGCGCACCCGTCTGGAACTTGAAATTTTTGAGCGCCAGTTTCTCGCGCCTTATGCCCAGTTCAGCGGCGACACGCGCGGCCGCAAATACAACGAACCGCCGCCGGCCTGGCGCACGCAATACCAGCGCGACCGCGATCGCGTCATTCATTCACGCGCCTTTCGTCGTCTCGAATACAAGACGCAGGTTTTCCTGAATGGCTCCGGCGACCATTTGCGCACACGACTGACACACACGATTGAAGTTGCCGCCGTTTCCAGAAATATTTCCAGCGCGCTGAAATTAAATACGGATTTGGCCGAAACCATCGCGCTCGCGCACGACCTCGGCCATTCGCCATTCGGCCACAAAGGTGAAACCGTGCTGGCGCGCCTGATGCGCGGCCATGGCGGTTTTGAACACAACTTGCACAGCCTTCGCATCGTCGAGGAATTGGAAGAAAAATATCCCGGTTTTTCCGGCCTGAATCTTTCGTGGGAAGTCCGCGAAGGTCTCGCGAAACATCAAACCGCCTACGACCATCCCGACCAGCGCAAAGGTTTTGACGCGAAAAATTCCTCGCTCGAAGCGCAGATTGCCAATCTCGCGGACGAAATCACTTATTACAGCCACGATCTTGACGATGGCCTCGATTCCGGTTTGCTGTCGGAAAATCATTTGGCCAAAAACGTGCGCGTCTGGGCGCAGGCTGCGCGCGCGGTGAAAAAAGCCCACGGCAATCTGCCCGACGAGTGCCGCCGTTATTTTACCATTCGCACTATTATTGATTTGCAGATTCGCGATGTCGTGGAAACCAGCGAACGGCTCATTGAAAAAGCCGGCGTCAAATCCGCCGACGATGTCCGCCGTTTTTCCAAGTCGCTCATCCAATACAGTCCCGAACGGCGCACGCTGAATCTGGAACTTCGCAATTACCTCTACAAAAATCTTTATTACAACCCCGTCGTGCATCAGCCGAATTTGCGCGCGGTGAAAATGCTGGAACAACTTTTCAAATACTATCTCGCACACCCGAAAGAAATCGGCGACAGTTCCAGGCGTCGCCTCAAAAAAACCGGCCTGCACCGCGCCGTGTGCGATTATCTCGCCGGTATGACCGACCGCTACGTCATGCTTGAATGCGAACGGCTTTTCGGTAAAAGTTCTGAAATTTAATTTTACTTTATGCGCCTCAACCAAATTTATCCCGGCCTCATGGCAGCCATGATTTTTACCGCCGCCGTCGCCAATGGAAAAACCGCTTCGCTTGCGGATTTCCAAAAAGCCGCCGCCAAATTTAATTCCGTCGTCACCGTCCCGACGTTTGAGACGACGACGAATGAAGTCGCCGCGACCGTCGCCAAAACTATTGCCGATGGCAATTCCGCCCTTGATACCATTGGCAAATTGACGGCAGCACAAATTAGTTTCACCAACACTTTCATCGCGCTCGACGACGTGAATTTTCTTGTCGGGCGCACCGCTGACCGGCTTTCACTCATTGAGCAGACCAGCACGAACGCCGGCGTGCGCGACGCCGCGACCGACGCCATCAAGCAGATTTCCGAATGGTCGGTCGGCCTTGATTATCGCGCTGACGTTTATCATGCGCTGAAAACTTTTGCGGACACACAGCCAAAACTGGTCGGCGAGGACAAAAAGCTCTTGGACGACACGCTGCGCGATTATCGCCGCGCCGGATTGGATTTGCCGAAAGACCAGCGCGACGCCGTGGAAAAACTTCGCAAGGAATTGACCGCGCTGGAAACGGATTTTGAAAACAATGTCACGAAGGCGCACGCGGAATTGAAGTTTTCCAAAGCCGAACTCGCGGGCGTGCCGGAAGATTTTTTGTCGCAGCAAGGCATCAAAACCGGTGATGACGAATACACACTTAAGGCCAACATCACGTTCCACTACCTCATGGTCGAGGACAACGCGAAGCTTGAAGCGACGCGCCGCCGCATGATGACCGCGCAGTGCAACCTCGCGCGCGCGACGAACATTCCGTTGCTCAAAAAAATCCTCGTGGATCGCGACGAACTGGCGCACGACCTCGGCTACGCGAGCTACGCCGATTACGCCACCGAAACACGCATGGTGAAAAACGCGGCGACGGCGATTTCATTTTTGGAAAATCTTAAAACCGGTTTGCAGCCAAAGTATGATGCAGAGTTGAAAGAGTTCCGCGATTTGAAAATTGCGGAGACCGGCGACACAAATACCGTTGTCAATGCTTGGGATTGGCGTTATTACGCGAACCAGTTGAAGAAGACGAAATACAACGTGGACGCCGAGCAGTTGCGCGTTTATTTCCCGTATCAAAATGTGCTGAACGGAATGTTTGCGATTTACCAGCGTATTTTCGGCTTGAAGTTTGAACGCGTCGAAGCGCCTTACAAATGGATCGGCGATTTGCAGCTTTACACCGTATCCGACGCGAAAACCGGCGAGCCGATGGGCTTGTTTTATCTCGATATGTTTCCGCGCGACGGCAAATACAATCACTTCGCCCAGTTCGGTATCATCGAAGGAAAACTTCTGCCGGACGGAAAATATCAACGTCCCGTCTGCTGTCTCGTCTGCAATTTTCCGCCGCCGCAGCCGGACAAACCCTCGCTGCTCTCGCACGACGAGGTGGAAACAATTTTCCACGAATTCGGCCACGCGATGCACACGATTTTGACGCGCGCAAAATACTCGCGCTTTTCCGGCACGAGCGTCCCGCAGGATTTTGTCGAAGCGCCGTCGCAGATGTTGGAAAACTGGCCGTGGGACAAAAAAGTTTTGGACAGCTTCGCCGCCGATTATCGTGACCCGAAGAAAAAAATTCCGCAGGAAATCCTGTCGCAATTGAAAACCGCGCGCTTCGCGACTTATGCGACTTTTTATCGTCGGCAACTTTCTTTCGGCCTGATGGATCTGGCTTTGCACACGCAAATCCACGCGACGAATGCCGATGACGTCGTGCCGCTCTCGAATAAAATCTTGAGCGACGTCTCGTTTCCGGTGCCGCCGGACACGGCGTTCGTCGCGTATTTCGGCCATATCATCGGCTACGGCGCGGGCTATTACGGCTACGCGTGGGCGGATGCAATTGCGGCGGACATGGCAACGGTTTTTGAAAATTCGCCGGATGGATTTTTCGACAAGACCACCGGAATGCGGATGCGTAATGAAATTTATGCCGTCGGCGATTCCCGCGACATTAACATTTCCATCGAAAAATTCCTCGGCCGCCCGCGCTCGCTTGAACCGTTTCTAAAACGCATCGGCGTGCGGACGGCGAAATAATTCATGAGCGACGCCGCCCCGACAACGAGCCGCTGGCCGCGCCAGATCAAATACATCGTCGGCAATGAGGCGTGCGAACGCTTCAGTTATTATGGCATGACCGGCATTCTCGCCGGCTATATCAGCGGCCAACTGCTCGCTGGCGGACTTGGCAAAAGCGACGACTACGCGACAACCGTCATCCATACTTTTAAGTCGGTAAATTATTTTACGCCGCTGCTCGGCGCGTGGCTCTCGGACAAAATCATCGGGCGCTACAAAACGATTTTCTGGGTCTCACTGCTTTATTGCCTCGGCCACGGCACGCTCGCGTGCAGCGATTTTTTTGGCGCGCAGGGAAAATTAAATTGCCTCTTCATCGGCCTTACGTTGATCGCGTTCGGCTCCGGCGGCATCAAGCCGTGCGTGTCGGCGTTCATGGGCGAACAGTTTACGCCCGAACAATCGCACCTGATGCAGAAGGCTTACGGTGCGTTTTATGTCGCCATCAACTTCGGCTCGTTCTTCTCGTTTCTCGTCGTGCCGTGGGTGAAGGATCATCACGGTTACAGCCTCGCGTTTCTCGTGCCGGGAATTCTGATGGCCATCGCGACGTATATTTTTTGGCGCGGGAAAAAGTATTACATCTTCGTGCCGACGAACCGCGAAAAGAAACATAACGGCTTTTTCAAAGTTGTTTTTACCACGCTGTTCGCGAAGCGCGAGTTCGGAAAAACTTTTTGGGACGCTGCCCGCGCGCGCTTCACGGAAAACGAAGTTACCGCCGCGCGTTCCGTGTTGCCGATACTTTTTGTCTTCGCGACGATTCCGATGTTCTGGGCGCTTTACGACCAAGGCAATTCCACCTGGGTTTTGCAGGGATTAAAAATGTCGAATGTCAACATCCTCGGCCTCGACGTCGGCGCGGAACAGATGCAATCGTTGAATCCATTACTGATTATGCTGTTCGTGCCGATTTTTACTTTGTGGTTTTATCCGCGCATGGGACGGTTCGCCGCGCCGCTCAAACGCATGAGCTACGGACTTTTTCTCGCGTCGCTTTCCTTTGTCATCGTCGCGCTGCTGCAAAAGCGCATCGAGGCCGGCGCGCATTTGAGCATCCTCTGGCAGACGTGGCCTTACATCGTCATCACGGCGGCGGAAGTTTTGGTTTCGACGACCGGCTTGGAATTCGCCTTCCGCGAAGCCGCGCCGGAAATGAAAAGCATGATCATGAGTTTCTGGCTGCTCACCGTCGCCGTCGGAAATTTATTAGTCGTGCTGCTCACCGAATTTTTGCCGCACACCACCGGCGCGAATGCCGAAGACGCCTCCGTCAGCACCGGACGATTTCTCCTTTACGCCGCAATGATGTTTGGCGTGGCAATTCTTTTCAGCCTCATTGCCTCGACTTACAATTACCGCGACAAGTCGGCGGCAGAAGGAAGATAAACCACCAAGACGCCAAGGACGCCAAGAAGATTTTAATAAAGAAAGCAGAGAAAATTATTCCTGCTTTCACAATTAAAAACCTTGGCGCTCTTGGCGTCTTGGCGGTTTGAATCTATTTTACCGTTCGCACATCACCCGCTACCCTGCGCGCGATGAACATTGCTTTCACGAAATACCACGCGCTCGGCAACGACTACATTGTCATTGATCCGAAAGATTTGCCTGCGCCGCTCACGACCGAACAAGTTCGGACAATTTGCCACCGCAATTTCGGCGTCGGCTCGGACGGAATTTTACTTGGACCGCTGCCTTCGACGACCGCCAAGTGCGCGCTCAAGATTTATAATCCCGACGGCAGCATCGCCGAGAAGAGCGGCAACGGCGTCCGCATTTTTTCGCGTTATCTCTGGGACACCAAGTTCGTCGGCAACGAAGAATTTGCGCTGCAAACCGACGGCGGCATCGTGCGTTCAACGGTTTTTGATAGCGGCCAAATGGTGCGCGTGGAAATGGGCAAAGTCAGTTTCGACAGCGAGAAAATTCCCGTCACCGGCGCGAAACGCGAAGTCATCAACGAAAAAATTTCCGTCGGTGGACGCGAATTTGTTTTCTGCGCGGCGACGATTGGCAATCCGCATTGCGTTTTGCCGCTGCCGGAAATCAGCGCCAAGCTCGCGCATGAATTCGGCCCGTTGCTGGAAGTTCATCCGAATTTTCCGCGCAAGACCAACGTGCAATTTCTAAAAGTCCTCGACCGCGCGAACATCCAGATTGAGATTTGGGAACGCGGCGCGGGCTACACACTCGCGAGCGGCAGCAGCAGCAGCGCGAGCGCAGCGGTCGCGCACAAACTGGGCCTCGTGGATAAAAACGTCACCGTGCATTGCCCCGGCGGACTTATCCAGATCGAAATCCGCGACGGCTTTGACATTCTGATGACCGGCAGCGTCACGCGCGTGGCGGAAGGCATCATCAGCCCGGAAATCTTTTCGGTGAAAGTCTAATCCAGCCGACAGCGGCGAAAATTAAAGCGCGGCGAGAACTTCTGCCGCGTGTTCTTCCGGCTTCACGGTCGGCCAGATTTTTTTGATTTTGCCATCCGGGCCGATGAGAAATGTGACGCGATAAACGCCGAGGTATTTTCTGCCCATGAAGCTTTTCTCGCCCCAGACGCCGTAATCATTGGCGATTTTCTTGTCCTCATCCGCGAGCAGCGTGAATGGCAGCTTGAATTTCTCCACGAATTTGTCGTGCGACTTCACCGAGTCCGTGCTGACGCCGAAAATGACCGCGCCCTGTTTCTTGAACTCCGCAAAATAATCGCGGAACGCACACGCTTCCTTCGTGCAACCCGGCGTATCGTCGCGCGGATAAAAATAGAGAATGACGTTCTGGCCGAGATAATCCGCCAATGAAATTTTTCCGCCGCCGCTGGTTGCCACGGAAAATTCCGGCGCGCGGTCGCCCGCTTTGAATTTCAATTCAATTTCTTTTGCCATAATTTATTGGCCACAGATTTGCACAGATGAAACACAGATAAAAACAAAATCCGCAGGATGGAGATTTTGTTGGGTCGTCATCACGGAAAATTTTGACACGGATTGCAGGGATTGCAACGGATTGAATTCTGGACAATTGGAAAATGAAATTTTAGCGTTCATATATGCAACCTCCTCAAATTTGGATTTTTCTAGTCGCCTTGTTTTTTTCTGTCGCTTTGATTTCGGGTTGCCGGAAAAAGATTGATGCCACGAGTGCAAACGCGCTCACTCTCACGAATGGTCAAAACATGAAAATAACATATACAAGCAAGGCGGATGCGCAGTATATGGCGCTGGTGTTTACGTTGGATAAAATAAAGGATTCAGACGCACCGGATCGCATGGAAAAATTTGTGGCTGGGGCGTGGGCACTCAGTAAAGATTATCCAAATCAGGTTAATGGTTATCAATGCATCATGGAGGCGATGGACGATTATGAATTTCTCGGCAAACCAGACCAAGCGCGAGCATTGGCGCAGGAAATGATTGATAGTTCTGCTCCCGATAATTTCAAGCAGTGGGCCAAAGGATTTCTTTATCGGCTCGACAGCATGGGTAAGCCAGTGGAGATAAAATTTACCGCGATTGACGGACGCGAGGTTGATTTGGCGAATATGAAAGGCAAGGTGGTTTTGGTGGATTTCTGGGGAGACAATAACGAATTACCGCAGGTGAAGGCAGCGTTTAAGAAATTTCATGCACAAGGCTTTGAAATTATTGGCATCTATAATTACGCAGACAAAGATCGCTTGGAAGAATTCGTAAAGACGTATGATATTTCGTGGCCGCAATATTTCGACGGCAAGCAGATGAATGAATTTGCCGTTAAATTCGGAATTGATGGTTTCCCGAATATGTTTCTGGTGGACAGAAAAGGTTGCCTTCGTTTTGACGATGTGCGAGCGAAAAATAATGTCCACCCAAAGGGTGACACAACCAGTTTTGAAGAAAAGATTTCACAGTTGTTGGCGGAATGACCGGAGATTTCGTTCGCATTTCACTTCGCGCCTTCGCATTTAATTATTTTTCTTCCGGTAAATAAACCACCAGAACCAGAGCGTTCCCAGCGCGCCGCAGATGGCCGCGCCGATAAAATTCGCCCGCGGACTCACGCTCCACAGCCACGCGCCGAGAAACGAACCGGTCGTCACGGTGCAATCGCGGATCAAATAATATGCGCCGTAAGTCCGCGCGCGCAGTTCCGGCGCGGCCTCGCCGATGATGAGCGCCTTGCGCGCCGGTTCGCCGAATTCTTTCAGCCCGCGCACGACGAACGCCAGCGCCAGCCATTTGAAATCGTGCGCCCACAGCAGCGTCAACGGAAACAGCGTGAAGAAAACGAACGTGATGAGCACGAACGGTCGGCGGCCGTATTTGTCCGCCAGATGCGCGACGGGAATGTAGCAGAGCATCGCCGTGACCATTTCAAACGTGACGAGATAACCGAATTGTTGCGCCGTCAAGCCGCCGTGATCCATCGCCCACAAAATGATGAACGCGTAAGGAATCCGTTCGCAGAAGCGGATTAAAATATCGCTGACGAGCAGTTCGCGCAGCGCGGGCGTGAAGGTTTTGACGATGGTGAAAAAAGTTGGCGTAACTGCCGTTTCAATTTGTAGGAGACGACGTGAGGAGTCTTTAACTGAATCCCCGTTTTTAATTTGAGACTCGTCACCTCGTCTCCTACCAGAATTGTCGTCGGGCTCAAACATGAACCATTGAAACGCCAATGTTAGCAGGCTCATTGCGATGCAGAGCGCGAGCGCGTAACGCACGCCGTCCGTCCAGCCGAAGCGCGTGAGCAGCCAGCCGCCGATGAGCGGGCCGAGCATCATCGGCACGCGGCGGAACATGGATTGCACGCCGACGCCCATCGTGTGCCGGTGGCTTTGCAGCGACGTGGCAATGATGCTCAACGTCGCGGGAAGTGACAATGCGCTCCATGCCAAAAATAAAAATGAACCGAGCAAGAGCGCGAGCCAGCTTTGCCAAAACAAAACGAGAAAATAACCGGCGATGGAAATCAAACTGAAGAGCAGCAGCGATTTTCTTTGTCCCCAATGATCGGTGAGCCAGCCGCCGGGATAGGCGTAAATCGCGCCGAGAAAAGTTTGCAGCGCGTCGAACAGTCCGATGATGAAAATTCCGCCGCCGAGCGTTTCGATATATTTTGGCGCGAAGCCAAGCCACAATTTTTCGCCCGTGCCCGCCAGCACGAGCGCGACGAGCAGCAACGACGTGTTGCGCCGCAGCGCGAGGAATTCGGAAATTTTTTGCCAGCCGGTCACGGATTCATCTTATCCGCCAGCGACGTGGAAAGGGAAATGAGAAAATTTTGGAGGGATGACATTTTGCCGCGCTTCCACTAGACTTTCGCGAATGAGTGCAACTGAAAACAAACCACTTGTAGGTATTTTGATGGGCAGCGATTCGGATTGGCCGGTAATGAAGGCCGCCGCCGAGGCGCTGAAAGAATTTGGCGTGGCGAGCGAGGCCAAAGTGATTTCCGCCCATCGCGACCCGCACGGACTGGAAGAATATGTTTCCGGCGCGGGCGCAAACGGCATCAAAGTTTTTATCTGCGGCGCGGGCGGCGCAGCGCATCTGGCAGGTGTCACGGCGGCGTTCACGACGCTGCCGGTGATTGGCGTGCCGATTTTGGGAAAATCCACGGACGGTCTGGATTCACTTTTGTCCATGGTGCAAATGCCGCCGGGCGTGCCGGTCGCCACGGTCGCCATCAACGGCGGGCGCAATGCGGGAATTCTTGCCGCACAAATCCTCGCGACCGGCGACGCGCGTTTGCAGACGGAATTCAAAAAATTCAAGGTGCGTTTGATGGAAGAATCGCGCGCGAAAAACAAAACACTTTTGCAGTCAACCGTCAGTGGTCAGTAGTCAGCAGTTGAAACATTTAGCAAGTTGCCACTGACTACCGACTATCAACTACTGACTACCCACTAAAATGGAACGACTCATCGAAGGCGTCCACAAATTCCGCAACGACGAGTTCGGAAATTACCGGAAACTTTTCCGCAAGCTGTCGCAGGAGGGGCAGAATCCGCACACGCTATTTATCACCTGCGCGGATTCGCGCGTGCTGGCGGAACTCATCACGCAAAGCAAGCCGGGCGATTTGTTCGTGGTGAAAAATATCGGCAACATCGTTCCGCCTTCAAGCGCGACGGGCAGCACCAATTCCACCGCCGCCGCGATTGAATTCGCCGTGGAGACGTTGCGCGTGAGCGACATTGTCATTTGCGGCCATTCGCAATGCGGCGCGATGTCGGCGTTGCTCGGCGAAAATCCGGTGGGCGATTCGATGCCGCACCTGCGCGAATGGTTGCGCCTCGCCGCGCCCGTGCTGGAAACGATGCGTTCGCAATACAGCCACCTCACAAAGCTGGGCGAACGCATGGACGCCGCCGCCGCCGAGAATGTCCTGTTCGCGCTGGAAAATCTGCACAGCTATCATTGCGTGCAGGAACGGCTGATGGACGGTTCGTTGCGGCTGCACGGCTGGTTTTTCAAAATTGCGACGGCGGAACTGTTCGCCTACGACCCGGAGACGTTGCAATTTTCGCCGCTGGTGGAAAAAGAGGCGCAGGCGGGCGGTTAAGCCGGTTTTTCAGACGCAGCGGGAGCCACGGTTTTATTTTCTTCAACCGCGCGCGGCAGCAGCAGCAGGGAAATCACGGACATGAACAGTCCGCTCAACACCACCCACGTCGCGGCGTCACGGCGGCCAGCGGCCAGCAAGGTTGTCGCGGCGAGCGCGGCCATCGTCAGGTTTGGCGACAACAGCAGATACGTTTGCAGGTCGCCACCGGTCTTCAGCCAGCGGCGCTGGATGACTTCGCGGAAACAGATGAGCAGCAGCGCGCCGGACAACGCGAGCAGCGCCATGCTGGAAAACAACATTTGCGCATCAATCAGCAATCCCAGCGAAACGAAAAAAACCGGAATTAAAAATCGTCGGCTGATGGGCGCGATGTATTCCTCGACGCTCTGGCCTTCAAATTGCGCGCGGCTCATGAACAGACCGAGAAAGAATGCCGTCTTCGGCGCCGCCAACCCTAATCGCTCGCCGATGGCGCAGATGACCAGCACGAGCAGCACGAGAAAATGCACGCGCCAATGCGTCGTTTTTACGATGATCCACTGGCAAAGTTTGATGACGTGCGAAGAGAGCCGGCTGGTCAGGAACACCATCACCGCCATGCCTGCCAGTTTCAGGAGGAGCAGCCCGCCAAAACCGTTTTTCACCGTCGCGGAACCGAGGCTCAAAATCACGATGGTCAAAACTTCCAGGCAGATCATGATCTGCAAAATAAAATCCCGCGCCGGTTCCGTCAGTCCCGGATAATGTTTCCAACCGTAATACGCCATGCTCATCGAGCAACTGGTCAGTGCCGCCGCCGCCAGCAGGCCTTCGGAAAAGCTCAAGCCCGCCGCGTGCGCCAGCAGCACGACCAGCGGAAATTGCACGAACGACCACAACACGGCGAACCGCAGCGACGGCAGCAGTTCGCGCAATTTTGGCAGATCAATTTCCAATCCGACCTCAAACAGCACGAGCAGAAAACCGACTTCGCCTGCCTGCTTGACCATCGTGGCCACGTCTTTTTCCAGCAGCGGATCAAGCGCCAGGCCGAACACGACGAACACAACATTCGCCAGCGCCGGCCGACCGACCTTGCGGCACACATCCGGCACGGCCATGAGCAACAAAATCAGGCAGATGATGGTTTCAATGCTGTTCATGGTTTTTCAAATAGTGGAAATCCCGTCCTCCTCTGCAAAATACAGCCGTCATCAAAATTATTCTTTGATGGTGAGTCTATCCCGATGAAACCCGGATTATAACCGTGATTTTCTTGTTCGGCATACTTCAATTTTTTTACGAACGACCAAAGTGTGCGCAGATTAATTTTCAAATGACCAGCTTTCAGCGCGGTGCTAAAAAATCCAATTAATATTTAGAGGGTGAACGAGCTTGCAACCTTATCCATTCAAGGCACGCTGTCTCGAATCCAACCAACATCATGGCGAGTCTTAAGACAACCAACATCTATCTGGCGGTTCACAATGATGCGGATCGTTCCCACCTTGAGGATCAACTCGTGCTCGATGGGGCGAACGTTTCCAGCTACGCTTCCGCCAGCGAACTCTGGCAACACTTTCAAGTTCGCCCGGTTCGTTTTATCGTCACTGACCGGCGCTTTGAAGGGGATTTTGACGGCATGGAGCTGGTGCGAAAAATTCGCAAAAACTATCCGACACCCTATGTTTATGTGCTGATGCGGAGCTTCATGGGTCAGATTTCAGAGATAAAAGAAGGACTGAACCTCGGCGTGGACGATTATCTGGTCATCCCGCATAATCCATTTCAAATCCGCTCGCGAATTTTGGTTGGCATGAGGTGGATTACTTATATTGATTCCATCACCGGGAAATGAATTTCATTTAAGCTGGGAGCACCCTTCCATATTCCGCTCGCCAAAACCAGCAATTGAGGCGCACACTTTGTTCATGGGTCAGATAACCAACAATGTTGCCTTGGCAGGACTGCAAAAGTTTCTGGAGTATCCATTGTTGAAACTGGGCAGCGAGCCGTTCACCATCGCCTCGCTACTGAAGATTTTTTTCTGGCTGGCGTTTGTGCTGGCGTTGAGCTGGGCACTGCGCCGGCTCGTGGTGCAACGGCTGCTGAAGCACACCCGGTTCGATCCGTCCTTCCAATACGCCATCGGGAAACTAACCGGCTACGTCTTTGTCATGGCAGGCATATTCATTGCCTTGCAGGTGAACAACGTGAACTTGAGTTCGCTCACGGTGCTGGCCGGTGCGATTGGCGTGGGCGTCGGTTTCGGCTTGCAGAACATCATCAATAATTTCGTCAGCGGCCTCATCATTCTGGCGGAACGCCCCATTACCATCGGCGACCGAATCGAAGTGGGCGCAGTGGCCGGTCAGGTTTCCGAGATCAGCCTGCGCAGCACCACCGTGATCACCAATGACAACATTGCCATCATCGTGCCCAACTCGGACATTGTTTCCCATGCCGTCACCAACTGGAGCCACGGTGACCCGCGCGTGCGCATCCGGCTGCCCGTCGGGGTGGCCTACGGAACCGATCCCGAACATTTGCGACGCCTCCTCATCGAAGTCGGCAAGGAACACCGCAGCGTGCTCGCCGAACCCGCACCGGAGTTGTTTTTCATTGGCTTTGGCGACAGTTCACTTGATTTTGAACTGGGCGTTTGGACAGCGGAGATGTCTTCCAAGCCGCGCCGTTTCCGCAGCGAACTTTATTACGCCATCGAGAAAAAACTGCGTGAGAACCACATTGAAATTCCCTTCCCGCAACGCGACCTGCATGTGCGTTCGGGCAGTCTCGTGGTGCAACCTCCGCCCGCAAACCGCTAAAGGTGCGACCGATCCAGATGCCGCCACAAGGTCGGCGCATCATCCGCTCGCGGCTTCTCAAATTCATCGCCAGAAGGGAACCCAAAGGCGTGCGGCTTCGTTTGGACAATCTCGACCGGGTCTGTTAGCCTGCACCCCATTTTATGAGTTTGGAAAATCCAGAATCCACCGCACCCGCCCCGTCCGATTTCATCCGCGACCTCGTGGCCGCGCACGTTGCGGAAAATAAATATCCGCAAATCCACACACGCTTTCCGCCGGAGCCGAACGGCTATCTGCACATCGGTCACGCGAAATCCATTTGCCTCAACTTCGGCATCGCGCACGAATTTGGTGGTGTGTGCAATTTGCGGATGGACGACACCAATCCCGCGAAGGAAGACATCGAATACGTCGAAAGTATTCAAGCCGACGTGAACTGGCTCATCGGCGGCTGGGCGGAAAAAGAACTTGGCCTTACGCCCGCCAAAACTCCGTTCTACGCGAGCAATTACTTCGACCAGATTTACGAATTCGCCATTGCGCTGATAAAAAAGGGCAAAGCCTTCGTCTGCGATTTGACGCCGGATCAGACCGATGAATTTCGCCGCGCGGGCAAAGCCTCGCCGTTCCGTGAACGCAGCGTGGCGGAAAATCTGGATTTGTTCACGCACATGAAGGCCGGTGAGTTTCCCGATGGCGGACGCGTTTTGCGCGCGAAAATTATCGTGGATGCGCCGAACATCTGGCTGCGCGATCCCCTGCTCTATCGCATCAAACGCGCTGACCATCATCAGACCGGCGGCAAGTGGTGCATCTATCCGATGTATGACTTCGCGCATTGCTTGAGCGATTATCTCGAAGGCATCACGCACTCGATTTGCACGCTGGAATTTGAAGTGCATCGCCCGCTTTACAATTGGATTCTCGAATCGCTTGAACTGCCACGCACGCTGCCGAAGCAATACGAATTCGCGCGCCTCTCACTCAGCTACACTGTGATGAGCAAACGCAAGCTCATGCAGCTCGTCGAAGAAAAGCTCGTCACCGGCTGGGACGACCCGCGCATGCCCACGATTTGCGGCATCCGTCGTCGCGGCGTAACAGCGGTCGCCCTCAGGGCGTTTGCTTACAACATTGGCATCACGAAATACAACGGCATCACCGACGTTTCTGTTTTGGAACACGCCATCCGCGAAGATTTGAACAAGCGTTCACTCCGCCGCCTCGCCGTGTTGCGTCCCATCAAAGTTGTCATCACGAATTTTCCCGAAGGCAAAATCGAGGACCTCGACGCCGTCAACAATCCCGAGGACGAAAACGCGGGACGACGGAAAATTCCGTTCAGCCGCGAACTGTTTATTGAGCGCGACGATTTTCAAGAAATCCCGCCGCCGAAATTTTTCCGGTTGAAACCCGGCGGCGAAGTGCGGTTGAAATACGCCTACATCATCAAGTGCGACGAAGTGGTGAAGGACGCCAGCGGTAACATCATCGAACTCCGTTGCACCGCCGACCTCGACAGCAAGACCGGCGGCGCGACTTCAGCGCGCAAGGTCAAGGGCACGATTCATTGGGTGAGCGCCGCGCACGCAGTAGATGCCGAAGTGCGTCTTTACGAGCGCCTCTTCACCGAAGCCGAGCCGGAAAAGGACGGACGCGATTTCAAATCCGTCCTCAACCCGCGCTCGCTCGAAGTCATCACCGCCAAGCTTGAACCGAGTTTGAAAGACGCGAAATCGGAATTGCGCTATCAATTCGAGCGCATCGGCTATTTCACCTTGGACAAAGATTCCAGCTCACAAAAATCAATTTTCAATCGCACAATCACCTTGAAAGACGCTTGGGCGAAAGAAGCGCACAAAGGCTGAATGAAACTTGAAACCATGATTCTGCACCTTGCAATCCCACCGTCTTTTGCTAGGTTGACCTTATGAGCGACAAACAACTCGTCGTTGAATTGCTGAACCGGCTTCCCGACGACGCGAAGTTGCAGGACATCGGCAGAGAGATTGAATTCCTCGCGGCCATCCGCGAAGGCGAGGAACAGGCGGATCGCGGCGAAGTTGTCCCGCACGAACAGGTCAAAAGGGAGTTTGCATCGTGGATTTCAAAATAGTCTGGACGCTCCGTTCCCGTGAAGACTTGCGCGACATCGCCACGTTCATTGTCAGGGACAATCCACCGGCGGCGCTCAAACTGGGCGGCTTGATTTTTGACCGCGTGGATTCGCTGGAAAAATTTCCTGAACTTGGCCGCGTTGTTCCCGAACGTAACCAGCCGAACATCCGCGAGATTGTGGTGAAGAATTACCGCATCGTTTATCGCGTCCATCAGAAGGAAAAATTTCTGGAAATCCTGCGTGTCTGGCACGGCGCGCGGGGCGAGCCGGAAATTTAAGGCGCGGACGATCACGTTGAAAGACACTTGGGCGAAGGAAGCGCAGAAAAAATAAATATGAAAACAACTATTAGAATTTTCATTCTGCTTGCGACAATTGAACTTGTTAACGCGCAAGTGCCACAATCAAACCCAGAAGTCATGTCACTGAATGTGACGCTGACGGCCACAAATGTTCCGCCAACTACCAGCAACCAGATTCTTCCACTAATTCAAATAGTAGATGTTCCCATGACTCCGGCCATCGAGAATTTAACGAAACAGACAGACATTAATTATATCATTGATCCCAAGTTGTTCCCGTTACTTGACTCCAAAGGCAATCCCATTCCGCAACCTTTGGTTACGCTTCAATTGACGAATATCAGTCCAAAAGACGCTCTCGCTCAAATGCTCAATCTACATAACATCGCAATGATTGCAGACCCCATCACTCATGTCTGGCGTATCACGCGCGCCAATGAAGTCGCGAATATTGTGAACACAAGCCTGCTCAATATGGAAACAAATA
>DATCFH010000195.1:0-24134 GCA_036509625.1 Verrucomicrobiia bacterium
AAAAAGGATGCAAATCGAATTCACCCACGCGAGCTTGAGGTTCGCGTCGCAGTTGGCCGACGGCAGGCACAGGCGCGCGAGTTCGTTCTTCAACTCGTAAGGCGGCGATGTTTGGTTTGCATCCATGATTTGTCAAAACGCGTAGCTCAACGAGCCGTAAAAGCCGAGCCGCTCGCCGTATTGCGCGGCGTTGACGCCGACGCCGGAGCCGTCGCGCAATGCGTAACTGTTGTCGGTCACGTTCACGACATCGAGCCGCGCCTTCAGGATTTGTTTCTTCGTGAATTTGTAACTTTGTTCCGCGCCGACGTTGACGGTGTAATAACTCGGAACCGTGCCGCCGTTCGGAATGTTGTTCCCCAAGGCGCTGGTCGAATCCGTCCGCAAGCCGCTGCCGTAAATCGAATCCACATAGACGCGCGTGCTGGATTTTGCGCCTTCCTTCCAGACGTAGGCCATGCCGAACGAGCCGGTCACGCGCTGGTCGTGGTCGAGATAAATCCAGTGATTTTTGACATAAGCCGCATCGGTCGGGTCAAAAAGGAACTGCGAGGAATTCCAGTTCTGACCCTGCGCGACTGAATAGGCGACGTTTGCGTAGCTGGAAAATCCGCCGTGCGTGTAGTTGATGGGGAATTCCACGCCGTAGATTTTCCCCTGCGCGTAGTTGAATGCGGAAAGAATCAGCGTCTGCCCGAACAACCCGTCGTCGAGCTGGTTGTGCGCGTATTTGTAATAGCCATCCACGCCGACCGACAAATCCGGCGTGAGCTGCTGCGTCGCGCCAAGGTCAAAATAATCCGCGCGCTCGGCCTTGACCGGACTGTCCTGCGTGGTGGCGGATTCGTTCGACGTGCCGTTGTATTTCGACACCGTGGAGCCGCTGACATTTTCCGCCGGCGGGGGCGTGAAGTAGCGCGAATAACCCGCGTGCAACGTCGTCGAGTCCGTCGGTTTGTAGATCATGTTCACGCGCGGACTCAACTGACATTCGTTGTCGAAGGAAGAATTGAACACGTCGAACCGCGTGCCGTAATTGACGGTGAACTTGGAAAACATCTTCCATTCATCCTGCAAATAAACGCCGGCATACAGCGCGCGCAAACGGCTGTTGTCCGTGATGATTTCCTGCGGGCCGTTCGGATTGCCGCTGCCGTCCACGGGAAAAACGGTTGTCGTCGAGCCTTGCAAAACCGATTCATTCACCAGCGAGCCGCCAGCGCGGAGCGTATGCTTCTCGCCGAGGTCGTAGCTGCCGTCGGCCTGCGCGCCTTCAGAATAAAGCGTGCGCGCCTCGTCGCTCGCCACGCCGTTGAAATACAAATCGCCAGTCTGATCCGGCCGGAAATGCACGCCGCTGGCGCGCCCGAACACGGAAAACTGGCCGTTGAAATCACCGGCAGATTTTTGATAGGTGCTGACGAGATAATAATTTTGCTCCTTTTGATTTTCATTCAACTGCGCAGAATTAAAATTTGTCGTGCCCAAATAAGTGTTCCACGGCATTGGCGTCACGCCATTAGGCACGCTTGGCGAACCAGCCGGCAACCCCGGCGTGTTCGGCACTTCGAAATTCGCGTAGGACGCGCTGCCCATGAAACTCACGCGGCTCGTGTCGTCAATCAGGTAGGACAAATATGAAAACATCTTGAACTGATCCGTGACGTCGTGGATGGCACTGTGGCTCGAAGTCGGATTTTCGATTCCCAACGTGTTGTGCTCAAAGCTCGCATCGGTAAAATAATTCCATTTGCCCGACGAGCCGCCGTATTCAAAACTCGGCCGCACCGTATCGTGACTGCCGCCGTAAAATTCACCCTCGCCGCCGTCCACGAACGCGCCGCTCTTGGTCTGGATGTCCACGATGCCCGCCGTGCGGAAGCCGTATTGCGCCGGCAGCGAACCGGTGATGAGCTGCATGGATTGGATGAAACGCGGATCCAGTTCCAGACCAAAACCTGTGATGCCTTCCGGCAAAATCACGTCGTTGATGCGGTATTGCAAATTCGCGTGCTCGCCGCGAACGTGCAAATCGCCGTTCGCCGCCGAATCCTGCGCCACGCCCGGCGAGCGCAGGACGATCTGGTTGATCGGCGCATCGTCGCCCTGTGACTGATTTTGAATTTGTTCCGCCGTGTGCGTGTAAGCCGTCGCGCCGAGGTTCGGCAAAATCTGGCTGCGCGCCTGGTCCAACTGGCCGACGACCGTTATTTTTCCGAGGTCGGTGACGTTTGTTGAACCGCCCGATGTGGCAACAATATTTGTTTGCGCCGACACCGTTCCGCCGCACGACAACGCCACCAAAGAAATGACTGACCAATACATTCTGCGATTCCGGTTTTTCTGCTCTTCAAAAAATTTCATAAAACAATTTGGTTAAAGTTAAATCACTGCTCCGCGAATTTTTTATGGGTTCGCGGACTGCATGACGCCACACGGCGCAATGCAAAGTTTTAGTTCAGGGAAAATTCCGGACGCAGCAATCCGTCCGAAACCAACGAATCAGGAAACTGCGGGAAGAACGGGCGGAGCGCGACCGGCGGGAAGATTTTCAATGGCCGGAGCAAAAATGGAAAATGAAACCTGCGGAACCGGCTCGATTGAAATTACCGATTTAACTGCAAAAACATCAACATTGGCGGCCTCAACGTGGCCGTGCGCGAACATCGTGACGGCGCAATCGTGGTCGGCTTTGCCTGCGTCTTTGTGAATCAGTTCGTGCAGTTCGGGACACGCCGCCATCGCGTCCAGCAGCAAAACAAGCGCGACCAGCAACGTGGCGAGTGCCGCCTTGCCTTGCCGCTTGAAATGATGATTCCCTAGTTGCAAACTGTTTGCAATATAGCTAAATGCTTTTCGCTCGCAAGAATTTTAATCTTAAAACGATGATTTTATTTGAAGTTCAAACGCCCACCAACGCCGCGCCGAAAACACCGGCGGAATCGCCGAGCTGGTGTTTTACAATGGGCGTTTCCAGTTCGTCGGTGAAAACATATTTCCGCACCTGCGCGACGCCTTCGGTGTAAACGGCCTTGAAATTGGAAACGCCGCCGCCGATGACCACGATGTCGGGATCAAGAATGTCAATCAGGTTGGCAATTGCGCGGCCAAAACGGTCAAAGAACCAGTTCATGAATTCAACGGCTTTTGGTTCACCGGCGTAAAATTCCTTTTCAATTTCCTTCAGCGGTTTTTTCACGCCAAATTTTTCTGCGTAGCGTTTTTCCAAGCCAGCGCCGCTGATGAAAGTTTCGATGCAGCCTTTTTGACCGCAGTAACAAAGCGGGCCATTTGGATCAATGCTCATGTGTCCCCATTCGCCCGCAATCGCCTGCGCGCCGGTGAAAACTTCACCTTTGTAAACAATGCCGCCGCCGCAACCCGTGCCCATGATGACGCCGAAAACGAGTTTTTTTCCTTTGCCCGCGCCGAGCAACGCCTCGGCCATCGCAAAACAATTGGCATCGTTTTGGATTTCAATTTTGCGGCCAAGCAGTTTTTCCAAATCCGCTTTCACCGGCTGGCCATTCATGCAAACGGTGTTGGAACCTCTCAACAAACCGGTGCGCGGCGACAGCGCGCCGGGCGTGCCGATGCCGAAAGTGGTCGGCTGATTTGGAACGGCAGCGACCAGTTCATCGTGAACTGATTTGATGCGATTCAAAATGTGTTGGTAGCCGTGTTCGCGTTCCGTGGGAATGCGTTTGCGGGTGATTTCCTTGCCGTCGGCGTCGAGAACAACGCCTTCGATTTTCGTGCCTCCCAAATCAATGCCGATACGATACATGATAAAACTCCTTGGAAAAATAATGCCGCGCGCCTTGTTGAAAAACAAGCGCGCGATTTACAGCGACAATTATTTACCGCAGCAATTTTTATATTTCTTGCCGCTGCCGCAGGTGCATGGGTCGTTGCGTCCGACTTTCGGGCCGGTGCGAACGGGCTTGGCCTTGGCCGCAGCTTCGGCGGCGTTCGCGGCTTCGCTGACGACGTCGCTGGCCTTGGTTTGTCCCGTTCCAGTGCTGGTTCCGCCAAACGCGCTGGTGTTCTGATGCAAAGTTTGTTGCGGCGCGTTGCGGAGAAAATTTTCAAACGCCATCATGCTCGACGCGCTGCGGAAAACATTGTGACAGATTTCCGTTTTCACGTTGACCATCAGTTCGTCAAAAATCTTGAACGCCTCGGCTTTGTATTCGAGCAGCGGATCGCGCTGGCCGTGCGCGCGCAGGCCGATGCTGTGGCGCAACGAATCCATTTCGTAAAGATGTTCCTGCCACAATTTATCAATCGCCTGCAAAATCGTGTAGCGCTCGACGGTCGCAAGTTTATCCGCTTCCTCGAAACTGACTTTGAGTTCGTAAGCTTTGCGGATGCTGTCGGAAATAAAATTGCAGACGGCAAATTGCCTTTCGCTCAAGCCTTCAAACAACGAACCCGCAACGGGTTTTTCCGTGCCAGACTCGGCGGCTTTGACAATTTCCGCTTCGGGCAAACCGAGCGGAAAATTCAAATTCACCCAGTCGGCGAGCGAACGCACGCGCCATTCGGAAATGTCGGCGGCGGAAGTGAATTCCTCAATTTTCAAAATCACCACTTCCTCGATGATGTCCATCAAGCGGTCGCGCACGTCGTCGCTGTTGATGATTTCGTTGCGGAAGCCGTAGATGACTTCGCGCTGTTTGTTCATCACGTCGTCGTATTCAAGCGTGCGTTTGCGCTGCTGAAAATTATGTCCCTCAACGCGTTTCTGCGCCTGTTGGATGGAGATGTTGAGCCAACCGTGCTTGAGTTCCTCGCCTTCTTCGAGACCCATTTTCTCCATCATTTTAACAATTTTATCGGAGCCGAACAGGCGCATCAAATCGTCTTCCAGCGAAATGAAAAAGTGCGATGAACCCGGATCGCCCTGACGCGAGCAACGGCCGCGCAACTGACGGTCAATGCGGCGCGACTCGTGGCGTTCCGTGCCGAGAACGTGCAAGCCGCCAACCGCAGAAACGCCTTCGCCAAGTTTGATGTCCGTGCCGCGACCCGCCATGTTGGTCGCAATTGTAATGGCGCTGCGCTGACCCGCGCGCGTAATAATTTCCGCTTCCTGCTGGTGATATTTCGCGTTGAGAACGGAATGAATCAGCCCTTCTTTTTTCAGCGCGCGCGAAAGCATTTCGCTCGTCTCGACGGAAACTGTGCCGACCAAAACCGGACGACCTTGCAAATGCAGTTCCTTGATTTCGCGCACGACGGCGTTGAACTTTTCGCGGCGCGTTTTGTAAACCGAATCGTGTCCGTCTTTGCGGATGTTCGGACGGTTCGTCGGAATGGTCATCACGCCGAGCTTGTAGATGTCGAAAAATTCCGACGCTTCGGTTTCCGCCGTGCCGGTCATGCCCGCGAGTTTCGCGTAAAGCCGGAAATAATTTTGAATCGTGATCGTCGCGAGCGTTTGCGTTTCGCGTTCGATGGTCACGCCTTCTTTCGCTTCGACAGCCTGATGCAAACCATCGCTCCAGCGGCGACCGGGCATCAAACGTCCCGTGTGCTGGTCAACGATCATCACCTTGTTGTCTTGCACGACATATTCCACATCGAGTTGATAAAGCGAATAGGCTTTGAGCAATTGCGAAATTGCGTGAATCTTCTGCGCCTTCAACTCAAAGTCGGATTGCAATTTCGCCTTTGCTTCCAGCCGTTTGCGCGCGTCCGGTTCCGCGCCCGCATCCACGTCGTGCAACAGCGTCGTCAAATCCGGCAGCACAAATGCGTCGGGATCTTGCGGACTGATGTGGTTGCGGCCTTTTTCCGTGAGGTCGGCTTCGTGACTTTTTTCGTCCATCGCAAAAAGCAGTTCTTCCTTCTCGCGATACAAATCAACTTTCTTCTGGTCTTGATGCAACGTCAATTCCGCACGGTTCATCATGCCGGCGTTTTCGGGAAGCTCCAAAAGTTTCATCAAGCTTTCGGAACGCGGCTGGCCGGTTTTGACGCGGAAAAGTAAAAGTCCAATTTGCTTTTCCAATTCGTCGGCATTTTTCACCTGCGAGCCGTCGGTCGGATGCAATTTTTTGATGAGTTCCTCGGCTTCTTTCAGGAAGCGATTGCAAAGCTGCTGCTGCGCGCGAACCAAACCATCCACGGTCGGTTTCCACTGCGCGTATTGCTCGTCAAACGTGTGAACCGCCGGCCCAGAAATAATCAGCGGCGTGCGCGCTTCATCAATGAGAATGGAATCCACTTCGTCCACAATTGCGAAATAATGGCCGCGCTGAACCTGCTCTTCTTTGCGGAGCGCCATGCCGTTGTCGCGCAAATAATCAAAACCAAATTCCGAATTCGTGCCGTAAGTGATGTCGCAATAATACTGTTCGCGACGAAGTTTCGGCGGCTGGTTGTTCAAAATCACGCCGACCGTCAAACCGAGAAATTTATAAACCGCGCCCATCCATTCCGCGTCGCGCGAGGCGAGATAATCGTTCACCGTCACAACATGAACGCCGCGACCAGTCAGCGCGTTCAGATAAACCGGCATGGTGCCGACGAGCGTTTTGCCTTCGCCCGTGGCCATTTCCGCGATGTGACCGGAGTGCAGCGAATAGCCGCCGATGAGCTGCACATCGAACGGAACCATTTCCCAGCGGAGCGGACGTTCGCGCACGATGACGTCCGTGCCGCACAAGCGGCGGCAGGCATTTTTTACAACGGCAAAGGCTTCCGGCAAAATTTCTTCGAGCTTGGCCGCGAGTTCGGCTTTGTCCTCAATTTTGGAAAGTTCTGCTTTCCACGCGGCGGTCTTGGCGCGCAATTCGTCGTCGGACAGTTTTTGCAAACCAGCCTCAATTTCATTGATGCGGTCAACGACGGGACGGATTTTTTTTACGTCACGGTCGTTCTTGGAGCCGAAAATCGCTTTGAAAAAATTCACAATTATCTTTTAGTAACAATGGTTAAAATGAACGAATACGCTACGCGAGGAATCGCATAGCGTCAAAGCGAAACGGAATGGAAGAATGTTCAGGCCACCGGCGGAACCGTGAGCGTAGTGACCGGGCGCGAACGCGGATAAGTCGAATGCCGCACCAACTGCTCGGCACGCTTTGCGTTTTCAGAAATTAAAAGCAGCTCCGGCCGCAATGCCGGATTTTCGCCGTGCTTGATCAGCATCCGGTCGGCGTAACCGCGAATGATGGTGAAAATATTGTTCAACTCATGCGCCACTTCGCGCCCGACCTGTTTTTGCGCGTCGGGATGCGTGCCTTCGGCGTGCAAGTTGGACAAAGTCGCGGATTCCAGCGTCGGCGACATTTTCATGTAAATATTTTCTAAAGATGACATGAAAGCAGTTAAAGCAAAAATCTTGCCAAGCTGATTTACTCAATAATACAAAGTATTTGGCACGGCTTCCAAACAAAATTGACACTTGCGCCAAAAAAGTGGACAGCCATTCGCCGTAGTTTTCAAATGGTGGGTGCGTCGCTGCGGCGACGCACAGCGGTGCGGCAGCACCGCTGCCACCAAATCCAATTCGCGGCTGGATTCCCGCCGTTCAATTGCTACTCTCTCCGTCCCATTCGCATGAATCTTGCGCCCGAATCCATCGGCCTCATCGCCGGCAGCCGCTCGCTGCCGCTCGATTTTGCGCGCCTCGCGCGCGCGGCGGGCGTGAAAAAAATCATCGCCACTGCCGTCGAAGGCGAGACTGATCCCGCGCTCGCATCGCTCGTGGACGACATCGTCTGGCTCAACGTCGGTCAGCTTGGAAAAATGATTTCTGCGTTCACCAGTCGCGGCGTGAAACAAGTCGTCATGGCCGGACAAGTCGCGCCAAAAAATCTTTTTGATTTGCGTCCTGATTTGCGCGCGCTCGGCGTCTTGATACGGCTGAAAGAAAAAAATGCCCACTCCATTTTTGGCGCGATTGCGACCGAGTTGCAAAAGGACGGCGTGGAACTTATCGAAGCGACGCCATGGCTCGCGCCGTTGATGCCGCAGAACGGCTTTGCGCTCGGCCCAAAAATTTCCGACGCGCAAAAAGCGGATGTGGAATTTGGTTTTAAGATTGCCAAAGAAGTTTCGCGGCTGGAAATCGGGCAGACGGTCGTGGTGAAAGACGGCACGGTGCTGGCTGTCGAGGGTTTTGAAGGCACGGACAAATGCCTCGCGCGCGGCGGCGAACTGGCCGGTAAAAACGGCGGCGCGGTCGCCGTGAAAGTTGCCAAGCTGAATCACGACATGAGATTCGACATCCCGTGCATTGGCGCGCAAACATTGGAGATTTGCGCGGCCGCCAGGATTTCCGTCCTCGCGCTCGAATCCGGCAAATCACTTTTGCTCGAACGCGAAGCCTGCGCCGAACTCGCGCTAAAAAATAAAATTTCCGTCACCACAATTGCTTGAATTAAAAATGAGCCGATTTTTTCAGCCGCAAAAAAGCACAAAATTCGCAAAAAGTTTTTTGTGCCTTTTGCGCTTTTTTGCGGCAGATAGTTTTCGTTTTATGGCTGCCAAAATTTTATGCTAAAATCACACGAACTCCTCGGTTTCATGTCGCCCGCGCTGGCGAAAGACATTTTGTCCTTCATCTTTGAATCGGACAAGCCGGCCTACAAAGCCACGCTCACCGCCGTCGCGGAGGCGAAGCATGTCCGCCCGGTTTTCCTCGAACGCCAGCCGCGCGACGCGCGCCACACGGCGATGCTTTCCGCGCTCACCAAGCCGAATCTTGATCCCGCCGCCGCCGCGTTCATCCGCGCTTGGCTCGTGAAAAAACACGCGGCGATGCTGGTGGATTTCATGAACGCGCTGGAGATTAAAAATGAAAACGGCGTGGTGGAAGATTTGCCGGTGGCGGTGGACGACGCGAAATTGAAAGCCGCCGTGGAAATTTTGCTCGGCAAATATCCGCACGAAACCGTGGCGGTTTATCTGAATGCGTTCAACGACATGAACACGGCGAACTGGCCGAATCTCAAGACGCTTTTGGAAACGGACGCGCGGTTGCAATTGGGCAATCACGCGTAAGACAGTCGCCTTTTTCATGGAAAGCATAAATTAATTTCATCACGAAACTGCTGGCGCGGACGGAAGGCTTTTGTATTGTTGGTTTGAATTAACTAAATAAAATTATGGAACAACCTCAAGGTGACATTGCATTAATCGGTCTGGCTGTCATGGGTCAGAATCTCATCATGAACATGAACGACCACGGCTTCACCGTCGTCGCTTACAACCGCACCACCGACAAGGTGGATCACTTTCTCGCGAACGAAGCCAAAGGCTCGAAAGTCCTCGGCGCGCACTCGATTGAAGAAATGATTTCCAAACTGAAATCGCCGCGCCGCGTGATGATGCTCGTCAAAGCGGGCAAGCCGGTGGACGATTTTATCGAGCAACTTATTCCGCATCTGTCGCTCGGCGACATCATCATTGATGGCGGCAATTCGCTGTTCGACGACACGAGCCGTCGCGTGAAATACTGCGAATCCAAAGGATTGCTTTACGTCGGCACCGGAGTTTCCGGTGGCGAAGAAGGCGCGCGGCATGGTCCGAGCATCATGCCCGGCGGTTCACCTGCCGCGTGGCCGCACGTCAAAGATATTTTCCAGGCCGTCGCCGCGAAAGTGGACGGCGTTCCCTGCTGCGATTGGGTTGGCGAAGGTGGCGCGGGGCATTATGTGAAGATGGTTCACAACGGCATCGAATACGGCGATATGCAGTTGATTTGCGAGGCATATAACATTTTGAAAAATGGCCTTGGCTTGTCCGCCGACGAAATTCATTCGGTTTTTGCGGAATGGAACAAAGGCGAATTGGATTCGTATCTCATCGAAATTTCGCGCGACATCATGGCGTTCAAAGACACAGATGGCTCGCCGCTCGTGGATAAAATTCTCGACACCGCCGGCCAAAAAGGCACGGGCAAATGGACGGTGATTGATTCGCAGGAACTCGGCATCCCGATTACGCTGATGGCGGAAGCGGTTTATTCCCGCTGTGTTTCTGCGTTGAAGGATGAACGCGTGAAAGCTGCGCGCAAACTCAAAGGTCCGCGTCCGGCGCTCACGAGCATCGCCGCAAATCCCGAAAAGAAAAAAGCCTTCATCAACGACATTATGAGCGCGCTTTACGCGTCCAAAATCGTCAGCTACGCGCAGGGTTATATGCTCATGCGCGCGGCGGCGAAGGAACGCAATTGGAATCTTAACTACGGCGGCATCGCATTGATGTGGCGCGGCGGTTGCATTATCCGCTCGCGCTTTCTTGGAAAAATCAAAGAGGCTTACGACAATAATCCGAAGCTCACGAACCTTTTGCTCGACGATTATTTCCGTGGCGAAATCAAGCGCTCGCAAAAAGGCTGGCGCAACATCGTGGCGACGGCGGCGAAAAAGGGAATTCCCGTTCCCGCGTTCAGCACAGCGCTCGCGTTTTACGACCAATATCGCAGCGCCGTTTTGCCGGCGAATTTGTTGCAGGCGCAACGCGATTATTTCGGCGCGCACACTTACGAACGCGTGGACAAACCGCGCGGCGAATTTTTCCACACCAACTGGACGGGTCGCGGCGGCACGACCAGCAGCAGCACTTACAACGTGTAAACGGTAGGGCTGACCTGCCGGTCAGCCTCGTTCCGGCGGCGCAGCAGCGCCGCCCTACCAAAAAATAAATTCAGAAAGCGCGCAGCCCCGGCTGCGCGCTTTTTTATTTTGAAAATACTTTGCGCCTTTGCGTCTTTGCGTGAGCAGAAAAAGCTTTGTTTGACGCGCCAACGCGCCACGCTAAAATTTTCGGATGGCAAAACCTGAATTGAAAATCGAGAAGCTCGCGACCGGCAACGGCGCGGCTCCGAAAAATGGCGACCTCGTGACCGTGCATTACACCGGCACTTTCACCGACGGAAAAAAGTTCGACAGCTCCGTAGATCGCGACGAACCATTTGCGTTCGCGCTGGGCGCGGGCCAAGTCATCGCCGGCTGGGATCTCGGCGTGGCGCAAATGAAAATTGGCGACAAAGTTAAAATGACCATTCCGCCGGAACTCGCCTACGGCCGCGACGGTTATCCCGGCGCAATTCCGCCAAATTCGACTTTGATTTTCGAGGTGGAACTGCTGGCCATCGGTTGATTCGCTGTGCCTCTGACCAGCGTTCCAAAAGATGGCCGCGATAGCATTGTTTCTTCACGCTTTGCATTTTGGCTGGGACTGGTAATCACCGCGTTGGTGTTCGTTGCCGGGGCCGCGTTGACGTGGCGACGCTGGCCGGATTTAATCATCGATTTTAGCCAGCAACTTTATATTCCCTGGCGATTGAATGCGGGTGCCACGCTCTACAAAGATTTGTTTTATCTCGCCGGTGGTCCGCTCTCCCAATACTACCATGCGGCGCTGTTCCATTGGTTTGGGGCTTCGTTTCTCACGCTCATCATCTCCAACCTCACCATCACGGCGGCCATGCTGGCCGTGATTTACCACCAGTTTGCCAAGGCCACCAATGCGTTCACCGCCACGGCCATCGCCATGGCCGTCACGGTTGTGTTTGCCTTCGCCCAATACACCGGCATCGGCAACAATAATTACATCACGCCCTATTCGCACGAATTGCTGCACGGTCTGGCGCTTTCGGTTTTCGTGGTGGCGCTGCTGGCCAGCTCGCTGTGCGCCACCAGCGTGCGGTTGGCGGTGCTGGCGGGTTTTTGCTTTGGGTTGGTGCTGCTGACCAAGCCGGATATTTTCACCACGCTCGGATTAACCGTGCTGGCGGCCTTGGCCTTGGCGTTCAAATTGAAAATGCCCCACCGGTTTATCGCCAAATCTGCCGCCGGTTTTGCCTTGGCGGCGGCGCTGCCGCCACTCTTGTTTTTTATTTTCTTCCTCCAAACCGAAAGCTGGCGGGAAAGTTTGCGCCTGGATTTTTTTGGCTGGCGTCCGCTTTTTCTTGGCGGCGTGGTGCAAAATCCATTTTACCAATGGTCGCTTGGTCTCGACACGCCGTTTGAACATCTGCGGCAAATTTCCCGCCAATTTCTCACCGCTGCAATTAGCGCTGTCATCTGCGGTCTAGCCTTTCGGTCGGTGAACAACAGCTCTTGGCCGAAGCGTTGGCTGGTGAATTTTTTTGTTCTGGGCGCGCTGTGGTTTACCGCGACAAAATTTAATTGGTTCGACTGCGGTGCCAGCCTCCCGCTGATCTGCGGCGTAACAATTCTTTTGTTGGCGTCTGAAATCAACCGTGGCAACGGCGGCCACGCGCTCGTATTTCCGCTGCTCTGGTCCGTCTTCGCGCTTTTTTTACTGGCCAAGCAAGGCGTCTTTCCACGCATCTGGCACACGGGTTTTGCGCTGGCGATGCCGGCCTTCGTGGGCGCGGTTTACCTGCTGCTCTGGCGACTGCCCATTTTTTTTGAAAACCGCCACAAAATTCCCCGCCGCCCGATGCAGCTCGCGGCTTTGGGCGTGTTGACGATTGCCGGTTTCAGTCTGGCGCGAATTTCTGCCCAGTATTATTCCACCAAAAATCTGGCGGTCGGCCACGGCACCGATGTGATTTATGCACGCAGTCCGGCGGCGCATTCAGTGGAGGGGCACGACCTGAATCTCGCGCTGGACTGGGTTGAAAAAAATGTTTCGCCGACCGCCACGTTGGCCGCCCTGCCGCAGGGACTCATGCTGAATTATCTTTCTCGCCGTGTGAATTCCACTCCCTGTCTCGACTGGAACCCTACCCTACTCGCGTTTTTTGGGGCGACCAACATGACCGCCGCCCTGACGAATCACCCGCCGGACTATATTGCGCTCGTCGAATGGCAGACCTATGAATTTGGCACCGGCTACTTCGGCACCGCAGGCTATGGCGAAGACGTGATGGCTTGGATCCATAAAAATTATTTACCGGTCGCGCTCTTCGGCAGCGAACCGCTGCGCAACGGATTATTCGGCATTAAAATTTTGAAACGCGAGCAGAAAGCGTCAACGACGAACAGAATTGAAATTCAACCGGCCATTCAATAAACTTACAACCACATGAAGAAATACTTGGTTGAATTCATCGGCACCTTCTTTCTCGTTTTGACCGTCGGCATGACGGTCATCGCGCCCGGTGCGGGTGCGCTCGCGCCACTCGCCATCGGTTCGGCGCTGATGATCATGGTGTATGCGGGCGGCCACGTTTCCGGCGGCCATTATAATCCCGCCGTGACGCTCGCCGTCTGGCTGCGTGGGCGTTGTGCGACAGCAGATGTTTTGCCCTATTGGATTTCGCAAATCCTCGGCGCACTCGCCGCCGGTTCATTGACGCTTTACTTAAAGGGCTGTCCTCATGTGACACCGGCAGACGTGAACATCGGACCCGCCTTCCTCGCCGAACTCGTCGGCGCCTTTGCGCTCGCCTATGTCGTGCTGAATGTTGCCACCGCGAAAGCCACGGCGGGCAATTCCAACTACGGTCTCGCGATTGGTTTCACCGTGATGGTGATGGCGTTTGCGCTTGGCGGCATTTCCGGCGGCGCGTTCAATCCTGCCGTCGCCGTGGGCATCACCGAAATGCACATCGAAAAATCCGGGAACCTCTGGCTCTATCTTTTCGGCGACCTCGCGGGCGGCGCACTCGCCGCGCTGGTGTTCAAGTTTGTGAATCCCGACGACAAATAATTTCACTCTCCCGCATCGTGCCGCCGGCGACTTTCCTACGCGAAACGTCCGGCGGCACTTTGCTTTCCGTGAAACTCCAGCCCCGCGCTTCGGCCAATGAAATTTGCGCGCCGCTCGGCGACGAACTGAAAATCAAAGTCACCGCGCCGCCCGTGGACGCCGCCGCCAATCAGGCACTCGTGGAATTTCTGGCGGGAAAACTGGATTGTTCGCGCGGCAAAGTGGAATTGATTCGCGGACAGACTTCGCGGCATAAAACCATTTTACTCCACGGCTTCAAGGCGGCGGACGTTTTGCAACATCTTTCACTTGGCAAATAAGGGTTGGTTTTCGGCAAAATAGAAGAGGTCTTTCTATTTCAACCGGCTAAAGTCAGGGTGCGATTGCTTCCTTGGAAATCCGGTGGATGCAACTTTGATTTCATCCGCACGGCAAAGCTTGGGTTCAACGCACCCGCCCCGATTTCGGGGCGGAAATTTTTGGCTGAATCATCATGTCACATCCTCAAATCATTCAGGGCGGAATGGGCGCGGGCGTTTCCGATTGGCGGCTGGCGCGCGCCGTGTCGCAAGTCGGCCAACTCGGAGTTGTTTCCGGCACCGCCGTCGCCTGCATTCTGGCTCGTCGTCTCCAAAACGGCGATGCCGACGGCCAGATGCGCCACGCGCTCGCACAATTTCCTGTGCGCGGCGTCGCCGCCAAAATTCTCGCAGATTATTTTATTCCCGGCGGCAAATCCGCCAACGCGCCGTTCAAGCTCACGCCGTTGCCCAGTTTGAATCCCGGCGCGGATTATGTGGCACTGACGGTGGCGGCGAACTTCGTGGAAGTTTTTCTCGCGAAGGAAGGCCACGCCGGTCTGGTCGGCATTAACTTTCTGGAAAAAATCCAATTTCCCACGCTGCCCTCCATCTTCGGCGCGATGCTCGCCGGTGTGGATTATGTGCTGATGGGCGCAGGCATTCCGCGCGCCATCCCCGGCGTGCTCGACCGCTTGGCGCGCGGCGAAACCGCCGCGTTGAAAATGGACATCGAAGGCGGATTGCCCGGCGAAGAAATTTTTTCCAAGTTCGATCCGGCGGCATTTTGCGGCGGCCAAGCGCCGTTGTTGAAACGTCCAGATTTTCTCGGCATCGTCGCCTCGGCCACGCTGGCAATGACGCTCGCGCGCAAATCCAACGGTCAGGTCAACGGCTTTGTCGTCGAGGGCGAAACCGCTGGCGGCCACAACGCGCCCCCGCGCGGCGCGCTGCAACTGAACGCGCAGGGCGAACCGGTTTACGGCCCGCGCGACGTGGTGGATTTGGAAAAAATCCGTGAACTCGGATTACCCTTTTGGCTGGCCGGTTTTTACGGCAACACCGGCAAGCTCACCGAAGCCTTGAGTCTCGGCGCCACCGGCATTCAAGTGGGAACCGCATTTGCATTCTGCGAAGAATCCGGCATTCATCCTGACCTCAAGCAGCAGGTTTTCCAAATGAGCCGTGACGGCAATCTCCGCGTGGTCACCAGTCCATTGGCGTCGCCCACCGGATTTCCGCTCAAGGTCGTGCAATTGCCCGGCACCGTGGCGAACCCAGGAATTCTTCCGCAGCGAAAACGCAACTGCGATCTCGGTTACCTTCGTCACGCCTATCGCAAGCCGGACGGCACACATGGCTATCGTTGTCCCGCCGAGCCGGTGGATGATTTCATCCGCAAAGGCGGCGCGCTGGCAGATACGCAAGGCCGCGAATGTGTCTGCAACGGATTGATGGCCACCATCGGTCTCGCCCAAATAAGTTCGGAAAATATTTTGGACCTGCCGCTCGTTACCGCTGGCAATGAAGTCGCACACGTCGCGCGTTTTTTGAAAACTGGACACGATTCCTATCCTGCCGCCGAAGTTATCGAACGGCTATTGGACAAGCGCAGTCCGGCCGCAATCGGTTAAGCAATTTGTTCCGCCAATTCCTCCGCCGGATACGTCCAGATTTCCGCGAGCGTCGGATGATAATGCGGCGTCGCCGCCAACTCGCGAACCGTCATGCGCTTCGCCATCGCCGTGACAATTTCGTGGATGAGTTCGCCGCCGCTCGGCCCGACGCATGAACCGCCGATAATTTCGCCAGTCTTGGGATTCGCCAACAATTTCACAAAGCCATCCTTCGCTTCCATGATGAGCGATTTGCCGTGATCGTTGAACGGATAGCTCGCCGCAAGGAACGAAATTTTATTTTCACGCGCCGATTTTTCCGTCAGCCCGACCGTCGCCACTTGCGGCTCGGTGAACACGACGGAAATCAGCAGCCGATAATCCATTTTGCGCGGCGACTTCGGTTTCATCATGTTGTGAACCGCCGTTTCGCCCTGCTGAATCGCGATGTGGACGATTTCGTGCGGCCCGCAACAATCGCCCGCCGCGAAAATGTGCGGCGCGCTCGTCTGCATTTTGTCATTCGTCACGACGCGCCCCTGCTCCATTTTGACGCCCGCGTTTTCTAACGCGAGCGACGCCGTATTCGGCACGCGACCGAGTGCGAATAAAATTTCCTCGGCGGCAACCCAAATCCGCTTTCCGTTTTGCTCGAAGGAAACCGATTTCAATTTCCCTTTGCGCTTGGCATCCACGAGTTTTGTGCCGGTGAACACTTGCATTCCTTCGCGACGGAAAACTTTTTCCACTTCCGCGCCCGCATCCGCATCAAATTCTTTCAACAGCTTTTCGCTGCGCTGAATCAACGTCACCTTCACGCCGAAGCGCTGGAAAAATTGCGCGAACTCACACGCAATCGCGCCGCCGCCGAGGATAATGAGCGACTTCGGCAATTTCTTCAGCGCCACCGCGTCGTCGCTCGTGATGTAGCCGACTTCGTCCAATTGCGGCAACGGCGACGGCGCAACGCGCGAACCGGTGGCGATGACAAAATATTTTGCCGTCAGCTTTTTACCGTTGCTCAACACCACCGTGTGCGCGTCCAGAAATTTTGCGTTCGCGCGGATGAATTTGAATTTTCCGGCGTTCAACTGCTGCACGCGGAAATCGGCAAAATCTTTGATCATCAGATTTTTCCGCGCCATGACTTTGGCGAAGTCGAAAGAAATTTTTCCCGCGCGCACACCCCACGTCGCGGCGTGTTCGGCGAGATGTTTTACTTCCGCCGCGTAAAGCATGGCTTTCGTGGGCATGCAGCCGCGCAAGATGCACAGCCCACCGACTTCTTCGCCGCCTTCGATGACGACAGTTTTCAAACCTGCGCCCGCCGCAGTTCTGGCCGCCGCGTAACCGCCGCTGCCGCCGCCAATCACGGCCACGTCAAAATCAAATCGTTTCATGCCAGAGAAGATGGAAGCGCGCGGCGGAAATGCAAATCAGATTATCGCCGGAAGGTTTGACCACAGATGGACACAGATAACCACAGATGGGGAATTTTCATCCGCAGATTTCGCGGATTTACGCAGATTGCTTTCACTGAATTTTTATCTGCGGAAATCCGCGCAATCTGCGGATAATTTTGTTTCATCAGTGTCCATCTGTGTTTATCTGTGGTTGATTTTTTTGCGGGTTGAAGGATGATTTTCGCATGAGCGAAATTATTTATCCCCGCAGCCCGCGCGAAACCATGGACGGCTGGAGCTACCTGCCGCGTTACGTTGACAAAATCCGCCTGCACCTCGCGGGCAAACTGCACGCCGACTATCAGGAAAATCTTGGCAAGGCGTTTGACGGTTTCTGGCTCAAGGCCGCCGGCGTGACGCACGAACAATTCGTCGTCGTCGTAAAAAATTCCGTGACCGATGGCGAAGTGTGCGACTGGGTGCGCAAAAATGTGAAGCGCACCGCCGCCGAAAAAGCCGCGCACTGGCAGGATGTTTTGAGCCGCCCGCTCGCAAATGACGAAGCGGCCAAGGCGCGTTTGAAGCTGCGTAAGGAACAGGCGGGCATCGGCCACCGCGACGACGTGCAATGTTTCGTGGACATGCTCGATGCGGATGAGAAGCGGATTTGAACCGGCGAGCGCGAGCGCGGCAACTTCGGCATCAAATTAAATTTCCACCACACGCCGGAGAAAATGAAGGAATGAGGCGCGTCCGCATGAATCCGCTGGACAGAGGCGATTTCCGTCCAGCATAGTTGAAAATCCGAAACCTGATAGGCCATAAAAACTGTGGACTAATTATTTTTAGGTATCAAGCACACGCTTATGAAAACATTCGCCACCATTTTTATTCTAGGCGCAGTCTTTTTTGTAAAATCTACGTCGTCAGCCGCAGATGCACCTCGCGTGTCGCCAAGTCCAATCGAGCTGCTCATGGATTGTGGCACCGCTTATTCAAACAGACTTACTTCTAACAAGTTTGATAGCTCGGTTGAGTTCAGAGAAGCAACAAAGATAACAATGGAAGTTGCTTTTCGGAACGTCGGTGAGTTCTTTGTGTTTCCGGAGACCCTAACTTCCGGGGTGTCCATTGTTTGGGATGGGAAGGAATACAAACAAAAGCAAAAACAACCAAATAATTCGGCTGGCTTGGGCGCTGCTTGGCCTCCGAAGTCATGCTATCACGATTATTTTTCTCTTTCTGACTTTGTTGTGCCACCGGAGGAACTAACTTCCGGTCGGCACACTGTTGCTGTGAGAGTAAATTTTTTAGAAGCAAACACATTTGTGCTGCCAGATACGGGCATCCCACATGTTGTCTCTAGCAACTCTAAACTGACGGTTCTATTCATTGCACAAACAAATTCAAACAGACAGATATACGCAGAATCCAGCGCACTAACTATTTTTATCAAGACGCCAAAATGACGTTACTTAAAAGTCAACCGCCGTTGGCGCTGGCCGTTCCGCTGGCGCGGTTCACGCCGCGAGTCGGCAGTGGTTCAGCTTTCTACGTTAGGCGGCATTACGCATCACTATGAAAACATCACATTACAAAATCGTCGGGATAGTTTTGTTGGCGGTAGCTTACTTGACCGCTATTGCTTGGCAGGTTTTTGGCTCTGGATTAGTTAGCAAACTTCCAGCACCACCACCGCATATCGTTTTCATACAGAATCAGCTCATCGCTAATTTTTATAGCGAAGTGACGGTTTATCACGTTTTTAGGATGTTGGCTTTGGCCAGCATTGCACTTTTTGGCTTGGCTTGTATTCTTCGCGGTAGATTACATAAGACGAACGCGTAACAGCTAGTTAGTCTGCAAAGTTTCAGCCCTTCACTTCCAGCAAGTCCAGTCCACGTCGGGGAAAAGATTGTCGCGCGCCTCGATTTCGCGGAGCCATTTTTCATCCACCTTCGTCGCCGTCAACTGCTCGTGCAGCGCGATGAAGCGCAGCAGATGGTCTTTCACGCGGCGGCGCGCGTAGTCGGGACTCGTGCCCGCGCGCAAAATAAACGGCCAGTCGCTCGCCTGCGCCAGCAGCAGTTCGCGCGCGGCCTGCTTGAGCGCGCGCGCCTTCACACCGGTGGCGGTGGGAAATTTATTCGCCAGCTCGGTCATGCGTTCCTGCGCGATTTGCAGATGCGGATAAATCCATTCGTTCGTCTCGTTGAGCCACACGCGCCAGTAACCTTCTTCACCCCAGCTCGACGCACCGGGCGTGGCGATCTGATTCGTCGGATGGCGCTGCAAGTATTCGCCCGGCGTGATGAGGGAAATTTCCTTCTGCTCGTGACACAATTTGCGCGCGAGAAAATCCAGAAACTCCGGCCCTTCATACCACCAATGGCCGAACAGTTCCGCGTCATACGGCGCAACAATAATGGGCGGTCGGTCGAGCAGCGGCGCGACCTGCCGCGCCTGCGCGACGCGTTCGTCGAGAAAATGCCGCGCGTGTTCGCTGGCAGCGGCGAGCGCATGATCGCGTTCGTAGACTTTCTTCTCGTCCGCGCCGGTGATGCGAAAATATTTCATGCCGGTGAAGCCGCGATTGTCGGGCGAGGGCAGATGCGGTTTTACATAATCGAAATCCAGATCGAAACCGATGTCGCGGTAAAAATCACGGTAACGCGGGTCGCCGGGATAACCTTCGTGCTTGCTCCAAACTTGCCGTGAGGAATCAAAGTCGCGCCCGAACGCGGCGACGCCGTTCGGCGTGAAAATCGGCGCAAACGTGCCGTAACGCGGACGCGGTTTGGCGTGCAAAATTCCGTGCGTATCGAGAATGAACCAGCGGATGTTCGCCTCCTGCAAAAACTTCTCGACGCCCTCGGCGTAGGCGCATTCGGGCAGCCAGATGCCGCGCGGGTCGCGCCCAAAGCAACTGCGGTAATGGTCGCGCGCCGTGAGAATCTGCCCGCGAATGCTCGGCGGATGATTGGACATCAACGGCAGCAATCCGTGCGTCGCGGCGGTGGTGATGATTTCAAGCAGACCTTCATCTTGAAACTGGCGGAACGCAGAAATTAAATTGCCGTCGTAATGCCGCCACGTTTCGCGCGCCTGACAAAACTTGTGATGATACATCCACGCAAGGTCGCGATAGGCGCGATCCCAATGCGTGCGATGGATTTCTTTTTCCGCCAGATCAATCAAGCCGTCGAGGTGTTTCGCGTAACGCTCGCGCAGCAGCGGATCGAGCAGCATCGAGCAAAGCGTGGGCGAAAGCGAGAGCGTGAAACGCGCGGGCAATTGGTCGCGCCGCCAGCCTTGAATAATTTGAATCAACGGCAGATAAGTTTCCGTGACGGCCTCGAACAGCCAGCTTTCTTCCAGAAATTTTTCGTGTTCCGGATGCCGCACAAACGGCAGGTGTGCGTGCAGAACGATGGAAAGATAGCCGGGCATACCCTAAAAAATTACAGGTCCAGCTTGTCCGAAAGCCATTCTGCGAGCGCACTGGATTTGATGAGCACCACGACGCCAGCTAGGAATGGCAAGGATTTCATGACGCATGGAAAAATTTCCACCGGCTCGCTTTTGTGATGGCAGACGGCAATATACAACGCGAGCTCCGCCAGCGCCCAACCCAAAAGGCCGACGCCAAAAATCCGGACGAGCATCAAGGCTCCGCGTTCGGGCGAGTCCATGGGCGTCAGAGGTTGTCCGGCAACGGCGGCATGAGCGACGGGTCTTGCGGGGTCGCACCGACATCACCGAGGTATTGCGTCTCGCGGATGAATTTCAATTCTGCCGCGCGTCCGTCCGTGCCATCAGCAGAAATCGCGACGGCAGGCAAATCGTATTTTCCGTCCGGCAACGAGAAGCGAAAACTGAACGTGCCGTCGGAACGTAATTTTATTTCGTGTCCGCCGAGCGTGACTTTCGCATCAGGTTCGGTCGCGCCGTAAATGATTAATTCCGCATTTACGTTGAACCAAAAATCTTTTGATTTATCCACGCGCGCGCCGCCGAACGGACTTGTGGGACTGGAGGCAATTCCGGGACTGGACATACCGAAGGCCGTGACGGGCGAGGTCGTGTCGCCCGCGTGCGCGAGGCGGCGGCGGATGAGTTCGGTGATTTCGAGCGAGCCCATCCAAACGCGGCGGGTCTCATCAATGCTGATGATTTTGGCGAGCGCCTTTTCCTGCTCCGGCGTCCAGTGCCGCGCCGGACCGGGCGAAACCAGCGGCGAATGAACTGAATGCGAGTAGCGCGGCAAATCGGGATGACCGGCGCGACGTAATTCTTCAATGGCCTGCGCGAGCGGAACATTGTCACGCACGGCGTCTTCGATAATTTGCATCAAGCGCGCGAACGGAAATTCAAATGGAATCGTGGCGAACTCCGTGGCGTCTTCCTTCGAGGCGGCGTCCGGCGGCGTGACGGTTCCGCTGGAAACGGCAACGCGCAACCATTTGCCGAGCGCAGAATAGTAACCGAGTTCGGCGGTGTAGGAATTTCCCGCGCGCTCGACGTGCGCGAACCAGTGGCGCGATTCGGGATGGACGTGGATTTCGTAAGCGGGATGGCCTTCAATTTTGCCGGTAAAAATGCGGAGGATGAGATGGCCGTCGGTGGACTCGGTGTTCAGCGTGTGCTGCTGTTCGCGGGTCAAATCCCAGTGCGCGTAAAGCCAGTGCGGGTCGCGCGCGGTCAGAAATAATTTTTTGGTGCCGTAACTTTCCGGCAGTTCGCCGCCGGAAAAACTTTGCGCGGGCGGCGTGGCACCGAGGGAAAATTTTTCACCGGGGCCGCTGATATGCGCGCTGGCGGGCTCATCGCCTTCGAGCAAAATCGGCGGCACGTCGAGCAGCTCTTCTTTTTTGTCGCGCGTGTAACTGCGGCGGACAACGGTCGGCGCTTCGACTTCCACTTTCGGCGCGGCGGATTTTTTGGACGCGCTCTTGGACTTGAGCATTTTTTTCACGGAGTCCACGGCGGCGTCAAGCAACGGCTTGCGCGGGGCGCGTTTGGGTTTTTCCGCAACGGCTGATTCGACATCAACTTTGCTGGCGCGACGGCTTTTTGAAGCACTGGTTTTTTTGGATTCCGGCATGGACGCTGGGGTTTTTTTCATGACAGCTATTCCTCGTTTGGCAAAGGGTTTGTTGCCGGAACGAGAGAGTAGGCTGGTCGCAATCAGGACGCAACGATTTTTTCTTTTGTTCACCGGCAAATCTTGGCGCTTGCGGACGGTGAATGTGCAAGATAGGCTAACGCGGCAAGGTTGCCCTGTTACCATGTCCTTCTTCCGAAGCAAAACAGCGCCAGCTCCCACGATTTTTGTGGTAGATGACGAAGTGCTGCTGCTTGAACTCGCCGAGACCATCCTGTCGCCGCTTGGCTGCAAAGTCCGCACGTTCACCGATCCGGAAATGGCATTGAAAGAATTTTCCGTCGCCGCGCCCGCCGTGGTGCTGACCGATTACGCGATGGGGCGCATGAGCGGAATGGATTTGATCCGCGAATGCCGCAAGTTGAATCCGCAGCAAAAAACCATTCTCATCAGTGGCACGGTGGATGGCGAAGTTTTCGCCGACGCGCCGGTGAGACCGGATTTATTCGTCGCCAAACCTTACGACGTGAAGAATCTTGTGGAAACTGTCCGCAAGATGATGAAGCCTTGAGCCGTCTGGAAATTTTCTTTCCAAGCCGCCAAGCCGCTGGCAAGTTTCTCCTCTTATGAAAAAGAAAATTCTTCTCGGTCTCGGCCTCGGCGTGGTTCTGGTCGTCATCATCGGCGTTCTCGTCGTCGGATTTTTTCTCGGCGACGTCGTGAAGCTCGGCATGGAAACCGTCGGCCCGAAAGTCACGCAGACCACCCTTACCGTCGGCTCTGTCCACGTCGGCATTCTCACTGGATCGGGCGGGGTTGATAATCTCGTGCTCGGCAACCCGGACGAATACAAAGCCAAAGCACCGAACGCCATCAGCGTCGGCAAAGCCTATGTCAGCGTCGCGCCGTTCTCGGTGTTGTCCGACAAAATCGTCATCAAGTCCGTCGAAGTGCGCTCACCGGAAATTACCTTTGAAGGAAATCCGCTTGGCGCGAACAACCTGACCAAAATCATGGACAACGTGAACGCCTTCATCGGCGGTGCTACGCCGAAGACCGCCCAAACCAATGCGCCCGCGCAACCCGGCGCGCCGAAGACCGCGAAAAAACTTGAAGTGGATGATTTCTTGATCACTGGCGCAACGGTGCATTTCAACGGCGCCACCCTGCCCTTGCCGGATATTCATTTTAACAATCTGGGCACGGGTCCGGACGGCATCACGGCGGGCGACCTCGTTAAAAGAGTTCTCGGCGAAATCACCAGCGCCACCGTCAAAGCCGTCATCGGTTCCGCCGGCGACGCAGGCAAGGCGCTCGGCGGCGAAGCCAGCAAACTTGGCAAGAGCCTTGGCGGTCTGTTCAAGAAATAATTAACTTGCGGGCAGAGTCAGTTCACAAAAATAGCTGGGCTGGTCGCATCCATGACCGAAGACGAATTGGCGGGAACAGAATGAAATAATTTCCCAAGTCCCGCCTTGGTTGACCGGGACAGCGCTCCGAGGCGGGCATGGCGTTTGGATGTTCAGTCAGATTGTAGGCCGGACTTTCACTTGGTTCACCGGACGAGAAGCCACACCAGCGTTTAATTTTTCATTGGCACTCCTGGTGCTATGGTTGGCGTGTCGAGTTCAATAAATAAAAGTTAGTGGCCTGGAAGATAATTGTTCCACTCTGGAAATTCATCGCTATCCACTGGTCTGGTGGCGGGCGCAAAATTATTCTTTGATAACCTTCACGCGTAATGGTGGAGAAGTTAGAACGCCAAAATCTTTAATAAATGGCAAGCCGCGCCCGGTGGCATTTCGCCCATCGAACATTGCAGAAACATCTGGTATGCCATTGGTCATTATGACATACAGCCGCGTCCGAACTTCCAGTTCATAGACTCCCTTGTTCGTAATCACGAACACATCGTCTGGACGAAATAATGACCCTTGGACTCCTTCGCCACTAACGGCGAAGGGACGAAATCCGCTTGTTCTCCAAAATATGAGATCGTCTTTTGTCGGCTTTGGTGGTGTGCCAGTCAAAGTAAGCCCAGCCTTTGTTTTTGACACCTCTTTCCCCGTGT
>DATCFH010000196.1:0-7624 GCA_036509625.1 Verrucomicrobiia bacterium
AGCATCGTGAATTCGGGATTGTGCCGGCGCGAGAGGCCTTCGTTGCGGAAGTTTTTCCCGATCTCAAACAGCTTGTCAATGCCGCCGACGAGCAGTCGCTTGTGGTAAAGCTCCAGCGCGATGCGCAGGTAAAAATCGCAGCCGAGCGCGTTGTGTTTCGTGACGAAAGGTTGCGCCGCCGCGCCGCCAGGAATCGGCTGCATCACGGGCGTTTCAACTTCAACATAACCGCGCGTGTGGAAAAAATTTCGGATCTCGTGAACGATTTCGCTGCGCTTGAGAAAAACACTTTTCACGTCAGGATTCGCAATCAAATCAAGGTAACGCTGGCGATAGCGAATTTCCGTATCTTCGAGTCCGTGCCATTTCGCAGGCGGCGGACGAAGTGATTTTGCAAGAATGGTGAAGGCTTCGAGCTTGATGCTCGGCTCGCCGGTCTTGGTGCGAAATAAAGTTCCGGTCACGCCGACAAAATCGCCGAGGTCGAGGTGCGTAAAAATGTTGAACTGCTCGTCGCCCAAAGTATTTTTCTGCGCGTAACATTGGATGCGTCCGCTCTGATCGCGCACGTCAATGAACATAGATTTGCCCATGTCGCGATGTGCGGTGATGCGTCCGGCGACGGAAACTTTCGTGCCTTCCGGCAGCGCGCCGGATTCAAAACCGCTGCGGGCGTCGTGGCATTTCGCGTCGGGCGTGAATTTATTTTGGAACGGAAAAATGCCTTTGGCTTCAAGCGATTTGAGCTTGGCCTTGCGCTGTTCGATGAGTGAATTGGTGTCTTCCATTTGAACCACAAAGTTAATCAGAACGCGCACGGTTTTGCACGCGCAAACCAAACGGTTGTAGGTGACGACGTGAGGAATCTCATTCTAATAAATTTGAGTCTCGTCACCTCGACTCCTACAACATTGGAAACGAAACTTGCCTTGAACGCGGTTGCGCCTAGGATTTGAGCAATCGCCGGGCAAAAATAATTTTCACATGATCCGCTCATTCGCATTCACCACGCAGGGCAAGCTGCACACGAAGGACATCGAGCCGTTTCTGATGCCGACGTTGCTGGCGGACACGAATCTTTTTCTCTGGGTTGATCTGGAGAAACCCGCAGCCTTTGAAAATAAGGAAGTGCTGGAACAGATTTTTCATTTTCACCCCTTGTCCATTGAGGATTGCGTCCAACCAAGCCCGTCGCCGAAGGTCGAAGAGTATTCGCCCAAAGAGGAAGACAAGTTCACACCGTATCTCTTCATGGTGATTCACGCGGTGGATTACAGCCGCAAGGACGGCTGTTTCGGCACGAGCGAACTGAATTTTTTTCTCGGCAAAAATTTTCTCGTCACCTATCACGATGAACCGCTGGCCAGCGTCTCGCAGGTGGTGGAACGCGCGGTCAACGGCACGATGGGCATCGCGCGCGCGCCCGACCGCGTGGCGCATTCGCTGCTTGATACGCTGGTGGACAACTACAAGCCGGCGCTCGACGAACTCGGCTTGGAAATCGCCGAACTCGAACAGCAGGCGCTGCAAAAACCCAGCAAAGAAACGCTCAACAAAATTTTGCAGGTGAAAAAAGAAGTCGTGCATCTGCGCCAGATCATCGGGCCGCAGCGCGAAGTGTTGGCGCGCTTTGCCCAGGGCGAATTCAAACTCGTGCGCCCGCATCTCGTGCCGTATTTTCGCGACGTTTATGATGCGCTGTTCCACATCGGCGAACTGGCGCAGAGCTACACCGATTCACTCACGGGCATTTTGCAGGTGTATCTCAATATGTCGTCGAACCAAACTGGTGAAGTCGTGAAACTGCTCACGCTCATCACCGTCATCACCACGCCGCTGATGATGATCGGGACGTGGTATGGCATGAATTTTGAAGGGATGCACGAGCTGCATACGCAACACGGTTATCTGATCGCCACGAGCGCGATGCTGGTTTCCACGGTGGCAACGTATCTTTATTTCAAAAGGAAAAACTGGTTCTGACTGCGCCCGCGTCAGAGGTGAAACCAGTTGTATTCATTGGGGAAAATCCGCCAGTCCATCGCGATTTCCGACACGAGCACGAACAACAGCAACGCGCCCAACGCAAAAAATTTCACGCGTTCGGGAAATTTTTTCAGCAATTGATCAAGGCCGCACGCGAACAAAATTAGAAACGGAATCAACGCGCCGAGCAGCAGCCGGCCTGAAACAAAAAACGGATGTTCGCGCGACGGATAAAAACAATCCTGAAAATCATACTTCACGGAAAGCCACGCAAAGAACGCCAGCAACGCCGCAAAACTGGCGAAGCTCAACCACAGCGCAGTTTGTTGTGACGCGGAAAATAAATTTGGCCGACGCAATAAAATGGTCAGTGCAAACAGCAGCAACGCGAGCGTCAGCAAAACGTAAATCAAATCCACAACCGGTGACGCGAGCGGCTGGCGATGCCACAATAATTCGCCCTGCCAGAAGGTTGAAAGATTTCCTTTCAGAAAAAACCACAGGCCGGACAGCGTGAAAATCGGATGATGAAACCAAGTGGCGAACGGCTGGCTCGTCCAGTTGAGAAAGTGGATTTTTGCCGCCGAGCCGGTGAGGTCGCCGAAATTACTTTTGCACCACGCCAGCCAGCCAATTGTCGGCAGTCCGGCGCAAATTATTAAAAAATACAACGCCGGAGCGGACGCTTGCATTTTTCCCGCCCGCGCCAGCCGGAAAAATTTCAGAGCGATAAAAATTCCCGCGATGACGAGCAGCGGCAGATTGGAAATTTTCGTCAGAAAAGTTGCGGCCAGCGCAAGGCCGGTCGCAGCGGCGAGGCGGGTTGATGGAATTTCTATTTCCCCAAAATAAAGCAGTAATACAAACGCCGCGCCAAAAGTGAGCGGTGATAAAACGTCGTTGTTTATTGCGTAAAATGTGGTTTGCGGCAAAAACGCGATGAGCGCGGGCATGGCGAGGCGGATGAAATGATTTGCCGGAAAAACTTTTTTCGCGGCGAACCAGCCGAGCCACACGAGCGCGGCGATGAGCGGCACGTTCAGAAAACGCAGCCAGTAAAGCAGATGGCCGCCGTCGAGTCCGAGAATTTTTCCCAATCGCCACCACGCGCCCGCGACGGTGTAATAAAGCGGCGGCGACGCGGCCTCATGATTTTGAAAATGGTCTTGGTAAGCATCGGATTTGGCGACGAGTTGTTCGCGCACGTCCGCCAGCGGCAGCTTCCACGGCGGCGGCGGAATGACTAACGATGCGGGCGTCCACAAAAATTCCGGTGAGCCATAGATCACCATGAACGGCAGCGCCTCGGCATTTGGCGGCGTGAGCGCGCGCGGGATTTTTCCCTGCGAATAATTCACGACGAGATCGAAGTGCATCTGCTCATCCACGTTGCTGAAGAACGGGAGCGCGGCGGAAAAAATAAAAACGTGCGCGGCGGCGAGCAGGCACAGCAGCAAAATAATTTTGCGCTCGTTGGCGTCAGGTTGGGCGGCGGTTGCGTTCACGGACTGGCGGAAAGTTAAACGGTGGCGCGCGCAGTTCAAAGAAATTCCCACTGCGAAAATGCAGTCGCTTCACCGAGACAGCAAGTTACCCCCCCCTTCAGACAATGGTTGGAATTTAACAAAGAAGAAATATCCTTCGATTTATGTCAGAGATGAAACCAGTTGTATTCATTCGGGAAAATTTGCCAGTCGGTCACAACTTCCATGACAAGCATGAACAGCAATAGTATGGCCAAAAGAACAAATCTTACGGGCAAGCAGAGCTTCCCCAACGCCCGATCCAGTCCGCAGGCGAACAAAATCATGAAAGGAATCAACATGCCAAGCATCAGTCGGCCAGAAGTGAAAAAAGGATGTTCACGCGATGGATAAAAGCAATCGTGGAAATCAAGTTTCACGGACAGCAGTGCGTAAAAGCCGAAGGCCGCCGTCAGAAATCCAAAGGCCAGCCAGAGCTTCTCGCGCTGCCTCGGCTGGAATGAACCGGGGTGTTTTAACAAGGCCACGAAAATCATGGTCAGCAGAACCAGCGTCAGCAGGACATAAAACCAGTTCAAGGCAGGAATCGCGAGCGGCTTGCGATGCCACAAAATTTCCCCCTGCCAGAATGTCGCCAGATTGCCGCTCACGAAAGTCCAGAATCCTGCCGGCGTAAAAATGGGATGATGAAACCATTCGGCAAACGGCTTGGGTGTCCAGCCCATGAGCTGTGTCTTAAGTGCCGTGCCGGTGTAATCACCGAAATGCGTCTTACACCAAACTGCCCACATACCCATCGGTAAACCAGCGCAGCCCGCCAGAAGCATAAACGGCTTGATGACGAACCTGGCTTTACCCTTCAATACCAGCGCAAAAAATTTTACCGCCAGAAAAATTACCGTGATGAAAAGCAATGGCAGATTGCTGATTTTTGCCAAAAAAACTGCGCCCAGACCAAGACCGGTGACTATGGCAAGGCTCAAGGTAGGGATTTCTGCTTCCTCAAATTTTAATAACATCAAAAATACAATCCCGAAGGTAAGTGGTGAAAAAATATCATTGTTGATGGCGTAAAACGTTGTTTGCGGCATAAACGCAATTAACGCAGGCACCGCTACGCGGATAAAAATATCTATGGGGAAACATATTCGCGTGGTGAGCCAAGCCAGCCATACGACCGACACAAAAAGCGGTATATTAAAAAAACGAAGCCAGTAAATCAGTTGGCCACCATCGAGGCCAAGAAGTTTTCCAAGCCGCCACCAGACCCCGGCGGCGGCATAATACAGTGGCGGATTCGCAGCCTCGACATTGATCATTTTTGTTTTATAGAAGACTTCCTTACTCCGAAGAACTTCAAAAGCGACACTGTTTGGCAGCTTCCATGTAGGTGTAGAAATCTGTCCGCCCGGCTGTGATTCCGGTGGCCATAGATATTCAACATCATCAAATATCGCTAGAAATGGCAGCGCTTCCGCGCAAGGAGGTCCCATTGAGCGCGGAACATCACCTTGTGAATAGCGAACTACGAGGTCGAAGTGCGCTTGCTCATCCACAACGTTGCAAAATGGAAACGCGGCGGAAAAAATAAAAATGCGACCAGCCGCCAGCAGGCATAGAAGTAAAATGATGGTATGTTCATATTTTCCCGGAACATAGATGGTCTTGTGCACAAGTCTTGAGAAGCTAGAATGGCGACCCTAAAAACTCAAAGAAATTCCCACTGCGAAAACAGCGCGGCCTGACCGCACGGCTGGCCGTTTTCAGAAAGCAGATTCCACACGGTCGCGCGGGAAATTTTGAAGCGACAACCGGTTTTTGAAATGCGGATGCCGGAATAATCATCAATGAATCCGTGTGTTTTAACCATTTCAAGCAGCCGCGCGCGCTCTTCGCGGTTGGGCGCTTCGGCGGTCAGGCGCGAGGGCGTGCGCGTAAGTTCAGCCCACGGCATTTCCCAAAGCGCGAGCGCAGACTGGTTCCCGTAATTCAAAATCGGGTCGGCTTCCGTGCCGTGCGCGACGAGGACGAACGGCGCGTGAAAAACTTTTTCCGCGATTTCCGCCGGTGAAAAATTTCCCGGCAGCAAATCGCGCGACGCAAAATGTTTCAGGCTGCGCGCGATGATTTGCGTTTGGGCGATGACGGATTCGCTTTGCCAGATTTCATTCACGCGCTGATGGTGAATTTTTCCCGCGCGCGCGGCAATGTGTTTTGCAGGCTGGCGAAGAAAAATCTTTTTGTGTAGAGTGCGCGCGAAATCGTAAAAACTTTATGGCTGCCAAAATTGAAATTCCCAACGAACTGAAACAGGATTTGCCGCAAAATAAGTGGGGGAAAGTCCTCGGCGCGACGCCGATTGTGATGACGGTCATCGCGACGATGCTGGCCGGTCTCGCGTCGAGTGAAATGACGAAGGCGCAATATGACCGCGCCTTCGCCGCGCAGCTCCAGTCCAAAGCCGGCGACCAGTGGGGTTATTTTCAGGCCAAGAAACTGCGCAGCGCCGTCGCGCACAATTCGCTCGACCTGCTCGCCGCGTCAGTGGAAGTCGCGCCGCTGACCGCCACCGCTTTGCCGACCACCGACGAGGCGACGGTTAACGCGCTGGTAAAAACCGAACTGCCTCCCGCGACGCCCGCCAAATTTGACGACGCCGTAAACGCCGCGCTCACCGCTCTGGCAAATTCCGCGCCGGAACCGGAGATCACCGCCGACTTGGCGAAAATCAAGCCGGTCGAACTGGACGGCGCTTTGAAGGCCGCGCAGGATGCCGCCAATGCTTTTGACCAAACGACCAAGCCGGTCAACAAAGCCATTGATAAGCTGGATGAGATGCTGCCGGATGGTGACAGAAATGTGTTCCGCAGTTTTTCCGCCGCGCACTTGCGCTACATGGCCGCGCGCTATGACGCCGAGGCGAAGCTGAATCAGACGGTGGCCAGCGTTTACGAATTGCAGGTGCGCCAGAATAATCATTCCGCCGAGAAACATCATCGGCGCAGCGCGAAATTTTTCTACGGGATGCTCGCCTCGCAGATGGCGGTGATCATCTCCACGTTTGCGATCGCGGCGCGGAAACGGAGTTTTCTGTGGTCCATCGCCGCCGCCGCCGGCGCGGCGGCGGTGTCGTTCTCAATTTACGTTTATCTTTACGTTTGAGACAAATAGCAAAAGGCCGGAACTGGTTTTCCAGTTCCGGCCTTTTTGCTTTTTCCGCAACGGATAGAAGTTTAGCGGCGAAACATCCCCGGCATTGCGCCGCCCATTTTGCCCATCATTTTGGACATCTTGCCCATTTTTTTCATCATCGTCTGCATCTGAAAAAATTTGTTCAGCATCGTGTTCAATTCCGTCACCGTCACGCCGCTGCCGGCGGCGATGCGACGACGGCGGCTCGCGTTGAGAATCACCGGATTACGCCGTTCCTTCAATGTCATCGCGCAAACCATGCCTTCCATGCGCTTGAATTCTTTTTCCTGCTTGCCGATGTCCATTTGTTTCAACGCATCGCCGCCGCCGGGCAACATCTTCATGATGCTTTCGAGCGAACCGAGTTTTTTCATCGCGCGCAACTGCTCCAGAAAATCTTCGAGCGAAAATTCGCCTTTGCGCATTTTTTCTTCCATGCGCTTGGCGTCTTCCTCGTTCACGGTTTCGGCGGCGCGTTCAACGAGACTTACTACGTCGCCCATGCCGAGAATTCGCGACGCCATGCGTTCAGGATGAAACGGCTCAAACTCGTCCAACTTCTCGCCGACGCCCGCAAATTTAATCGGCTTGCCGGTGACACTCTTCATGCTTAACGCTGCGCCGCCGCGCGCATCGCCGTCGAGCTTGGTCAAAATTGATCCCGTAATGTTCAGCGCCGAATCAAAATGCGTGGCGACGTTGACGGCTTCCTGACCGGTCGCGGCATCCAGCACGAGCAAAATTTCCTGCGGCTTCACGAGGTCGCGCAGATGGACAAGTTCCTGCACGAGCGGCTCGTCAATCTGCAAACGCCCAGCGGTATCGAAGATGACGACGTTGCAATTATTGACCTTCGCAAAATCCAACGCCTCGCGCGCGATTTTCAAAACATCCGTCTCGCCGCGTTTCAAAAAAACCGGAACGTCCACTTGTTTGCCCAATGTTTCCAACTGATCCATCGC
>DATCFH010000197.1:0-4781 GCA_036509625.1 Verrucomicrobiia bacterium
TCCACGTCGTGCCATTGGGAATAATGATCCGTGAGCAGATTTTTCAACGCATTTTGATCAATGGACATCGTGTTTTCCGCTGCAATCAGATTCGCGCGGCTCTGCGCCACCTGCGCCTCATCTTGCTGCACGTCCAGCGGCGCGAGACTGCCGACTTGCACGCGCTGCTTGTCCTGATCGAGCTGCGTCTGCGCGAGCACGAGCGCTTCTTGCTGCACGTTCACATTTTCGCGCGCGTAGATAAGTTCGTAATACGCATTTTCCACGGCGGTCACCGTGGTGATGATCTGTCCGCGCAAGCCCTGTTCGGAAAATTGCAGCCGGTTTTTATTGACGCGAATCGTCAGCCGCGTGCTATCAATCCAGAAATTTTTCAGCAACGGCTGAGTCAGCGTGAGCGCGCCAATCTGGCCATCTGAGTTTTGAAATGGAACGCGAACAGTAATGGGATTGCCAGCACCATCGAGACCAGTTCCAACATTTTTACCCGTGGTCCGCGAAACATTGCCAGCCAAATCATACGTCATGCCCCACGGCGTTCCGCCATTAAACCCCGAACTGTAAAGCTGTTCGTTGTAATCCGAACCGGCGACGTGCTGGCCGTTTTGAAACGACGCGCCGGAATCATTGTATAAATGCTGGCCGGAGAAGTTAAAGGTTGGGTCGTAACCACCGTAGGCCGCTTGCAAATTGTAGAGCGAAATCTGCGGAACTGTCTGCTCAATCTGCAGATTCAGATTGTGTTTGAGCGCCTCCGTGAAGCAGTCCGTCAACGACATCGCACGTCCTGCCGGGTCGTTCGTCTGCGCGAACGAACCCGTCAGGCTCGCGACCAAAAATAAACAGGCACCGATTTTTTTCATTGGTATGCCAGACGCCACCACCCGCCACAAAGTAACCAAAAGGTTACTTCGCCGGGGCGGATTCCGTAATCGTGGCGTTTTTCTCGAGCAATTCCAGCACTTTTTCGTGCAGCACCTGCTCGTAAAGCTCGTTCACGCCGTTCCGCTTCTGCAAATCCTTGAGGAACTGCTCGAACGGCATTTGATACGTCATCGCCAGATACTGCGCGCGTTTGAGCGCGTCTTCCTGCGAGACTTCGATTTTTTCCTGCGCCGCAATTTTGCTCACGAGGAACGCCAGCTTCACGCGTTCCTTGGCGTTGACCGCCGCCGCCGCGTAAATCTCATCCTTCTGTTGTTCGATGATGTCGCGATTCACGCCGCGCTGCGTGTTCTGGCGAACCAGATCATAAACCACATTGCGCGTTTCGTTGGCGACCGCCGATTCCGGCAAATCAAAATTAACTTTGCCCATCAATTCCTTGACGACCTGGCCGCGCAACGCCTTCGTGCGCGAATATTTCAACTCGTTTTCCAAGTCCGCACGAACGCCAACTTTGAGCGCTTCCAGATTTTCCGCGCCAAATTTTTTGGCGAGTTCGTCGTCGAGTGCGGGCATGGATTTTTCCTTCACTTCAACCAGTTCAACTTCGTAAACACCTTTTTTGCCCTGCAATTCCTTGGTGACGAAATCCGCAGGAAAGTCAACATTCACCGTGCGTTTGTCACCCGCGTTCGCGCCGATGAGTTGCTCGGAAAAGCCGGGAATAAATTTCCCTTCCGTCGTTTCCACCCAGAAATTTTTCTGCTCCGTCAAACCTTTCGCCGTCGGCGCGAGTTCAGTGATGGCCTTGCCGTCGCAAGTGCCGCTGTAATTCACCACCGCGATGTCGCCGCTCGCGAGCGGACGCGCCACCGTGTTGTAAGCCGCGTGCTGACCGCGCAACAAATCGAGCGCTTTTTCCACATCCGCATCCGTCACGGATTTCGTTTCAATCGTGGCAGAAAGACCTTTGTATTCCGGCAATTGAAATTCCGGCGCGGTTTCAATCGTGGCGGTGAACTGCAAACTTTGACCACGGCCAAATTGCACTTCCTCGATGTCGGGATAGCCGACGACCTGAAGTTTCTGTTCGTCAATCGCCTTGCGATACGCGTCGCCGATGAGTTTGCGCTTGGCCTCGTCCTTGATTTCCGTGTCGTATTTTTTGATCACCATGTCGCGTGGCGCCTTGCCCGGACGGAAGCCCGGCAGCGCGGCCTGCTTCTGATAATCTTTCGTGACCGCGTCAAACGCAGTGTTCACGGCGGTTACGTCGAGTTCCACCCGCACGAGCTTTTTGCACGGGGCCAAGTTTTCAACAGATATATTCACAGTAAAATTGAGTTAAACGAGCCGCGCAGCATAAATAATCACGGGCGCGATGGCAAATTGTTTTGGTGGCGTAAAATGAATGCTGCGGATTGTCCAGCTTGACTATCGGAATAGCCGACTTAACTTCAAGGCATGGTTTATCAGGATCGCATTACGATTGACCCGCGCATTCGCAGCGGCCAGCCGTGCCTCAAAGGCACGCGCATCGCGGTCGCTGATGTGCTGGATTATCTTGGCGGCGGCATGACGGTGACGGAAATTGTAAATGATTTTCCCGACCTCACCGCCGAAGATATTCAAGCCTGCCTGACCTTTGCCGCCGAACGTGAACGCCGCCTGCTCGTGGCTGCATGAAGCTGCTGTTCGACGAAAATCTTTCGCCCAAGCTGCCGGGTTTGCTGGCGGCAAAATTCCCCGACAGCCAGCACGTCCGCGACCTCGGTTTGAAAGGTCGCACCGATGAGGAAATTTGGCACTACGCCGCCAGCAACGGTTTTACCATCATTTCCAAGGACAAGGATTTTTACCAGCGCGCGGTGCTGTTCGGTGCGCCGCCCAAATTCATCTGGCTGGGTCTTGGTAACTGCGCCCGCGCCGATTTGCTGGCGCTGATTCAAAGACATGAAGACGACATTCTGGCCTTCGCCACTTCGCCTGAATCTGTCTTGATTTTGACATGAAGCAGAAACCGTTGCCGTCAACCTACTTCATCACCGGCACGGATACCGGCGTCGGCAAAACGGTTTTGACCGCGCTGCTGGCAAATTTTTTACGCGAACGCGGCGTGAAAGTTGCCGCGCTAAAACCAATTTGTTCCGGCGGACGCGAAGACGCAGTGTTGCTTTACGACGCGCTCAATGGCGCATTAACATTGGACGAAATCAATCCGTGGCAATTCCGCGCCGCCATCGCGCCCGCGCTCGCGGCGAAGCTGGAAAGAAAATCCGTCACGCGCGCGCAGGTGCGCGCGCACATCCGCGCGACACAAAAAAACTTCGCCGTGACGCTGGTCGAAGGCGCGGGCGGCTTGCTGAGTCCGCTCGGCGAAAATTTTGACTCGCGCGATTTAATTACTGCTTTAAGTGCGACGCCAATCATTGTCGCGCAAAATAAACTGGGCGCCGTAAATCACATTTTGCTGACGCTCGCAGCGCTGCCAAAAAATCTGCGCGCAAAAGCAAAAGTGGTTTTGATGTCGCCGCCCAAGCCGGACGCGGCGACGAAATCGAACGCAAAATTGCTGGAACAATTTTTATCGCCAAAAAGAATCTTCGCGCTGCCGTGGCTTGGTCAAAAATTCCAACTTAAAGCGGCAATGAAAAATTCGTCGGTGCGACGGACATTGCAAAAGATTTTTAATTGAGTATGAAATTTCACATTCAATTCCACACATGATGCCGACAAAAAAACAATCATTCAGTTATCTGGGGATTTTTCTGGTGCTGTTGGTCGGGTTGGTGGCGCGGTTATTGGCGGCGGCGCGCGGGCATAATGCGGATATGGATGCGTATTTTATCGTCGCCAAAATTATGGCGGGCGGCGGCAATGTTTATGCGGAAACGACGCGCTATAATTACGGGCCGATCTGGTTTCTGATTTTGCACGGGCTGGATTTAATCGCGCGGCATCATGAGGTGGTTTTGCGTTGGCTCATCGCACTTTTTTTGAGTCTGGCCGATGTCGGAATTTTTGCGCTGCTTTACCGGCAAGCCGGACGATTGCCCGCCGTGCTTTTTTTTCTGAATCCCATTTCCATCATCGTCACTGGCTACCATAGTCAGTTTGACAATCTGGCTTTGGGCATTGGATTGGTCGGCGCATTGCTCGTCGAAGATGAACCAGAACGTCCATTGTCCCGCCGAGGGTTGAGTGGATTGCTGTTGCTGGGACTTTCGCTGACGGTCAAACATGACTTGTTTTTGTTTCCGCTCTGGCTGGCGGTGAAACGGCAAAGTTGGCGCGAGAAATTTATAATTTTGTTCGTGCCAACGGCGGTTTTTCTAACGAGCTTTTTGCCGTGGTGGGCGGGCAGTCATGGCGGCATCGTGCAAAATGTCTTTCAGTATCGCTCCAACTACGCCAGTTGTTTTTATACTTTGATGCTGCCGGAAGTGGCGCAGGCGGTTTTTAGCAGCCAAACATGGTGGCTGCTGCTCTTGATGATGTTTGCCTTCATCTGTCGCCCGAAAAATAATTTTTGCTCTTTCCTGATTTATACGGGCGTATTGGTGGCCACTTCGCCAGCCACTACCAACCAGTATCTCGCCATTCCGGTGGCGCTGGTATCGGTTTATTATCGGAACCCATTTTTCATCGGATACACTTTGCTGGGTGCGTGTCATTTGTGTGAGGATGGAAACGGGCTGCACCTGTGGTCCGGCCTCCTGTCCGCCTATGATTCGCTGGCGATTTACAGCTTGTGTCTTGGCCTGATCTGGCAATTGTGGCCGCAAGTATTTGTCTGGCCGGTGGAAAAAATTCGGCAGGAAATCCGGTTTCAATTTTGCGGGAAAAAATAAGTTGCCGGACGCGGAAGAGGTATTGTCCGTTTAATTTTTTACCGG
>DATCFH010000198.1:0-2268 GCA_036509625.1 Verrucomicrobiia bacterium
CGGCAACGTGAAAGACAGCGAACGTGACGCTTGAACAATTTCCATTTTCTGTCAGATTAACCATTCGCTTATGAGCGCTGAAGCACCTGTCAAATTGACGCATAACGAGGAAATCAAGGCCGCCATCCCGACCTTGGCGGGCACGATTGCCGCGACGCTGGACGACGCGAACGCCGACCATTTTTCGGACGATGACAACCAGTTTCTGAAATTTCATGGCTCGTATCAGCAGGATGACCGCGACCTGCGCAAGACCGGCAAGAAATACATTATGATGATTCGCAGCCGCATTCCCGGCGGCGTGATGACGGCAAACCAGTGGAAAGTTTTTGACGAACTTGCCTCAACTTACGGCAACAACACTCTGCGAATCACCACGCGCCAAACCATCCAGTTTCACGGCGTCGTGAAATTCGGTTTGCGTCCGCTCATCAAAACAATCAACGAATCGCTGCTTTCCACGCTCGCGGCCTGTGGTGATGTCAACCGCAACGTGCTCGCGCCGCCCACGCCCGCCTACACCAAGGCGCGCGACCATGTTTACGCCGACTGCAAAAAAGTCGCGCTGGAACTTGCGCCAAAGACCGGGGCATATCACTCCATCTGGATTGACGGTGTCCAGTTGAACCTCGAAGACGAGGCGAACAAAAACTTCGTTGACCCGCTTTACGGCAAAACGTATCTGCCGCGAAAATTCAAAATTGCCTTCGCCATTCCGCCGGTCAACGACCTCGACGTTTTCACGAACTGTCTCGGCTTCATCGCTATTGTCGAAAACGACCGGCTCGACGGCTACAATATCGCCGTCGGCGGTGGCATGGGTCGCAGCCACGGCAACGTGCAAACTTTTCCGCGCCTCGCGGACGTCATCGGCTTTGTGACGCCGGACAAAATTGTGGACGTTGCGAAAGCTGTTCTCACAATTCACCGCGATTTCGGCGACCGCACCGACCGCAAACACGCGCGCCTGAAATACGTCGTCGCGGAACGTGGTGTGAAATTCATGCAGGATGAAGTGAACCGGCGCGCCGGCATCATGCTCGCGCCCGCGAAGCCCTTCAAATTCAGGACCACCGCAGACATGCTCGGCTGGCATCAGGCCGTGGACGAAAAATGGTTTCTAACTTTGTTCGTCGAAACCGGCCGCGTGAAAGATGTCGAAGGCCGGAAATTGAAAACCGCCTTGCGCGAAGTCGCTGAAAAATTTTCCCGCATCGAATTCCGTTTGTCCGCGAACCAAAACGTGATTCTGGCAAACGCGAATCACGAAGAAAAAATTGCGATTACGACTGTCCTCGCGACGCACGGCGTGAAAACGGAAAATCAGGCGCGCGTGCTGCACGCGGCGGCGATGGCCTGCCCCGCGCTGCCCACTTGCGGCCTCGCGCTCGCTGAATCCGAACGGATGTTGCCCGGCTTGATTGACCGCATCGAAAAACTTTGCGGCGACCTTGGCCTCGGCAGCGAGGAGATCACCATTCGCTCGACCGGCTGTCCGAACGGCTGTGCGCGGCCCTACACGGCGGAACTCGCGTTTGTCGGCAAAGCGCCCGGGCGCTATCAAGTCTGGCTCGGCGGCGACATTTCCGGCACGCGGCTTAACCGCGTCTGGAAGGAAACGCTGAAGGACGCCGATCTGGAAAAAGAATTGCAGCCGGTGCTCGCGCGTTTCGCGAAGGAGCGAAACGCCGGCGAACGCTTCGGCGACTGGTGCGACCGTGCGCTTTTGAACGAACAGCCTGCCAAAAATTGAGCGCATGACTCCTGAACAAATCACGCAGGCGAACGCCGAGCTGCGCGGCAAATCGCCGCTGGAAATCATCCGCTGGGCGGTTATGCAGGCGAACGGTCGCGCCATCGTCTCGACCAATTATCGGCCTTACGAGGCGGTGATTCTGCATCTCGTCACGCAGGTGCAGCCGGACATTCCCGTGTTGTGGGTGGATCACGGCTACAATCGTCCGGCGACTTACAAGCACGCCGAAGAAGTTAAAAAATTGCTCAAGCTGAACATCAAAGCCTTTGTGCCGAAAATGACCGCCGCGCATTACGACGCCGTGTTCGGCGGCTTGCCGGAGCCGACCCCGGAAAACGAGGCGCGCATCAAGGCGTTCAGCACCGCGATGAAACTGGAGCCGTTCCAGCGCGGCATGAAGGAACTTGCGCCGACGATCTGGCTCACCGCCTTGCGCCAGGTGCAGAATCCGAACCGCGCCGGCCTCGACATCGTGAGTGCGGACACCAATTTTAATTCGCTGAAAGTCAGCC
>DATCFH010000199.1:0-3963 GCA_036509625.1 Verrucomicrobiia bacterium
GCCTGCACGTCTACCGGGCGATGTGCTGCCCGCGTTGTTGAAAGACTTGCGCCTCGACCATCTGCGGATCCAGCGCGAGCGCACGTTCCGCGCAGTCGAGCGCCTGCGCGTGGCGACCGAGCTGTCCGTTCATGCTCGCAAGATTTGACCAGCCGAGCGGATTGCCCGGATCAATCTGCAACGCCTGCACCAGACATTGCGCGGCCTCGGCGGGACGCTGCATCGCGCCAAATAATAATCCCGCGAGATTGTTCCAAATCTTGAAATCATTCGCGTCCAACTTGAGCGCGTGGCGGTAACTGGTTTCCGCATCAATCAATCGGCCCAACGCCGCCTGTGCGATGCCGGAATAATACCAAGCCTTCGCGTCCGTCGGATTTTCCGCCGCCCACGCTTGCGCGAACGCCAGCGCCTCCGGCCACGCGCCTTTTTCGCAAAGCGAACGGGCGCGCGCGATTTTTCCTTCCAAATTTGCTGCCATCCCACAATTCTTCCAACTCCGCGCGGCCAAGACAATTCTTGTTTGAAAAATTCCGTGTCCATCGCGTGCGCCTGTGGTTAATTTGTTTAGCCGATGCCGCCGAAACTAAAATCTTCCGCCCGCGCCAAAGTCCTGTCGCAATGGCGCGGCGTGGATTACGCGCCGCTGGAAGTCGCGCGCGCCACGCCTGCACGTCTACCGGGCGATGTGCTGCCCGCGTTGTTGAAAGACTTGCGCCTCGATTCGCGTCAGGCCGAGGCGGAAGTTGTCAAAGTGTGGAATGCGCTGATTGATCCCGTCGTGACCGCGCACGCGCAACCGGCAAATTTGCACAAAGGAACTTTATTTGTGAACGTGGACAGCAGCGTTTGGCTCACGGAAATTGTCCGTTATCGCCGCCAGGAAATTCTCGAACGCCTGCAACACAGCTTCGGCAAATCGGTCATCCAAAAAATTTCTTTTCGCATTGGTTAAAAAATTGCGCGCGCAAGGTCGGCAAAATGTCACAATTTAACTTTTGGTTTGGCCGCCGAAATTTTTTATGCTGGCCGTGATGCAAACTGCGCGCCACGCCGTCATTGACGTTGGCACCAACTCGGTCAAGCTGCTCATCGCCGATGTGGCGGGTGCGGAGGTGCGTCCGATTCATGAAGAAAGCCGGCAGACGCGGCTCGGCAAAGGCTTTTACGAAACGCATCAACTCCAGCCCGAACCCATTGCACGCACCGCCGAAGCGGTTTGGGAATTTTCTGAAATCGCCCGCGAACGCAGCGCGGAATCCATCCGCGTCATCGCCACCAGCGCCGCGCGCGATGCGATGAACCCGCGCGATTTGACGAACGCCATCGAAAAGGCTTCCGGTTTGAAAACGGAAATCATCACCGGCGCGCGCGAGGCGGACTGGGCGTTTCAAGGCGTGGCCACCGACGCGAAATTGGCGAAACATCCGTTGCTGATTCTCGATGTCGGCGGCGGCAGCACGGAATTTATTTTGGGGCACGGCCAGGAAAAAAGTTTCGCGCACAGCTTTCCGCTGGGCACCGTGCGGCTGATGGAAAAATTTCCGCACAGCGACCCGCCGACGCCCGCAGAATTCCAAGCCAGTCGCGACTGGGTGAAAAATCTTTTTCAAACCGAAGTCTGGCCGTTGCTGGAACCGGCCTTGCTCCACGAAAAAAAATCCGGCGCGGTAAAATTGGTTGGCACCGGCGGCACGACCAGCATTCTCGCGCGCATGGAAAAAAAGCTCGACCGCTTCGACCGCGAAAAAATCGAGCAGACAGTTTTGACGTTGGAACAAGTTGTGGCGCACCGGAAAAATTTGTGGAAATTGCCGCTGGCCGCGCGCAAAGAAATTCCCGGCCTGCCGAAACTGCGCGCGGACGTGATCCTTACCGGCGTCCTGATTTACGAGGCGGTGATGGAAGAATTTGGTTTCAAGGAAGTGCACATCAGCACGCGCGGCCTGCGTTTCGCCGCCGTGATGGACTGAAACATTTACGATTTACGAAGCTCAATTTACGCGCGAAATTTAGAGCGGCGCGTAAATCATAAATCGCATATCGTAAGTTTATATGCGCGCCTTGATTGTCGGCTGCGGTTATGTCGGATTGCCACTCGGAAAAGAATTGGTCCGGCAAGACCACACCGTTTTTGGTCTGCGCCGCAGCGCGCTCGCGGAAGCCGAATTGAAAAGCGCCGGCATCATTCCACTTCACGCCGACATCACGCAGCCCGAAACGCTCGCCCAACTGCCGTGCGATTTTGACTGGGTCGTGAACTGCACCGCATCCGGTGGCGGCGGCGCGGACGATTACCGGAAAATTTATCTCGAGGGAAATCGTCATCTCATTTCGTGGCTCGCGGGTTCGCCGCTGAAAAAATTCATCTACACCAGCAGCACCAGTGTTTACGGGCAGAATGACGGCTCCATCGTCACGGAAAAAAGTCCGGTTGAACCCGACGCGGAAACTTCAAAGGTTTTGGCCGAGACGGAAAAACTTTTGCTGGCAGCGGTGGCTGAACGCAAGTTCCCCGCCGTCATTTTGCGTGTCGCGGGAATTTACGGGCCGGCGCGCGGCCATGCGTTCAAGCAATTTCTGAAAAAGGAAGCGCGGCTCGAGGGCGACGGCGCGCGCTGGCTGAACATGATTCATCGTGACGATTTGATCGGCGTCATCATGGCCGCTTTGGAAAATGGAAAGCCCGGAGAAATTTACAACGCCACTGATGATACGCCGGTGAACCAGCGGGATTTTTTTGCGTGGCTGGCAGCGGAATTAAATCGCCCAATGCCACCAATGGTTTCCACCGATGCGGAACTTTTAAGAAAGCGTGGTGCGACGAACAAGCGCGTGAACAACGCGAACCTGCGCGCGGAATTAAATTACAAATTTAAGTTTCCCGATTTCCGCGCCGGTTACGCGTCGGAAATCACGCGGCTCAAAATGGACGGCGCGCTGGATTTTTAGACCGCGTTGTCGCCTTTTTCGTCGGTGCGGATGCGCGTGGCTTCTTCGATGTTCGAGATAAATACTTTGCCATCGCCGATTTTGCCAGTCTTCGCGGCTTTGATGATGGCGGCAACGGCGGCGTCTTTTTGATTGTCGGCGACGACGGTTTCGACTTTTATTTTCGGCAGAAAATCCACGGTGTATTCGCTGCCGCGATAAATTTCCGTGTGGCCTTTTTGGCGGCCAAAGCCTTTGACCTCGCTGACGGTCATGCCCTGGATGCCGAGTTCGTTCAGCGCGTCTTTGACTTCAGAGAGCTTGAACGGTTTGATGATGGCTTCGATTTTTTTCATAGATTGCTATTCATTATACGCACTCTCGCCGTGTTGGGAAAGGTCTAGTCCAATACTTTCTTCCTCATGATCCACGCGCAGACCGATGACCGCGTCCACGATTTTCAAAATAATAAACGTGCCGACACCGCTCAACACCGCCGTGAACAGCACGCCGATGAGCTGGTTGAAAAATTGGTGCGAACCGCCCGCAAGCGAAACGACCACGCCATTGGCCTTGAATGTCGTCGCGATGGCGGGATTCACTTCCGCGCTCGCGAGAAAACCGAGCATCAGCATACCAATAATGCTGCCGATGCCATGCACGCCGAACACGTCCAGCGAATCGTCGTAGGAAAAAATGGATTTAATTTTCGTCACTGCAAAATAGCAGGCCACGCCCGCCGTGAGGCCGATGCAAAACGCCGCCGGAATGGTGACGAAGCCGGATGCGGGCGTAATTGTCGCCAGTCCCGCGACCATGCCGGATGCCGCGCCGAGCACGCTCGGACGGCCTTTCAATTTCCATTCCACCGCCGCCCAACTTAACGCCGCTGCCGCTGCGGAAAAATGCGTAGCCGCAAATGCGCTCGTCGCCAGCGCGCCCGCATTCAACGCGCTGCCGGCATTGAAACCAAACCAGCCGACCCATAAAAGCCCCGTGCCTACTAGCGAAAAAGCGACATTGTGCGGGACC
>DATCFH010000200.1:0-4061 GCA_036509625.1 Verrucomicrobiia bacterium
CTCCATTTTTTCGGCAATCACGAACTGCTCGCCACCGAACTCATGGCGCTCGTGCTGCTGAAATTTCCCGACGCGCCCGCCGCGTTCCGCCAGGGCGTTTTGCGCACCCTCAAAGACGAGCAGGAACACACGCGACTTTACATCGAGCGCATGAAAAGTTGCGGCATCGCATTTGGCGAACTGCCCGTCAGCGGCTATTTTTGGCGCTGCGTTTCGCCGATGGAACATCCGATTGATTACGTTTCCAGCTTGTGTCTCACCTTTGAACAGGCGAACCTCGACTTCGCCGGCCACTTCGCCAAAAGCTTTGCCAGCATTGGCGATAATGAAACTTCGCAACTGCTCGAAAAAATTTATCGCGACGAAATCGGCCACGTTGCTTACGGCTTAAAATGGTTCCGCCGCTGGAAAAATCCGAACGAAAGTGACTGGGAAGCATTCTGCCACACGTTGAAATTTCCGCTCTCGCCACAGCGCGCGAAAGGACTTTCTCTGAACGTCGAAGGCCGCCGCGCCGCCGGATTTGACGCGCAATTTATTGCCGAAATAAATGTGTATTCGCAATCGCGCGGACGCACGCCCAGCGTTTTTATTTTCAATCCGTTCGCCGAAGGCCGCATCGCCGAAGGCAAAACTTTTAACCCCACCAAACATCAGGCGCAGCTCGCGCGCGACCTCGAAAACCTGCCGCAATTTCTTTGCCGCCAAGATGACATCGTGCTGGTGAAACAAAAACCATCGGTCGAATTTTTGAGCCGCATCAAGTCGGCCGGTTTTCCACTGCCGGAATTTGTGGAATCCAAAAATGTCGCCGACTTGAAAAACCGCAAGCTCGGCAGCCTGCGTCCGTGGGCGTGGGGACCGGACAGCTTTGAGTTATTAAAACCCATTTTTGCCAGTGTTACCGGCGAAAAACGCGCGGACGAAAAAAGATTCAATCCGGAAATCGCCCAGCTTTATTCCAAAACTTGGAGCGCAAACTTTTTGCGGAAAATTATTTGCGCTGGTAGAGCCGTGCTGCTGCGCGGCCAGAACCCGGAGGCGGCGCAGCAACGCCGCCCTACCGACGAAAGCTGGCTTTGCGACGAAACTGAAATCGGCGTGTGTGTAAATTCTGTTAAAAAAACACTGACGGCGATTGCCCAAATCCGCGCGCTTGGCCATCACAAAATTGTCGTGAAGGAAGCGTTTGGCGTGGCGGGCAGCAACGCGATGCGTTTGTTTGAGCCGGAGATTTTGCCAACGCAACTGCGCTGGCTGGAAAATAAATTCGCATACAAACGCGAACTGGTCGTCGAGCCGTGGCTGGAACGCGAACTAGATTTTTCGATTCAACTGGAAATGTCCGCCAGCGGTTTGAAGCTGTGCGGCTACACCGGCTTGCTTACTGACGCGCGCGGACAATTCGTCGCCAACTTTGCCGAGTCGCATCATCACAAACGGATTCCGGCCAAAATTGTTTCGCTGTTCGCTGAACCGGTGGACATCTCAAATCGGCTGCTGGAATTTTACGGTGAACTTTTTGAGCGGCTCGAAATTGAATTGCGCCAAATTGATTTCATCGGGCCGATTGGCATTGACGCCTTTGTTTATCGCACTGAAAGCGGCGTTATGAAATTAAAACCCATCGTGGAAATCAATCCGCGCTACACGATGGGTCGGGTGCTGGTGGAATTGATGCGGCAGACTTTTCAAAATAGTTTTGGCACGTTCCGATTGGTGAACGCCGCGCAGTTGCGCGCGGAAGGTTTTGAAAATTTTCCAGCTTATGCGCAAATGCTGGCGGAAAAATTTCCGCTGCAATTTGAAGGCGAACCGCTGCCGCGCATCCGCGCAGGCGCACTTTGTTTGAACGATCCGGCGACGGCGCAGGTTTGTCTCGCGGTGTTTCAAGTCAGCCGCCGCACACCGGAAATTTTTGCTTAAAGTTTTCCTGCCGCCGCTGCGTCGGCGAGTGCGAGTGCATTTTCCTGACGGATTTTTCCGGCGGGAATTGAAACGTCCGCCGCGCGCAGGCGCACGAGCATCTCCACTTTTTCCGCGCCGGTCACAACCCACAAAATGCGCCGCGCGCGGTTGAGCAGCGGATAGGTCAGCGTCATGCGCCGCCGGTTTTGATAAATGCCGGTGAGCGCTACGTCGCGGTCGGCGACTTCCAAAACGGAATCGCCGGGGATGAGCGAAGCCGTGTGTCCGTCCGCGCCGAGGCCGAGATGCGCGAGGTCGAGCACGGGCGGCGCGCCGCAAATTTGTTCCAGCGTGTGTGCGTAATTTTTCGCGGCAGCCTCAAGATCGCTAGATTCCACGGGCATGGCGTAAATTTGTTCCGGCGGCAACGGCGCGTGCGACAGCAAACTTTCGCGCAGGTGCGTCAGGTTGCGATCGGCGTCGCCAGCGGGCGCGATGCGTTCGTCCACTTGCATGACGTGGACATTGAGCCACGGAACTTCTTCACCAGCGAGGGCGCGTAACATTTGCCACGGCGTGCGTCCGCCGCTCACGGCCATGATAAATTTTCCGCGCGCCGCGACTGCCGCGCGCGCCTCGGCGGCGATAATTTTGGCGGCGGCAATTGCCACGGCGTCGGCATCGGCAAACACTTTAATTTCCATGCGAGAAAGGTTGCCACGTTTGCCGTGATGGGCAAGCGACTTCAATTCCAATTGAATACGAGCAACGAAACTCCCTGGCGTTGCAAAGAAAATTTCACATTTGCCGCGCCGTTCGTCACGGTGACGCTTTCCGGATGGCTGGCTTGGGCAAGTTGCCCGGCTTTTTCAAGCTCCGCGTTTTGCGCCACTGAAAGCGGGAATGGTGAACCCATCTTTTTCCAAGCCTCGTAGGAATTGCTGTGATCGGCGTCAATGACGTAACGCGTCAGCGTGGCCGCACCGTTCGCGAGCGGAATGCCATTCAACGCCAGATCAATCGCCGCGTCCGGGCCGGGCAAATCGTCGTCGTGATAATACCAAACCAACACGCACAATTTATTTTTGCCGAGGCTCGCCTGCGCGGCAATGTCGGGATTGTCACGGACGTTTTTCGCGCGAATGATTTCCGCATTCAGACCCGCGCTGCTCGTCACGGTGAGTTGCTGTCCGTCCATTTTGCCGAACATCCGAAACACGTTCAGCACCGGTAAATCAATGCCCGCGCTCGCGAGCTGGCGAAAACCGGCGAACGGCGGCTGGTCTTCAAATTCAAACGCCCACGTCAGCGCGCCTTCGAGGTTCACGCCGTGCTTCGCCGCGAGTTCCAACGCGCGCGGAAAACTCGCCGCCGTGTAGCTGGAATACATCGTGCCATTGCGATAACCGTCCTGCGGCCCAGTGCAAGCGGCGCAGCCTTCGGGATCAGATTCGCCAATGACGATAGGCGTTTGCTTGTATTTTGGAAATGACGCGATGACGGCGAAAGCGTCATCCATATTTTTCAACTGGTTCGCCATGCCCATGCGAACGTGGTCGTTCGTGAACACCGGCGAGCCTTTCGCATGAAAGGAAATAAAGTCCAGCGGTGAACCGATTTTACCAGTGACATAATTAGTTCCGTGCGTGCAGTGTTGCAAAAATTCATGGAGAAATTTTCCGCCCGGCCCACCGGCGACTTCCGGTCCGCCCACGCGCGCGGTCGGCAATGCGCGACGCACGCCGTCAACCGCGTAATCGTAGAGCTTGAAATAATCTTCGTGCGTGCCGTGCCAATAGCTGATGTTCGGCTCATTCCAAACTTCCCAATACCATTTGCCAACTTCCGCCGCGCCGTATTTTTCCACGCAATGTTTCGTCCACTCGTAAGCCAGATTTCCCCACTTCACATAATCTTTTGGCGGATAGGATTGGCCACCCGCCGCATCGGCCTTTTGATTGACCGGCGGATGATGGGGATAATTTTGCGGATGCGTGCTCAACGCTTCCGGCATGAACCCGAGTTGCACATACGGTTTGATGCCACGCGCAAGATAGGTGTCGAAAATTTTATCGTTGATCGTCCAGTCGTAAACCGGATTGCCGTTCGCATCTTCCTTGTAGGCGCTGGTCGAACCAAATTTCAGGGAATAC
>DATCFH010000201.1:0-3643 GCA_036509625.1 Verrucomicrobiia bacterium
TACCAAAAAAATCCCCGTCATCTTCATGAGCGCGCTTTCCAGCGAAGTCACCAAGCGCAGCGCATTCATGCACGCGGAAGATTTTTTCACCAAGCCGCTCGACTTGCACCGGCTCGAAAAACGCATCGGCGAACTGCTGCACCTCGCGCCGCATACGAACTGATTTTCGCCCGTAATCTTAATCGTAATCCTAATCTTAATCGCTGAAATAACGGATTAAGATTAGGATTACGATTAAGATTGAGAAGAGACTTCTAGCGCGCTTCGCTTGACAGCGACGCGCGCAATGTTCATTTTTGTCCGGTTATTTTTAAGGAATTTTAAAAGGAATTAAATGAGCACTCACAACTTATTCGGCACGTTGCAGAATTTTGAACTCGGCAACGGCAAAATTGGAAAATTTTATTCGCTGCCCGCGCTGGAAAAAGCCGGCGTGGGGCCAATTTCAAAACTGCCCGTTTCAATTCGCATTGTCCTCGAATCCGTTTTGAGAAATTGCGATGGAAAAAAAGTTTCCGAAGCGAACATTAAGGAACTTGCCAATTGGAAAGCGACCGAGACGCGCACGGCGGAAATTCCGTTCGTCGTCGCGCGCATCGTGCTGCAAGATTTTACCGGCGTGCCGCTGCTGGTGGACTTGGCCGCCATGCGCACCGCTGTGGCGAAGATCGGCAAGAATCCGAAAATCATCGAGCCGCTCGTGCCGGTGGATTTGGTGGTGGATCATTCGGTGCAGGTGGACTTCGCCGGCGGTGCGGATTCGATGGCCAAGAATCTCGATTTGGAATTCACGCGCAACCGCGAGCGTTATCAATTTTTGAAATGGGGCATGCAGGCGTTCGACACGTTCAAGGTCGTGCCGCCGGGCATCGGCATCGTGCATCAGGTGAATCTGGAATATCTCGCCAAGGGGGTGTTGAACGCGGGCGAAATTTATTATCCCGACACGCTCGTCGGCACCGATTCGCACACGACGATGATCAACGGCCTCGGCATCGTCGGCTGGGGCGTCGGCGGCATCGAAGCGGAAGCGGGGATGCTCGGCCAGCCGGTTTATTTTCTGACGCCGGATGTCGTGGGCGTGCACATGACGGGCGCGATTCGCGAAGGCGTCACCGCCACGGACGTCGCGCTGACCGTCACGCAGATTTTGCGCAAGGCAAAAGTCGTCGGAAAATTCGTGGAATTTTTTGGCGCAGGCGCGGCGGCGTTGCCACTCGTGGATCGCGCAACGATTGCGAACATGGCGCCCGAATACGGCGCGACGATGGGCTTCTTCCCGATTGATGCCGAGTGCGTGAATTATTTGAAAGCGACTGGTCGCACCGATGAAGCGGTGAAGACCTACGAAAATTATTATCGGGCGCAAGGCTTGTGGGGCATTCCGAAAAAAGGCGAGATTATTTATTCGCAGGAAATCGAACTTGATCTCGGAACGGTTTTGCCTAGCGTCGCCGGGCCAAAGCGTCCGCAGGATCGGATTGAATTGCCGAAACTCAAAAGCGAATTCATCAGCGCATTTTCAAAGCCGGTCACGGAAAATGGTTTTGGCATGAAGGCGGAAGAATTGTCGCGCTCCGTGCATATCTCGGCGGGCGGCGAGATTCATCCGGGCGGCGGCAATCAAGAAAACGGCAATGCCCATCGCAGCGAACGCGAGATGCTCAACGATCATCCGACGCCCGATTCCATTCATGCCACGGCGCCCAACATCGAAGGCGATGTGCGGAACGGTTCCGTTTTAATCGCGGCGATTACGAGTTGCACGAATACCAGCAATCCGTCCGTGATGCTCGCCGCCGGTCTGCTCGCGAAGAAGGCCGTGGAAAAAGGCCTCACGGTTAATTCCACCGTCAAGGCGTCGCTCGCGCCCGGCTCACGCGTCGTTACGGATTATTTGAACGCGACCGGCTTGCAACCGTTTCTCGACAAACTTGGTTTTAACCTTGTTGGCTACGGTTGCACGACGTGCATCGGTAATTCCGGCCCGCTGCATCCGGCGATTGAAGATGCCGTGGTGAAAAATAATCTGGTCGCCGCGTCCGTGTTGTCCGGCAACCGCAATTTCGAGGCGCGCGTTCACCAGAACATCAAGGCGAATTTTCTCATGTCGCCGCCGCTCGTCGTTGCGTTTGCGCTCGCTGGCCGCGTGGACATTGATCTTTCCAACGATGCGTTGGGCACGGACAAAGATGGCAAGCCTGTTTTCCTGCGCGACATCTGGCCGAGCCTCCGCGAAGTGCGCGACCTCATGCAGGCCGCGTTGCAGCCGGAAATTTTCCGCAAGTTGTATAAAGATTTCGCCGCGCAAAACCCGAAGTGGAACGAAATTTCTTCCAGCACTGGAAACGTTTATGAGTGGGATCGCAAATCTACTTACATCCAGGAGCCGCCGTTCTTCGAGAATTTCTCGATGACGCCCGGCGCAATCGCACCAATCACCGGCGCGCGTGCGCTCGGCATTTTTGGCGACAGCGTGACGACCGACCATATTTCGCCCGCCGGCGCGTTCAAGAAATCCACGCCCGCTGGAAAGTATCTCATCGAGAACGGCGTCGCGGTGGAAGATTTTAACAGCTACGGCTCGCGTCGCGGCAACGACCGCGTGATGACGCGCGGCACATTTGCGAACGTGCGCATCAAAAACCTGATGGTTCCCGGCGTGGAAGGCGGCGTGACCAAGTTGCAGCCGTCCGGCGAACAGGTCAGCATCTACGACGCCTCGATGAAATATCAGGCGGAAAAAACGCCGCTCGTGATTATTGCCGGACAGGAATACGGCACCGGCTCGTCGCGCGATTGGGCGGCGAAAGGCACGAATCTGCTCGGCGTGAAAGCCGTCGTGGCGCAGAGCTTCGAGCGCATCCACCGCAGCAACCTCGTGGGCATGGGCGTGCTGCCGTTGCAATTCAAGGAAGGTGCTTCCGCACTGGCACTGAAACTGGACGGAACTGAAACCTTTGACGTGGTCGGCCTCGACGCGAACATCAAACCGCAGCAAGACCTCACGCTGAAGATCACACGCAAGGACGGCTCTGTGGAAAATGTCACCGTCCGCTGCCGCATTGATACGCCCATCGAAATTGACTATTACCAGCACGGCGGCATTCTGCCGTATGTGTTGCGCCAGTTGGTCGCGAAAGCTTGAGTAAGTGTATGAGCGGAACTGACCAATTTTTCCTGGTTTTTTTTTGTTATCTTTGATTTATTATGCGTTTAAGTTTCAAAATCGAAGAAACCAAAGGAACGAAGGAATAAAAAATCAGGGAATAAAAAACGATGCAATTAAAGCAATTCTGATTGCTCACAAGGATGTTTTGTTGTTGAAGTCTCAGCAATTGCGAAGTCAGGATGCATACGGAGGTGTGGATAACGCCGCATGGGAACGTGAAAAGAAATATTTTTTTGAAAAATACCTTTTTCCAAGTGTTCCCTTTATTAGTTGTTCAGATATAGAGCAAATTTTAATCTCTCAAGAGATTGATAATTTTATAGCCTCATTACCTAAACCCAAAAATCTGTATTCGCGAACAGTTGAACCGGGAGATGGAGTTGGATATGAAAAATATTGTGCCGAAAAACTTAAGGAGTGTGGATGGAGTGTTCGTCTAACAAAAGCATCCGGCGATCAAGGTGTGGATAT
>DATCFH010000202.1:0-12371 GCA_036509625.1 Verrucomicrobiia bacterium
CGCTGACGGGTTACGTCATCATCGCGGCGGTCACGCTGCTGGTCGGGTTGAGCTTTGTGGTGTTGATCGCGGGCGTGGGCAGCGACCCGTTCACGGCGCCGGTGACGGAAATGTTTTACGGCACGTTTTATTTCTGGCTCGTGCTGTTGCTGGCAACGCCGGTGATCACGATGCGACTGTTCGCGCTGGAAAAAGCGAGCGGCACGTTTGAAACCTTGATGACGACGCCGGTGGGCGATTTTCAGGTGGTGGCGGCGAAATTTACCACGGCAATTATTTTTTACACGGTCGCGTGGCTGCCATTGCTGCCGTGTTTGTTCATTGTGCAACATTTCACAAATCAGGCTGGCGCGCTGGATGGCGGCACGATGGGCGGAATGTATCTGGGGATTTTTCTGATTGGTTGTTTGTTCCTTTCAATGGGTTGTCTCGCGTCGGCGGTTTCCTACAGCCAGATGACGGCGGCGATGATCAGCTTCGTGCTGGGCGTAAGTTTATTTTCGCTGGCGTATCTGGCGAAATCCACGCCGGTGAATGAACACTGGCAAACGCAAGTGCTGGCGTATTTCAATCTGTTCGATCAGATGCACGACTTCGCGCGCGGCGTGGTGGACACGCGCGCAGTAATTTTTTATGTGAGCGCAACGTTCCTGTTTTTGTTCCTGACGCTGCGCGTGGTGGAAAGCCACCGCTGGAAATAAAATGAGCAACCCGCGCCCCAGTTTTTCGCCCGCGAGCCGATGGAAAATCGGCTTCGACATGCTGCTGCGCACCGTGCTGGTGCTGGCGGTCATGGTCATGCTCAATTATCTGGGTGCGCAGTTTTTTCATCGGTTCTATTTGAGTTCTCAAACGCGCGTGGCGCTGTCGTCGCGCACGCTGGCGGTTTTGTCCACGCTGACGAACCATGTGGCTGTCACGCTGTATTACGATACGCGCGATCAGGAAAATTTTTATCCGAACATCCTCGCGCTGCTGAACGAGTATCACGCGGTGAACAAAAATATTTCCGTGCATACCGTGGATTATGTCCGCGACGCGGGCGCGGCGGAAAAACTGAAGGTGCAATATAATTTGCCTGCGGCGACGGACAGTCCAAATTCTCCGCCGGCGAAAGATTTGGTCATTTTCGATAGCAATGGCCGGGTGATTGTCATTCCCGGCGAAGCCATCGTGTCGCATAAATTGGAACCGACCGCGAAGGACGACCCGAAGCAAAAGGAATTGCAATTCCGCAACCGGCCCGTCGCGTTCAATGGCGAAATCATGTTCACCTCCAAGCTGCTCGCGCTCGCGAGCGCGTCGCCGTTCAAGGCGTATTTTCTGCAAGGCCACGGCGAATCGTCGCTCACCGACAGCGGCCAGTTTGGTTTTGCCAAGTTCGGTTTGGAGCTCGCGCAAAATTATATTGCCGTGACGAATCTGGAATTGACTGCCAACCAGCCGGTGCCGATGGATTGCAATTTACTGATCATCGCCGCGCCGACGACGCTGCTGCCCGACGCCGATTTGCAAAAAATTGACAAGTATCTCGCGGAAGGCGGACGGCTGCTCGTGCTGTTTAATTACGCCTCCATTGACCGGCCAACCGGACTCGAACCGATTTTGCAGCACTGGGGCGTCAATGTTTTGGCCGACTACATCAAAGACCCGCAAAATTCCATCACGGGTCAGGACGTGAAGATCCGTGAATTCAATCCGCAAAGTTTCGTCGCGCCGCTCACGCAACTTTCGTTGCAGATGATTTTGCCGCGCCCAATCGAAAAAGTAAAATGGCAGAATCCGCCCGCCAACGCGCCGCTGGTGAAAGAACTCGCGCTGTCCAGCGAGACGGCCACGCTCGCGGGCGATCCGACGGCTGCGCCGCGTCGCTATCCGGTGCTGGCGGCGATTGAGCAAAAACCCGTGGCTGGTGTTGTTACTCCGCGCGGCAACACGCGCATCGTGGTCGCGGGCGATTCGATTTTTCTCGGCAACTATTATATTGAAGGCGGCGCGAACCGGGACTTTCTGAATTACGCGGCCAACTGGCTGCTCGACCGGCAGGAATTATTGGCGGGCATCAGTCCGCAACCCGTCAAAGAATTCCGCCTGATGCTCACGCAAAAACAATCGCAGCAACTGGACTGGCTGCTGCTCGGCGCGTTGCCCGGCGGCGTGCTGTTCCTCGGCTGGCTGGTCTGGCTCGTGCGCCGCAAATGAAATCCAAAACCACCATCATCTGGTTCATGCTCGCGGCCTTGCTGTTCGCGGGCATCTGGCTTTCCAATAAATTTCTCCAGCCGGCCGCGCCGTCGAGCACCCGCCTGTTGGCCGGTTTGCGCGCCAGCGAATTGACGGCAGTTCAAATTAGTCCCGCCGGTGCGCTCGAAATTGATGTCGTCCGCACCAACCACGCGTGGCAATTGCAAAAGCCAATCGCGTATCCGGCGCAGGCCGCCGCCATTGAATCGCTCGCCGACGCACTGGAAAAACTGGTTCCGGCCACGCGGCTCACGGCGGCGGAAATCAGCAGCCACAAAAATACCGACGCTGATTTCGGTTTTGAAAATCCGCAGTATTCACTTGTCATCGTGGCGGGCGAACAGCGCTGGCAGTTGCTCGTCGGCAAAAAAACCGCGCCCGGCGATCAGGTTTTTATTCGCGTGGTCGGTCTGGACGGCGCGTTTGTCACCGACGCGGGCTGGCTGCAATTGCTGCCGCGCTCCATGAATGAATGGCGCGACAAGGCACTTGTGGATGTCGGCGGCGCGACGGATTGGCTGGTCATCACCAACGGTGCGAAGGCGATGGAATTTCGCCGCGACCCGACGAACCAGCTCTGGCGCATGATTCGTCCGCTGGCGGCGCGTGCGGACGGCGCGCGCATCACCGCCGCGCTGCAACAACTTCAGGCCGGGCGCGTCGCGCAATTTGTCACGGACGATGCGCGCGCCGACTTGAGCAGCTACGGTTTGCAACCGGCGGATCTCGACGTGTGGCTCGGTCACGGCACGAATTTTACCACCGCCATTCATGCCGGAAAAAATCCCGTGGAAAATTCCGCACTGGTGTTTGCGCGGCGCGAAGGTTGGAACACCGTGGTGACCGCCGCCAAAGATATCTTTGCCGCGTGGCACGGCGCGGTGAATGATTTTCGCGATCCGCATCTGCTCACGTTCACCGCGCCCGCCGTCGCGGAAATTGAAGTGCGCGGTGAAAATCATTTCACGTTGCAAAGACAGGCTCCGGATTACTGGACGGTGGCGGGCGAAAAATTTTCCGCCGACAACGAAAATGTGCAGAATTTCCTCAAGCTACTCGGCAGTCTGCGCGTCGCGGAATTCGTGAAGGACGTCGTCACCGTGCCGGATTTACAGGGCTTTGGCTTCACACCGTCGTCGCCGCAAATTATTTTGCGCGGCACGGCGGGCGACACGAACAGCGTGCTGGCGCAATTGATTTTCGGCACGAATGAACCCAGTCGCGTGCTGGTGAAACGCGGCGACGAAGATTTCATTTACGCGATTAAGCCGGAAGATTTCGCGCGTTTGCCGGAAGCGGGCTGGGAATTTCGCGACCGCCGCATCTGGAATTTTGCCGAGACGAATATCGCGCAAGTCACGTTGCGGCAGAACGGCAAGACGCGCGAAATGATTCGCACCGGTAATGACAAGTGGTCGCTCGGAGCGAATTCGCAGGGCATCATCAATCCGCCCGCCATCGAGGAAACCATGCACCGTCTCGGCGAACTGACCGCCGCCGGCTGGGTGGCGCACAACGTCACCGCGCCGGAAAAATTCGGGCTGAACACGAACAATCTTTCCATCACCGTCGAACTGAAAACCGGCGGAAAATTGAGCGTAGATTTTGGTGCGGAACTCGCCAAAGCGCAAACCGCGCTGGCCGCCGTGAACTTCGACGGCGACCGTTGGGTGTTTGTTTTTCCGCCGGTGCTTTACCAGTTTGTCACGACTTACCTGACGATTCCGCCCAGCGCGCCGTGAATGAGCGAAAAATCAAAATCTGATTTGACCGCCATCATCCGGCAGTTTCAGATTGCCGGTGAATTTGTCAGCGCGGAAATTTACGGCAGCGGCCCTGTCAACGACACCTATCACGTCAGCTTCAATCATGGCGGCACGCGTGTCCGCTAAATTACTCCATGCGCTTTACGGCAGTTTTAATTATTGGCTGGCTTGCGCTGGCTTCCACGTTCGTTGCATCGGCGAAAGGGTTGCCGTCCGCGCAAAATTCCTCTTCAGTTTTTCTGACGAACAACATTGACCGCCCGCTGCGCTACTGGCCGGTCAACGGCGATTTCGTCATCACCAACGGCGCGGAATTTTTTAATCGCCCGCTTTACGGTCTGAATTCCGCGTTCCGAATTGACGGCGGCGACAAGCCGGAATTTTCACTCTACCTGCCCGGACGCGGCGGCAATTTGCGATTTGGAATTAAAACTGCCGCCGGAATAAAATGGCTGAATGATGCGGCGCAAATCATCGCGCGCTATCGTCCCGGTTCGCTGGTCTATGAAGTTCGCGATCCGCTGCTTGGTGATGGCGAATTGGATTTGACCGCGCTGCCATTGAGCGAAGTGAAAGGTTTGATTGTGCGTGCCGAACTGTGCGGCGCAAAAAACTCCGTTGAACTTGTCTGGGCATTCGGCGGTGTGAATGGCATGAAGGGACAGCGCGGCGGCGACATCGGCTGCGAACGCGCGCCGGTTTCGCAATTTTTCCAATTGCGACCGGAGCAATGTCGCGGCAACAAATTTTCCATCGCGACAAACATTTTCATTCTCCAAAGCAAAGCCGCAATCATTGCCGGAATTTTTCCCGCAAACGCAAAATTGCAAATTGCCGACGCAGCGAAATGGAATTTGCCGGCTGAATTATTTTCTCCCGCCAGCCTCAAAACTGAATTGCCAATTGTGATTGGCGAAATGAATTTGGAAAACAATCGCGAAGATTTTCTCGCACTGAAAATTGATGGCGACGGAAAAATTGCCGCGAACAATTTGCCGCAATTGTTTTCCGCCGCCGAAAATCATCGCCGCACCATCGCGGAAAAAGTGGTCGTCGAAACGCCCGACCCGTTCATCAATGCCGCCGCTGGCGCGTTGAACATCGCGGCGGACGCGGTTTGGGACGGCAAACAGCAATCGTTCATGCACGGCGCGGTCGCGTGGCGCACGCGCCTGCTCGGCTGGCGCGGCCAATATGCGGGCGACGAACTGGGTTGGCACGACCGCACGGCGGCGCACTTCGCGGGCTTCGCGAAAAATCAAAACACGAATCCGATTCCCGAAACCATTCCGCCGGCCGACGAACAATTTAATCTCGCGCGCAGCGAAGCGGCGATTCATTCCAACGGCGACATGTCGCACAATCATTACGACATGAATCTGGTCGCCGTGGACGCGTTTTTTAGACATTTGCTGTGGACTGGCGATACCAATTATGCCGCGCAAATGTGGCCGGTCATCGGGCGCCATCTCGCGCGGGAACGCAGGCTTTTCCGTCGCGAATTTGGCGATGACAGATTGCCGCTTTACGAAGCTTACGCCGCGATTTGGGCGAGCGACGATTTGAATTACAACGGCGGCGGCACCGCGCACGCGAGCGCCTACAATTATTTTGAAAACAAAATGGCCGCGCGCGTCGCAAAAATTCTCGGCAAAGACGCGACGATTTATGAAAACGAAGCCGCGTTGATTTTGCGCGGCATGAATAAATATCTTTGGCTCGCGGACACGGGAAATTTTGCCGAATCAAAAGATTTGCTCGGCCTGCAACTCGTGCATCCGAATTGCGGGCTTTGGACTTTTTATCACACGCTGGATTCCGAAGTGCCGACGCCGACGCAGGCGTGGCAGATGGCGCGCTGGATTGATGGCCACATTTCGCACATTCCAATTCGCGGCGCGAATGTGCCGGACGAAAATTTGTTCGCGCTGCCGGAGACGAGCTGGCTGCCGTATCAATGGTCGCTCAACAACGTCGTCATGGCCGAGGCCGCGCACACGGCGCTCGGTTTCTGGCAGGCGAATCGCGCGGAAACCGCGTTTCAACTTTTCAAGGGCGAAATTCTTGATTCCGGTTTTCTCGGTTTGTGTCCGGGAAATTTCGGCTGCATGACCTCGCACGACATGGCGCGCGGCGAGGCGCAACGCGATTTTGCGGACGCGATTGGAATCAATTCCCGCGCGCTTATTGAAGGACTTTTCGGAATCAAGCCGGACGCGCTCGCGGGCGAATTAAAAATTGTTCCCGGTTTCCCAGCCAGTTGGAATTTTGCGAGAATTCATCATCCTGATTTTAATTTTGAATTTCGCCGCGCCGGTTTGACGGAAACTTTTTTGGTCGAATCGAAATTTCCAAAGTTGATGAAATTGGATTTGCAAATTGCGGCGCTGCGATCTGGCGCAAAAATAACCATCAATGGTCAGTCGGTAAAATGGAGTTGGATTAAAGATTTATTTGGCGTGCAACGGATTGAAATTGAAAGTCCGGCGGCGGAAAAATTTGAAGTTATTGTGAATTGGAAAGGCGAAATTCCAGAAGCGAAAGTTGGGCCGGAAGTTGCGCCTGTCGTGCTGGAAAAATTTCCGGCGTTTGACTGGAATGAAAAACTGACGGACAAATTTTTTGAAACCGTCAACATCAGGCCGTTTTTCAACGATCAGGTTACGCAGATTTTCCGCAATGAATACCGGACGCCGCGCTCGCCATTCGCGTCGCTGGCGACGCCCGACCATGGCATTGGCGGCTGGTGCGAACCGAATGCAAATTTTGACGTGGATGATTCCGGCCTGCGTTCGCTCGCCGCGCAAAACGTCGGGAAAATAATTTTGCCGGATGGAATTCCTTTCGCCACGCCGGGAGCAAAAAAAACGAAGAACATAATTTTCACGTCGCAATGGGATAATTATCCGCGTGAAGTTTCCGTGCCGCTGGCGGAAAAATCGTCACACGTATTTTTGCTGATGGCGGGTTCGACGGGCGCGCTACAAAGCCGGTTTGACAACGGCGAAGTGATCGTGACTTACGCGGACGGTTCGCTGGCGAAATTAATTTTGCGAAATCCGACGGACTGGTGGCCGATTGATCAGGACTATTACATTGACGATTTTGCGTTCGCGCGACCGGCATCGTTGCCAGTGCGCGTGGATTTGAAGACCGGAAAAATTCGCGTGCTGGAAATGAATTCGTTCAAAGGCACGGGCGGAAAAATTTCCGGCGGCGCGGCGACGGTGCTGGATCTGCCGCTGGACGCAACGAAAGAATTGAAGTCGCTCACCGTTCGCGCGCGCGCGAATGAAATCGTCATTGGCCTGATGAGCGTGACTTTGGAGCGATAAGCCAAAAAGATTTTCGATCAGCGCGGACAGATTTCCCGCGCGGTGATTTGCGTCAAATCTTGCACCGTCCAGTCCGCGCCGCAGGGTTTTAATTCTGCCAGCTTTGAGCCGCCGGTCGCGACTGCCAAAGTTTTTGCGCCAATAAATTTTCCACATTTCACATCAAACGGCGTGTCGCCGAGGACGACGATTTCCTGCGGTTGCAAATCTTTTGCCAGCACGCGGCGACCGCGTTCAAGCGCAGCGACGGCGATGTGATTGCGATCTTCGTGGTCGTCCGCAAATCCGCCCATGGCAAAAAAATCCCAGAGGCCGAACGCGCGCAATTTGATTTCCGCGCCGAGTTGGATGTTGCCGGTAAGCAGGCCGAGCATCGGCGGCTGCGGCAAGTTTTGCAGGTCGCGGATGAATTCAAAAATGCCGGGACACGCGTGGCCGGTGCTATGCGCGAGAATGTGGTCGAGCCAGAAAACGTAGCGCGCAAAAAACTGGCGGAAGTGCGCGGGCGATTCGTCAAGGCCGTGGATTTTGAAAAATTCGCGCACGAGGCTCACGTCGGTGCGTCCGGCGAACTTCATTTTTTCCGAACCGTGATGCAGGTCAAATTCGGTCGCAAACGTTTTGGCAAAAGCCTTCGTGCCCGCGTGTCCGGTGTGGACGAGCGTGCCGTCAATGTCGAAGAGAACGAGCCGAATCATGCGCGCGAAAGTTAAAGGCTGCGGCGCGCGGTGGCAATGCTCATCAGCGCTTTTGATTGTAATTTATCTGCGCGAATTTTTCCCGTGCCAAAGTTTCCGCGTGGGTGCGTAATTCCGCGTCGGGCGTAAAATCTGTCCACGTCACGGCGAAGTTTTTTTCTGCCACGGTGCGCATGGCGGCTTCAAAATCTACCCGCGCCAGTTTCAAAGGCGGCGGCTGCACCGAGCCTTGAATCAATAAACCAGATTTATTCCTGCGCTGCGCTGCGCCCGCGATTTTTTTGCCGCGCCAGAGCAGATCAAATTTCTCATGGCCGACAAAGCACTGGCCGGGCAACGTTTTTTTGCAACACGGAGCGAGTTCAGTTTCGATTTTTAATTCCGCGAACGCCAGCCGCAGCCAGTCGTGGATGCGCCGGTAACTTTCTTCGGCTTTGAGCGAGTGCCATTCGTGGCCGGGTGGAAAAATGGCGCTGTAAGTCCAATCCAAATCATGCGGCACGATGCCGCCGCCCGTTGGTCGGCGAATCAGCGGACGCAGTTTTGTCGTCGCCGCGACCTCGGAATATTTCTGAAAATAGCCAAACGTCGCCGCCGGTTCCGTCCAGCCGTAAAAACGCAAAACGGGTTGGCCGAGCCGTGAAATATTTTCGAGCAAGGCTTCGTCCGATGCCATGTTGATCGCGGCGTCGCACTGACCGGAGTTGAGGAACAGCCAATTCATTGAAGGGAAAACATAGCCACAGAGACACCGAGAACACAGAGGAAAAGCATCTTTGAATCTCTGTGGTTTCGGTGTCTTTGTGGCAAATTAATTCTTCACGCCGGTTTGCGGGCAGAGTTTTTTAATTTCGCAATTTTCGCAATCCGGTTTGCGCGCGGCGCAGCGGCGGCGGCCGTGCCAGATGAGCCAGTGGCTAAAAAGTGTCCAATCGTTTTGCGGCACGAGTTTTATTAATTCTTGCTCCAGTTTTACGGCGTCAGTTCCTTTCGCAAGGCCAAGACGATTCGACAGCCGCGTGACGTGCGTGTCCACGACCACGCCGACGTTGATGCCAAAGGCGTTTCCCAAAACCACGTTTGCCGTCTTGCGCCCGACGCCCGCAAGTGCGTGGAGTTCGGCCATCGTGCGCGGCACTTCGCCGCCGAATTTTTCCACGAGCGCGCGGCAGCAATTTTGAATATTCTTTGCCTTGTTGCGGAAAAAGCCGGTGGATTTTACCGCGTCCTCAATTTCCGCGAGCGGTGCATCGGCAAAATCTTTGGCGCTATGAAATTTCTTGAACAGTTCCGTCGTCACGATGTTCACGCGCTTGTCCGTGCATTGCGCGGAGAGAATCGTGGCGACGAGCAGTTGCAGAGGATTGGAAAAATTCAGTTCGCAATGCGCGTCGGGATAAACGCGCTGGAGCGCAGAAAGAATTTTCTGCGTGCGTTCTAATTTGGCGGCTGTGCTTTCGCGCGGCATCGGAAATGATTTTTGCACAATCCGCAAAATAAAAAAGCCCGGACGCGCACGTCCTGGCTTTGATGGTTTTGAAAACTATTTTGCTGGCACTGCGTTGGTGGCCGTGGTGACGGCTGCCGGTGCGACCGGCGTGGTGGTGGCGGCTTTGGCCTTGTCGAGTTTGTCCTGTTTGTCCTTGGCGATTTGTTCGCGCACGGACAGCGGGGGCGTGCCGTGTTTGCCTTCGGTCCAGCCGTAGAGCCGGCCTTGGCTGTCGTTAAGAAACGCCCACACAAACCAGAGCGCGAATGCGAATGCCAGCAGCTTGGGCCAGACCGAAGGTTTCTCGGCATATTTATCTGCTGCACCAAACGTGGCTCCGGGCGGCAACGCAGCCACGCCGGTGAGCGCACCACCGAACGGCACATTCATCTTGGCCTTGGCATTCACGGCCCAGCCGTTCGCATCGAGAATCGGGCCGAGGTTGCGCTTGCGCAGCTTGAGCCAGGCAATGGCCATGGACGGTGCGGAAACTACCAGCATGATACCGGCGATGGCTAACGGCACCTGCCAGTGTTCAATTTTACCGAGCAAAGCCAAGATGCTGGCAAAGGCAGCGGCCAAGCTGCCCAAGGCCACGCTGATCAACGCAATGACGCTCGGATCAAACGCTGATTTGTGTGGCGCAGCCGGAGTCGCCGTGCCGGGCGCGGGAATCGGCGCATTGGCCACGGCGGTTAATTGCACGTTGGAATTCGCATCCGCCGCCGCCGCCTGTTTGGCCGCGCGCTCCTCGATCAGGCGCACCAGTTTTTTATACGGCGACCAAAAGGCCTGCCGGATGCTAATCGGATTATCCACAATCTTCGTGATGGTGGCATCCCAGTCGCGACCCGCGCGGTCGTAAAAAATTCCGTTGCGCCCCACCATCAAATTATCGGAATCGCCGCCGGTGAACCCGGCCACGATGGACAATTTTTCGCCGCTGCCCTTGCGCGCACAATCGCAATACGCGAGATACGTTCCGGCCATGCCCGCCATCGTCGCGTGCTTGCCGGCATCGTCCACGGTGAGGCACAAATCGCAACTGCGCTGGTCGAGATATAGCGTGCCGGCCTGAAAAATCGCCTTGTCCTTGCGCCCGTAAAAATCGGCGAAGTTCACAAAGTTGCGGGCCAACTTCGCGAGGTCGCGATGATAATGAATCAGCCGATGCAGCCCGATGACGGCGGTGGCATTGCCTGCCTCGGCGGCATCTTTCGCGATGAGCGCGGTCAAAGTTTCCTTCGCCTTGCTGGCCAAAATTTCCCGCGCGCGCGAGAGACCGATTTTTTCCACCGAACCGCCGGTCTTGCTGGCGTTCCACGCATCAAACGCGGCGAGTTTGCCGGTGAGCGCGTTCCAATCCGCTTCGGTCAAAACTGTTTTCGCGCCGAGCAACGGCGCGATGGCGTGCGTTTGCAACGCGACCATCGCGCCGGCCCACGCGGGATTGATGCCTTGCGTCAGCGGCAGCGGCGTGGTCGCGCCGACTTGCGCGAGCGGCAGACCGGCGATGTCCGCGTGGTTGTTCGTCAAATCTTTCGCACCGAGCGCGGCGTATTCTTTTTCATCGCGGTTCAGCGCGTTGACGGCGCGCGGATCAAACGCGGCGAGCCGGCCACGGGCAAAATAATCTTCCACCTTCGCCTTCACGGCTTTCACCGCACCGGCGGCGGCTTCGGTGTTCACGCCGAGCGGCAGCACCGTCGCGTCGGCTTCCGCTTTTTTCCACCAGTCAGAATACGCGGTAGCCTCGGCAAAAAATTGATCCACCTTCGCCTGACTGACGCCGGGCTTGCCGCTCACGTCGGCGTCCGCGCCGAGGCAGGTGATGATGTCGGCAATAACGGCTTTCGTCGCGTCGTCGCTGGCGGAATCGGCGGGAATAATGCCGTCGCCGTTGAACGGCTTTGCGGCAAACGTCGCAGCGGCGGCGGCGGCTTCATCAAACGTAACTTCGTCGTTGTCGCCCTTGCCCAAAACTTGCCGCGCGAAATTGGCGATCAATTTTCCTTCTGGATTGGCGTCATTGATGGCGGACGGTTTCAACGTGGCACGGCCTTTGAGCAGGTCGTCGGGATTTTTAATCAGGCCGGTGGCCCACTTGGCGGCGGCGATGAGTTCCGGCGCGCGGACGCGACCGTCCTTGTCCGTGTCAATCAGCGCGAGCGTGGTCTTGTCGAACTCGACGCCCGTGGTGGGACACGCCAGCGCAACCCAAAGTTTCTGGTCGAGTTGGTCGAGGTTAGCAAGATCGGCACCGGAGCCGATAACGACCTGGTTAAATCCACCTGCGCGGAAGAATTTCCAAATATGATTTGCGGCCATAATTTTCTGATATTCTGAAATTGCCTAAAAATTTAACCATGAATCCTTTAATCACACCAAGAAATTATACGTAAAATTGAGTTGCCAACAATTTAACACGGCAAGAAAGTATTTCCTTACAATAAATAAGCGTTCTGACAGTTTATGAATGCAAATTAACGATGCGATTTTGATCCAGCCAATTACCTCTTTATTTAAGATTGCAAAAAGAGTCAATATGGCTCACATGAATCGGTGTGTTGGCAAAAGCGCTTGACTTGCGGTGGGTGGTTTTTGATTGTCGGACTGAACGTGGATTTTTCTGCGGCAGGTTACAAGCCTGCGCGTAATTTTCATTTTTTTTATTTTTATGGTTGACGGATGGGTCTAAAAAGCGGACAACAGGTATCAACCGCTTGAGCAAATTCTCAAAACAATTTAAAAGCAGTTTCGAACTTGAGTCTCTCGAGCCGAGGGTATTGTTGTCGGCTGATGCTTTTTTGGCGGCGGCGGGTGCGGCGGGTGAATCTCA
>DATCFH010000203.1:0-4000 GCA_036509625.1 Verrucomicrobiia bacterium
CGTTTCGTCCGTTGCAAGCCGCAGCCAGCCATCGCGCCACTCAACGCGCTGCAAACACGTTTCGCGTCCCAGCACGCAGCGGTGTCCGGCATGAATTTCCGCCGAGGCGGTTTTGTCGGGCGAGGCCGGATTCCGTCCGGCGTTCGTCTTCAAGGGACGGCTCGCGAGATGCGCGAGATACCATTCACCGGCGGGCGTTTCGACAATTTCACCGTGGCCGGCTTTTTGCAAATTCAAAGTGGCATCGTCGCGCGAAGTCAGCACGCTCGGCTGCGGATCAAATTCGTAAGGGCCGAGAATGTTTCGTGACCGCGCCATCGCGATGCCGTGGTTCCAGCCCGTGCCGCCCTCGGCGAGCATCAAATAATACCAGCCGTCATGTTTATAGAGGTTCGGTCCTTCGGTAAGGATGTTTTGCTTTTCTAAAATTTTTGTCTGCGCGCCAATAAGTTTTTTCAGCTTCGCATCATATTCCTGAATCACGATACCTGCGAAACGATGACGACCTTTGCGAAAATCCCATTCCATGTTCACGAGCCATTTGCGCCCGTCATCGTCGTGAAATAGTGACGGATCAAAACCGATTGAATTTAATTTAACTGGCTCGCTCCACGGGCCGGAAATTTCTGTCGCGGTCGCAAGGTGAATCCCAATGTCCTTGAACGGCCTGCCCATGCCCCAAGTGCGGATGTTCGTGTAGATAAGCCAGAATTGTCCGTCCGCATAACTCAAACTCGGTGCCCAAACGCCACCGGAATCCACGATGCCGCGCAAATCGAGTTGCGACTGCCGCGTGAGCGCGTGGCCGATCAGTTGCCAGTTCACCAAATCGCGCGAGTGATGAATCGGCACGCCTGGAAACCACTCGAAGGTCGAGTTGGCGAGGTAATAATCATCGCCAACGCGGCAAATACTTGGGTCGGGATGAAAGCCCGGCAAAATGGGATTTTTAATTTGCGCCATGATTTCAGTTCAGTTTTGTCGTCCAACGCAACGCGTTCAACAAAAGTTTTTGAAACGACGGATGCAGCCAGACTTCCAAATTATGTCCCGGCGTCAAAGCGCAAACGCGTCCGCTGCCAACGCAGCGCGTCCAACCGGCGGGCTGCACGCCGTGTTCGGAATGCGAATGCAAAAAGACATCGGTCTGCGCGTCGTCATTCATCGCCATGAAATAATGTTCGTCGCGCACAGTGAAAGTTCCGACGCCTTTTGTCAATTCATGGAAAGCTTTTGGCTCAAGCGTCACCGCGCATTGGTCGGGATGACGCGCAAACGCGCCGCCGATTAAATTATTTATCGCCGGAAGCTGATCGTAACGGGACGTGCCGGCGTGCACCACGAGCAGGCCATGGCCGCGCTGCAAATAATCGGAAAAAGCCGATTGCGATTCTGCCGTCAGCCACGGCGTCGAAACGGTTGAAGAAACCATGTTGGACTTGGCGAGAATGACCAAAGGAAATTCCGCCATCCGCGCCGCCGACCACGCCGCGCCATCCTCCAAAAATTCAAAATCAAAACCGTGCGAACGCAATGGCTCCAGTCCCTGCCGCACGGTTGCAGCCGGATGCCAGGTGTCATCGCAGAGAACAAGCGCGCCGAGTTTCATTTTATCGCCGTGGATTCGCTTCGCAAAACCTGGCCGTCCTTGCTTTCAGTCATTTGCACGAGGATGTTTTTTCCGTCGCCGGTAAAATTCTGGAACTGGATTTCCTGCACGCGGCCATCGGTCAATTCCACGCGCAACGAATCCACGCTCGTCGCCACGGCGGATTTGATGACGGGCTTGTCCTCGTAAGGCTCAATCACGTTGAGAAAACGCGCTTCCGTTCCATTCTCTGCGCGCACGGCAAAAACTTTTCGGCGCTGCGATTCATCGCCGGGCGGATAATCGCTGCCGAGCGTCGCCTTGAAACGAACCGCGTCCACGCCGCTCAAATCCACGCGCACGAAGCCGGATTGTTTTTCATTCTGCGGCTGGCCGGGCGTGGCAAATTTGTATTCGTCACCAACAATCTTAACCGGCCCGCCAAAATAATCTTGGTTCGGTTGCGGCGGTTGCGCGACGTTTTCAAACTTCACCGGCAAATCGCCCAGCGGAATTTCTTTGCCGTCTTTTGTCACGATTCGCGCGCCCGCCCAAAACACCGTCGGGCGTTTGGAAATTTCCACGCGCGTTTCCAATTCAAGCTGCTTCATGCCTTCGACGGAAACATCAATGTCCGCGTTGCCCAAAATCCACGCGCCAAATTTTCCGTCGGCCAGAGTTTTGCCGTCGCCGCGCACGGTGTAAAACAAACGCTTTTCCGTGTCGTGCTGTTCGGGCGCGGTAGCAATCATGATTTCCGGCTGCGGTGGCCAGAGCGTGTGAACGTCCAGCTTCAACACGCCGTCTTCATTGCCGATGGAGCGCGAACCCTCGTTGTCCGCGCCTGCGCCCCAGCGTTCTTCAAAACGCGCGATGGCGGGTGCGTTCACCGAATACCAATTGCAGTCCGTCACGAATTGCGCGCTGCCGACCGGATCGGGATTCCACTGCGCGTCGTGGCGCAAAAACTTTTTCTCCGGCGCGTCGAGTCCTTGAAAACCTTTTAGTTGCAGCAAATTTTCAAACGTGTGCGCGTTCGTGCCTTTCACAAAATCGGCGACGACAATGTAATCATCCAACACGAGCAGCGCGCGGCGTTGGAGAATTTTTTCCGTGTAGCCGGTGAGCGAACCATAGCGCGGGGCATTCGTGGGCACTGGCACGCTGCGGCCTTCGCGCCAGCATTTTTCCGCAAAAGTTTTCACCGGCACATAATCATAAACCATCCCGCCGTAGGGCGGATGCGACCAGCGCGCATCGGTCTGCACGACGGTCGCCTGCATCGCATCGCCGGTGTGGAAGAGCAGCCGTTCGCCCGGCATAGCCTCCTGCATTTTCTCGTCCACGACGACCATGTTGTGATTCTCGGAAGTCTGGCAGTAAAATTTATACATGAACGGTTCGTAAACCCAGAACACCGATTCGGGATTCCAGAAATTCCGGCCGTAGCGGAACATGGAAAGCAAATCCGTGCGGTCGAAATGTCCGTGCGCCCAGCCGTGCGTGCCGTAGTGCAGCGTCGCCTGAATCTGTTCGCGAATCGGGCGATTCGTCGTTTGTGAGCGCAGCATCACAAGCCCGACGTTGTCCGCAAACGCGCTGTCGCGAAAGCGCTCCGGCGGATTTGTCGGCAGTTCCGGCACGCCGTAAAGCAAGTCGCGTTTGTCACCACCGTTTTTGATGACCGCCGCGTAAGCCGGATCGCGATAAACGTAGTAGGCAAGTTCGAGCGGCGAAGCACCGATTTCGTCGCGCGAGCCGCCGATGGAATTTTCCGTGGAATCGTTCACGCCAAACATCACGCTGCGGTAATCGAGAAACGGCATGAGGCTGTCCCACATCATTTTGATGTCGCGATACGGCTTGGCGTTCGGGCCGAACGTGTGCGATTCCATGCCGAACGGTTTGCGGCGCTCCTCGGCCGTGCCACCGACGGCAGTGCCACCGCTCAATTCCGTCGCGAGCATCACGCTCGATGAGTAGCTGGCGGGAACTTTCATATCGCGGAAATTGACGCCGAACGGCGCGTAGGCCAGCGCGACCTGCGTGAATTCGCTCGCCACCCAGGTGTTGTAACTGATGGAACATTCATACCACCAGCCGTCGTCCATCACGCCTTTGCCAAGCTGATCACAAATGCCCGACGGCCCGGAAAACCAGCGCTCCGCCGACGACAAATCGCCCAGCACCAGCGAACAGTAAAACGCGCCGATGACTTCCGAGACGTTCCAGTTGTTGATCGGCCCGTAGTCGCAGGCGCGTTCAATCACGCCCATGAAGAGGCGGAAAGTTTTTTCAATCTGCCGCTGGTCGGCTTCGGAGAAAACGCCGGACGGCAGCGCCATGTCGTAAGCCTTCGCGATGTTTTGAAACCAATGACCTTCCTGAACGAGGCTCTGGTTGCAACCGCGC
>DATCFH010000204.1:0-2786 GCA_036509625.1 Verrucomicrobiia bacterium
GAAACCAACGAGCGTTAGCAGCAAAACGAAAATGGTCATGGCAACGATGCGTTTGCTGAACCACGAAAAAGCATTGGCTTCATTGGCGATTTGCCGTGCGAACCACAACGCGAGACAGGGAAATGCGGGCATGGTGTAATGTGGCAGCTTCGTGCGCACGAGCGAAAAAACGCCAAACACCAAGATGACTTGCACCAGCAGATACCAGCCAATGTCGTCGCGTTTGCGTTCCGGCCACCAGTGGCGCAACGCGGATGGCACGCGCGTGGACCACGGAAAAAAACTCACAAAGAACGTCACGAAATACAGCGGCACGAGCGCGAGAAAACCGAGCATGCCTTTCAGTCCGTGACTATCAATCACGCCGACGGAACGATTCAAAACGTGTTCGCCCAGGCCGATTTTTAGAAACGCATTGTTCGTTTGCGCCAGCGCGGGCAAACCCCAAAGTGCGACGAGCGCGACGGCGAAGGTAAGGCCGAGAACAGTTTCAAGCAGCGGCAGGTTAAAAGAATTTTTTCGCAGTGCGCGACCAAGTAAAATTCCGCCGAGCGGCAGCCACGCAATCGGGCCTTTCGCCAAAAATCCCAGCGCGAGCGCGATGTAAAAAATCCACCACCAAAGTCGGCGGCACGTTTGTTCAGGTCGCGTCAATTCCCAACCGCTCCACGCGGCGAGCGTGCAGAAGAAAACCAGCGCCATGTCCGCCGTCGCGACGCGTCCGATGATGGCGACGTGCAAACCGGCCACGAACATTGCGCCCGCAATCAAAGCCGTTTTGTTATCGCCGGTAATTTTTTTGCCCCAGCGCACGAGCAGTAGCGCAGTCGCGGTCGTGAACAGTGCAGATGGCAAGCGCGCGCCAAAAGGGTTGTCGCCGAACACGTCGTAGCTGGCGATTTGACACCAATAAATCAAGGCCGGTTTGTCGAGCCGCCACGCGCCGTTGAACCACGGCACCACATAATCGCCGCGCTGCATCATCTCGCGCGAAGCTTCGCCAAAACGCGCCTCGTCGCGGTCGGTGAGCGGCAGAATCCAGTTGCCCGCGAGCAGCAGCGCGAGACTGAAAAGCACGATGGCGCGTTGCGGTCGCGCGGCGATTTTTTCGAGCCAGTTGGGGGCGGAGGTGGCAGCGGGATTCATTTCAGAAATTCGTCGGACACTAGCGATTTGGACTTTTATTTGCAAGCGCAACGCATACATTCGGCGGATGTTCGGCACGAAAAAATCACGTTGGCACTCATTGCTTTGGTTGCTCGTTGGAGCTGTTGCCATCGTGGTTGCTTGGCTGTTTGATAATCGCATGGACACCACGCTGCTCGTGCCGGTCAAAACGGATTTGCACACGTTCGCCTCGTGGTGTTCCAAACTCGGCGAAGGCTGGGTGGCGGCAATCTGGGGAATTGGCTGTGGAATTATTTTTCTGCTGGCGAACCGGCCAACGCTCGCGGCAAAAATATTTTTTGTCGCGCTGACTTCCGAACTCACTGGCCTCGCCGCCACAATTTTGCGCGTGCTGTTTGGCCGGACGCGTCCGAATAATCACGCCGTGCCGCAAGGATTTTACGGCGTGTGGCATGATGGACATTGGATCATCGGCCAATACAAGTTCAGCTCGTTTCCGTCCGGCCACGCGGCGGCGGCAGTCGGATTGGCGACGGCGGCGTGGCTCTTTAATCGCGGTTGGGGCGCAGTCGCATCGGTGTATGCGGTCGCCGTGATGTGGTCGCGCATCGCACTGGAATGCCATCATCTTTCCGACGTGGTCGCGTCAACCGTGCTGGCGATTCCGCTGGCGATGCTGTTAAAAAAGGTTTTGTTTCCAACCGTGGAATTTCAATTTGGAAATCTGCATCGCTGCGTGCGCGGAAAATAATCATGTTTTTCCAATCGCAGGAAACTCAAGGCTGATAGAGAAAATACATCAGACCCGCTTGCAGCTTCGGCGCTTCGACGCCGAAATCGAGCTTGATGTCGTGTGCCTGACTGCTTTGGCCGAACATGGAAAGAAAATTCGCGAGGTCGTAACGCTCGCGGTATTCGACGAGATTGGCGGACTTGAGATGCGTAATGTCCATCGCGCGATCCACCGTGTCATCGAAATCGCCAAGTTCATCCACGAGGCCGAGGTCGAGCGCTTGCGAGCCGGAAACCACGCGGCCATCGGCGTAATCCATCCAGTCGTCCGCAAGCACCGCGCCATCTTTTTTGTTTAGAACGTGCGCCGCACTACGACCTTCGGCGACGACGTTGGTAAATCTTCCGTAAGTCTCGTTAATTAAACTTTGCACCAGCGCGTGTTCTTCCGCCGGAATTTCGGACGGCTCGCGTTCGCCGCTCAACATATCTTTGAACTTGCCGCTTTTGAAAGTGGTGGGCGCAACGCCGACCTTGTCCATCAGCCCGCGATAATTGTAGCCGTGCATGATGACGCCGATGCTGCAGGTGATGGTGAGTTCGTTGGCGACAATCCAGCGGCAGCCGGACGAAATATAATAACCGCCGCTGGCCGCAAGACTGCCCATCGAGCAAATCACCGGCTTGCCTTTGCGTCCGGGCTTGCCGTTTTCATTCGGTTCATCCGTTTGGAAATCACGGATGGCCTTGTAAATTTCATCGGACGCGAGCACTTCGCCGCCGGGAGAATCTACTTTCAAGATGACGGCTTTGACGCGCCGGTCGTCGCTGGCGCGGTCGAGTTGCGCTTGAATCACGTCCACTTGATTATTGTGATTTTCGTCGTAATCATGGCCGGAAATAATTCCATCCACCGTGATGACGGC
>DATCFH010000205.1:0-18957 GCA_036509625.1 Verrucomicrobiia bacterium
GCAATCTTCAAAAACAATTCTGAATTCGCCTGAATTAATTTTTGATCAACAGTCAGTCGCAAATGCTGACCTTCACTGTCATAAGGTTTCAAATCATACGGAATTTCTTTTTCGTCCAAAGCCGATGATGCAACGGGAACATTTGCGTTGCTCAACCAAAAAGTAAGATGGGACTTACCTCCACTCCGTTTTCGGAAGGTAAAATAAATGTAGCCATCGCAAACAAGTGAAACGTAGTTTTTGGTAAAGCCTAATTCCAGCTTTTCCAGAACAGGCTGCACCAACTTCTGAAAAGCCTCGGTGTTTGTTACGTTCCACAAAGCATTTGTGCGCCACCATTGCTCGCCAAAAACTTCACTCGACACACGATTTTCTTCTTCTGGTTCCTCGTAAATATCGAGAATCTTCGTAAAGTGTAAAATCTTCTTCCCGTCGGCTTCAATTGCATTTGCCTGAATGGCAATAACGGGAATTGAAAGACTCAACAACTGAATCACATTGAAGAAACGTCGAGTAATTGATTCGGCAACTAAAACAGCAAAGTGCTGACGTTTCGGCCACCGCTTTCTTTCCAAATCCCAATACTCAATCGTCCGAATGATGTGACTTTCATCTGTTCCGCCAAGCATGATCTCAACTTCATACATTGAGTCGTCTTCAGGATTTTTGAGGAGAAGGTCAAGTTTTCCACCACTGGATTGCTGTTTCTCTTTTGAAACCACGTCCAATTCACCCAGACCAAGAATGCTAGGATTAGTGAATACTTGGTCTTGCAACCAATATTCATCAAACCCGCAATCGCGGATGCTCAAGGTTTTTGAAATGACGATGGGATCTGACATTTTCAGTGATGCGCCTCCGCCAAATGTTTCGTTTCAGTTGGCACGGCAATTTCCTTCGCACGACGCGCTTCGTCAGCAGCACCTTTGGCGACAAATTCATCTTTGAACTTCGCTACAAAACTTTGCACCGGCCAGGAACAGGCTTCGCCAAACGCGCAAATCGTGCGACCGCCGGGAATGTTGTCGGCGATTTTCACGAGATAATCCGCGTCGCTCGCGCGGCCTTCGCCGTGCGTAAGACGATGCAACGTCTTGCTCATCCAGAGCGAACCTTCGCGGCAAGGCGTGCATTGGCCGCAGCTTTCGTGCGCGTAAAATTCAGAAAGGTTCGCCAGCGCCTCGACGATGTCGGTGGAATCATCCATCACGATGATCGCGCTGGAACCGCTCATTGAACCGGCGGCGGCGAGCGAATCAAAATCGTAAGGCAAATCGAGCATATCGGTCTCGACCAAAATTTCTTTGCCCTCGGCGTCTTTTTTCTTGAGCTTAAATTTTTCGCCGGCCTTGAAAACTTTTGCGGACGAACCGCCGGGAATGACGGCTTTCAATTTGCGACCATCCAGCAAACCGCCGCCGAATTTCGGGTCGTTGATGAGTTCGCCAATCGTTGCCTTGCCGACTTCAATTTCGTAGTAGCCGGGTTTCTTGACATGGCCGCTCAAGCTGACGATGCGCGTGCCGGTGTTGTTCGGCGTGCCGAGCTTCGCGAATTCCGCGCCGCCCATCGCGACAATGTGCTTCACGTTGCAAAGCGTCTCGACGTTGTTGACGATGGTCGGGCACATCCACAAACCGAGAATCGCCGGAAAATACGGTGGTTTGATGCGCGGATACGGACGTTTGCCTTCGAGCGATTCGATGAGGCCGGTTTCCTCGCCGCAAATGTAAGCACCGGCGCCGCGATGAACGTGCATTTCCAAATCGTAACCACTGCCGCAAATATTTTTACCGAGAAAACCTTTGGCGCGCGCTTCTTTCAAAGCCTCGTTCAGAATTTTTGCGCCGTCCACCATTTCGCCACGGATATAAATGTAGGCAAGATGCACGTCGTTCGCGAAGCACGAGATCGCCATGCCTTCAATCAACTGGTGCGGATCCTTATACATGATCTGGCGATCCTTGAACGTGCCCGGCTCGGATTCATCGGCGTTGCAGATCAAGTAAATCGGCTTGCCGCTCTTGCGATCAACGAAACTCCACTTGAGTCCGCAGGAAAATCCCGCGCCGCCGCGACCGCGCAGGCCGGAGACTTTCACGTCCTCACGGATTTGTTCCGGGCCGGAAAGTTTTTTACCATCAGGCAAATCCTTCGGCTGGATGGCGAGCGCCTTCTTCAAATCGGCATAGCCGCCATGACGCAAATAGCACTCGAGATCCCGGCTGTAACCGGGTTCATCGGCGTGCTTCAAAATTAATTTGTATTCTTGCGCCATATCAGCAACTTGACTCTTAATAAAATTTCTCTAGCTTACTGCGTCCCGTCATTGCCCGATGGTGTAACGGTAGCACAGCAGACTCTGAATCTGTTTGTCATGGTTCAAATCCATGTCGGGCAACCATTTCATTTGCATTTCGCACAAATCTCGTCCGCTTTCGCGTGCGAAACACCTTCGTAAAAATCATCATTCACCATCATCACCGGCGCGGTGCCGCAACTCGCGAGGCACTCGACGAATTCCACGGTGAACTTTCCGTCCGGCGTCGTCTGTGCGCCATGTTTGTGCGAATCCAAACCGAATTTTTTGCAAAAATGTTCGCGCAATTCGGCAGCGCCACCGAGCGCACAGCTCAATGTGCGGCACACTTTAATCTGATACTTGCCCATCGGCTCCTGCCGCAGCATCGGATAGAACGTCAAAATTTCCTGGATGTTGATCGGCTGCAATTCCAGTTTTTTGGCCGTCCACAAAACGGCTTCGCGCGAAATCCAGCCGAACTGATCCTGAATCGCGTGCAACACCATCAGCGACGCGGCGCGTTTCACCGGATAGTGCGTGATCAACTCGTTCACTTCCGCTTCCAATTTTTCTGTGGCTTGAAAACTCATCGGTCACTTTCTCCCATCACGAAATCGAGCGAACCCAAAATCACCGGCACGTCGCTGATCATCGCGCCCGGCATCAGTTCGCCGAGAATGCTCAAATTGATGAATGAGGGCGCGCGGATTTTCAGGCGATACGGCGTGCCGCCGCCTTTGCTGTTGATGTAAAAACCAAGTTCGCCCTTCGGATTTTCGTGGCCGAAATAAACTTCGCCAGGCGGGCAATTCACGCCTTCGGTCACGAGCATAAATTGATGGATCAATTCTTCCATGCTCGTCAAAACTTTTTCCTTCGACGGCAACGTGATTTTTCCGTCCGCCACGTTGACCGGTTCCTTGGATTTATTTTCCGCGCCGCCGGGAATTTTGTTACAGCACTGCTCCAAAATTCTCATGCTCTGCTTCATTTCTTCCATGCGGACGAGATAACGGTCATAACAATCACCAACGCTGCCAAGGGCAACGTCGAAGTCCAAATCTTTGTAGCAGAGGTAAGGCTGATTTTTCCGCAAGTCCCAATTCACGCCAGAGCCGCGCAAATTCGGACCGCTCAAACCATAATCAATCGCCATTTCTTTCGAGACGACGCCGAGGTCGCGCAGGCGGTCAACCCAGATGCGGTTGCGCGTAAGCAACGTGTGCGCTTCGGCGAGCGCGACGGCAAATTCTTTCAGGAACTGGCGAACCATGTCGCACCAGTTCGGCGGCACATCGCGCATCAAGCCGCCGATGCGCGTGTAACTCGTGGTCAAACGCGCGCCGCTCGCAGCTTCGGCGAGGTTGTAAATTTTTTCGCGCTCGGTGAACGTCAGCAGGAAAACCGTGACCGCGCCAGTATCCATCGCAAATGCGCCAAGACCCAAAAGATGCGAGGAAATACGCGCCAATTCCGCGCACATCACGCGGATGTATTGGCAGCGCGGCGGCAAATTGTCGTGGATGCCGAGAAGTTTTTCGACCGCGAGTGCGTAGGCGACATTGTTCGCGAGCGGCGCGAGATAATCCAGCCGATCCGTGTAAGGAATAAACTGGGTATAGGTCATGTTCTCGGCGATTTTTTCGTCGCCGCGATGCAAATAACCGACATCGGGATCAGCCTTGGTGATGACTTCGCCGTCCAATTCCAGCACGATGCGCAAGACGCCGTGCGTGGCCGGATGCGACGGCCCCATGTTCAGAACCATCTTCTCGCCCTGAATATCCTGCGCTTCTTCAATCGCCGCAGCACGCGCGGCGGAATCGGGAATTTCAATGTCTTGAACAGTGGCCATGAAAATTATTTTAGCTTTCCATCAACAAGCCGTTTGTCGCTGATGGCGCGTTCGGCATTTTCTGGAACACGCACACGCGGCTCGCGCGCAATCGAATCGCTGCTGCTCGGCAACGTCACGAACGGGCCACCTTCCATCGGCGTCACTTGTGTGAACGCCACGCCGGGCAAATCCGACGGTTTGCCGGCGAGCGGGAAATCTTTCCGCAACGGATGAAACGGATAACCTTCCCACATCAAAATCCGGCGCAAGTCGGGATGGCCGCTGAAACGGATGCCCATCATGTCGTAAATTTCACGCTCATGCCAGTTGGCCGTGCGCCAGACCGGCAACACGCTGGGCAGCTCAGATTTTTCTTCGCTGACATCAGTTTTGAAGCGAATTTCTTCACCATTACCGATTGCGCGCAAATGATAAACGACCGTCCAACGCGGGTCTTCGCCGTAATTATCAATGCTGGAAATATCCACGAGATAATCAAAGCCGATGCTTTTGGCAAAACGGCAGACGTCAAAAATCTTTTCCGCGTCGGAAATTTTCAGGGAAATTTCGCCGCGAAACTCCGTTGGTCCGGCGACGATGTCACCGAACTTGGCCTTGATTTTATTGGCGGATTCGAGGGCGGACACAGATTATTTTTCGTCGAGGTGCAACAGTTTGGCCGCGACAGTTCCCTGCAAAATGGGCTGTTTGCCGATCTTTTCCTGAATTTTCATCAGCGCGTCGAGCACGGCTTCGGGGCGCGGCGGGCAACCGGAAATATAAACATCCACCGGCACAACTTTGTCCACGCCCTGCAACACGGCGTAGCTGCGATACATCCCGCCGGTCGAGGCGCACGCGCCCATCGCGATGACCCATTTCGGTTCGGGCATCTGATCGTAAATGCGCTTGAGAAAACCGGCGGATTTGTAAGTGACCGTGCCGGCGACAATCATGCAATCGGCCTGACGCGGCGAAAAACGCATCACTTCGGAACCAAAACGGGAAATATCAAAACGACTTGCGCCAACGGCCATTAATTCAATCGCGCAGCACGCGAGACCCATCGGCATTGGCCAAACCGAGTTTTTGCGAAACCAAGCAAGCGCGGCGTCAACGGTGGTGAGGACGACGTCGCCTTCCACTTTTGAATTGTAGCCGTATTCGGTTTGGGTCTGCATTTGTAAAAAATTTGCGCTGAAAAAGCGCAAGCGAAAGCCTAGCTGGCGGTCAAAAAACGGGCAAGTTCAAATTTGTGATTTTTTTCACAAGCGCGGTTGAGATTCTGATTTTGTCACCTAATTTTAACACGGCGAGGATAAATTTGTGTTATCAAGTTGGACTTGTGACCGCTGTCATTTTCGCTATTTTAGAAAAACGCGCCGTGCGCCAAGCATGAAAACATTTGCCGAATCCAATTTTCCGGGTCGCCTGATCGCCGTTGAAGGTCTCGACGGTTCGGGCAAGTCCACGCAGATTTATCTGCTCAAACGCTGGCTCGAAGCCGAGGGCATCAAGGTTTATTTCAGCGAATGGAATTCTTCCGAACTCGTTAAATCCGCCACGAGCAAAGGCAAAAAACGCGAGCTGCTCACGCCGACAACTTTCAGTTTGATTCACGCGACGGATTTTGCCGACCGCTACGAACGGCATTTGCTGCCGCTGTTGCGCGCCGGATATATTGTATTGTGCGACCGTTATGTTTTCACCGCGTTTGCGCGCGACGTGACGCGCGGTTGTCCGGCGGAATGGGTGCGCGGCAATTACAGCTTTGCGTGCGCGCCGGATTTGACGATGTTTTTTAAGGCGGACTTGGATGTGTCATTGAACCGGATTTTGGAAGGCCGTCCGAAATTGAAATTTTTTGAAGCGGGCATGGATTTGAATTTGTCGAAAGACCCTTACGAAAGTTTCAAAATTTTTCAGGGGCGCATTTTGGAGCAATACATGGCGATGAGCAAAGAGTTCAATTTCGTGACAATGGACGCGAATGTGAATGTGGAAAAACAACAGGTCATCGTCCGCAAACTGGTGAGTGAAAAAATCGATTTGAAAAAATTTAAGCGGCGCAGTCCGCTGCCGTTGCCGCCGTCGTTGGTTGGCGACCGTGACGCCATCGAAGCCGAGGAGGACAAAGCCGCATGAGTGCAAAAAAATCACATAAATTTTACGGCCACGGCATTCCGCGCGTGAAGCCCGAAGATCTCGGCGGCAAATTAATTGTCGTTGAAGGCGCAGACGGGTCGGGTCGTTCGACGCAAATCGCCGAGCTGGTCGCGTGGCTTGAAATCAGCGGTCGTCCGACGGTGCAAGTCGGTTTGAAACGCTCCACGCTCGTCAGCGAGGAACTCGAAAAAGCGCAGGACGGAAATGTTTTGAGCCGGACGACGTTGAGCCTTTTTTACGCGACGGATTTCGCCGATCAACTTTCAAACATCATCATTCCCGCGCTCAAGGCGGGTTTTATCGTGTTGTCGGACCGCTATATTTACACGCTGATGGCGCGCGACCTGGTGCGCGGCATGGATGAAAAATGGCTGAAAAATCTTTACGGTATCGCACCAATTCCCGACGCAGTTTTTTATCTTTCGGTGGAACCGGAGGAATTGGTTCAGCGCAATCTTTCCAAAAATGCGACGCTTGATTATTGGGAGAGCGGCATGGATTTGGGCTTGTCGCGCGACGTGTTCGACAGTTTTCTAAAATACCAGTCAGCGATGCAAAGCGCCTTCAAGGCGATGCAAAAAACTTACGGCTTCGACATCGTGGACGCCAACCGTTCCGCCAATGCAGTGAACAAAGAGTTGCGGAAGAAAATCAGTTCCGTGATTGACGCGGACTGAAGCTCAAATCGTCACGGCGAATTTGTCGCCATTGAATTGGTGGCGGATGAAAAAACGGTCGGCGCGTTGGTGTTAAAAATAGCCTTGCGAAACGGGCGTTTCATCAGCTCATCAAACTGCTTTTGCTGGTCAGGCGTGAGCACGTCGCGGATTTCCAAACGTGAATCCATGATCGTTTTGCGAATCTGGTTTTGGCCTTCCGCGATAATTTTTTGAATCGCCTCGTTCTGTTCCGGCGCGAGGTGCAAATCACCCTTCAGCCGCAGTAAAAATTGTTTGCTCAAGATTTCCGGCGGACGCAATTTCGGAGCATCGGTCGCGCGCACCACTTGATTGCTAGCGGGCTGATTAGTCGCGGACGCATGAACTTCCGGGGCTTTGTGATACGCCTTGGAACGGGAATGCTGGACGTAATTCACCAGCAATCCGCCGGTGATGACGCCCGCGCCGAAAATGACGACGGTTGCGAAAATGACTTTCCAATTGTTCACGGCGTCGAGGAAGAATTATCCGGCAAATCCGCCGAGGCCAACAGCGTGTTTTCGAAATCCTGCGAAAGATCATTGCTGGTGTCCGGCGTCGCCGGTGCAAACAATGAAAGCGCGCCGAGCACCACCGCGACCGCCACGCACGAAGCCGCTGCGCGCCACAGTCCGCGCGCCCAAAACACCCATTTGTCCGGCACGCCGCGCGCCGCGATGAGCGCGGTGATGCGCTTTTCAAACGCATACGGCACGCGTTCGTCCGGCGCTTGCGACTGGGCAGCCGCAATCAGCTTTTTTTGTAGTTCAGAAAGGTTCATACAACTTCATTACGTTTGACGCGCAAAATTTGCACAGAGTTACAAATATTTATCCTGAGTCATGCGCGCCAGAATTTTCCGCATTTCGCCGCGCGCACGAAACGCGCGGACTTTCACCAGCGGAACCGACCAGCCGGTGATTTGGGCAATTTCCTTCACCGAGCGATCTTCTATTTCGAGCAACTGAATAACCAGGCGCGCCTCGGGCGAAAGTTTTTCCAGCACGCGGCCAATCAATAATTTCGCCGCGTCGGCATCCTCGGCGACATTGCCCGGCTCGGCGACAAAACGCTCCAACCAATCTTCTTCCGGCTCGGAAATTTCGCTGAAGGAAGAAATGCGGTTCCGTTGATGACCGCGCAAAAAATCGTAGCACGTCCGCACCGCCATCCGCATCAGCCAATGTTCAAACGGCGCTTCACCGCGAAACGTTTTTAATTTGTCAAACGCCTTGAGCCAGACTTCCTGGCAGATGTCTTCGATCTCGCTTTCGCGGCGGGCGTAACGGCGCGCGGTGGCAAACACGCGGGGAGAATACTTGGCGACGAGCGGCTCGAAACTCGTGGCGTCACCCTTGAGCACGGCGGCGATAAGTTCAGCTTCGGACCGTTCCATGCGGAAACTTTTCCGGCGTTCACCGGCGCGTCAAACCCAGCGCGCCTTCAAACGCACGCGAAAATTCCGCGACCGATTCCGCCGCCTTGTGCGGTTGTTCCAGCAGCAGCTTCAACCGTTCCGCCACGGACTGATCCGGGCGCAGGCGCATCAGTTCGGCGGCGGCGACGATGTTGGCCAGCCGGCCGTTCACATCGTGGCGCATATCGCGGAGCTTCTGGTGCAACGCGAGAATCTCCTCTTCGGTCAATGTCACTGAACCGCCGGTTTTATAATCTGCTGACATTTCCGAATCATCGCGGAAACCGCCCGCCAAAAGCAAGCGGCATTCGCCAACCCCGCCGCAAACCGCCGCTAATAAATGGCAGTTGACCGGCAGCGGAGATTTTTCGCCCCCGCTATTTTCTTCGGCATGAAAATGAAAACTTACGCCAACCTTTTTGGAATGCTCGCCGCCGCCGTTTTAATTCAAACCGTCGCACGCGCGGATGAATTGGGTTCCACCGTCATCACCAACGCCATCGCGTCCGACACGCGCTACGGATTTTTTAACGGCCTTGATCATCGCAGCGCTTACAGTCAGGGCGATTTTCCCGAACCTTTTCTCGTGGACGATTCCGGCTTGGAAATCAACGAGGCGCGACTCGATTGGGTTCACACGAAAGCTGGCAATCAACACGCCGACACCGTCACGGCGGAAGTCGAAAAAGGTTTCGGCAATTTGACTTTGGAAATCGAAGTTCCTTACGAACGCGATTGGGATTCCGGCGCCGTTTCGCAAGGCATCGGCAACATTGATCTCGGTGCGCGTTATCCGTTTTACCAATACGTTTCCGACGGCGGATTTTTCGACACCACGTTCGGCGGCGCGATGGAAGTCGGCATTCCCGCCAGTTCCGCCATCAGCATCAATCCCGAATTCGTTCCGAAAATGTTCAATGATACCAAGGTCGGCGACCACTTCACCATGCAATCCATTTACGGTTGGTCCACGCTCACCGGCGGTGGCGCGGACGGCGGCGCGCAGACATTTGAAGACGGATTTGATTTCGGCTGGACGATTCAGCACAGCGAATTGCCGCTGCCCGGCGTGCAACAGTTCATTCCCATGTTTGAACTGGTTGGCGAAACGCCGTTGAACAAAGCTAACTCCGGCCAGACCAGCCTGACCGGCAACGCCTGTTTCCGTCTCAACTTAAAAGCCATTGGCCGCGTGCAGCCGCGCCTCGGTTTCGGATATATTTTTCCGATGAACAACAACGCCCGCGAAGCCGTCCACAACGGCATTGTCACCAGCCTCGTGTTTGAGTATTGAACTACGCGTGAAACTAAACCGCCGACAATTTTTGCTGCTGACGGCGGGACTGGCCGCCGGTTGTCAGACGGCAAAAGATGTCGGCGGTTCTGCGCGCACGGTCAACGCCGGTTCCATCGGCAACTACGCCAACGACGGCGTTTACAATAATTTCCGCGATGAAGGATTTTTTCTGATTCGTCGCGCCGGAAAATTATTTGCACTGTCCGCCATCTGCACGCACCGGAAATGCAAACTCATCGCCGAACCCGACCGCTCTTTTTACTGCAAATGTCACGGCTCGACCTTCGACCCAAACGGCCACGTCACCGAAGGCCCGGCGAGACTCGACTTGCCCGTGCTGCCAAGTTTCACCAATGAACACGGCCAGTTGATCGTCACCGTCACGGCGACGTGAACTTGTTTCACGCGTAAAAATAACCCAGTTCCCGCAGCGACGCATAATCCTTCACCCGCTCCGCCGTCGCGCGCCCAATGATGACGTGATCCACAACTTCAATTTTTAGAAGTTGTCCGGCGCGAATCAAATCCCGCGTCACCTTGATGTCCGCCGCGCTCGGCGTCGGGTCGCCGCTTGGATGATTATGGACCAAAACAATTCCCGCCGCGTTCGCCGCAATCGCCGCGCGAAAAACTTCGCGCGGATGCACTAAAATCGTGTCGAGCAAACCGTGGGAAATTTCCTCTGCGCGGATTAATTTCTTCCGCACATTCAGCAGCAGCACTTGAAATGATTCCACGTTCAGCAGCCGGTTCGTCTCGCGCATGAAGCTCACGACCGTCGCCGGATTGTCCAGCACCGGCGATTCCTCGCGCCGTTCCTGTTCCATGCGCCGCGCCAGTGCGAACGCCGCCACCAGCGTCGCTGCCTTGTCCGGACCGACGCCGGCAATCTGTTTCAACTCATCCACCGTCGCGAGCGCCAGCGCGTTCAGCGAACCAAATTTCTGCAAAATGTTTTGCGCCACTTGCACCACGTTTGCGCCCTGCAAACCGGTCCGCAGCAGAATCGCAATCAACTCCGCGTGCGTCAGCGCATCCGGCCCGCGCGCCACGAGCCGTTCACGCGGACGCTCGCTCACCGGCTGATCTTTGAGCCGAAAACTTTCTGACATGAAAAACTTGTAAGCGAACCCGCCGCCAAACACACGCGGAAAATGCCGGAAGAATTTCTAGCCACAGATGGGCACAGATGAAACACAGATAAAGACATCCGCAGATTCCGCAGATTTATTTTGGAAATTATTATTTGCGAAAATCTGTGAAATCTGCGGACAAAAATTTCCCCATGTGTTTCATCTGTGCCCATCTGTGGCCAAAACAATTATTTATTCCGCTTCGAGCGGAAGCGGGGTTTTGACTTCCGCAATAACCGGATCGCCCGGCGCGCGCAAACGAATCAGCGCGGGACGCACCAACCGGCTTTGAAAAGTGATTCCCGGAGCGAGCGTTTCGGCAACGGCGGCATCGGCCGGCGGATTTTCCACGCCGTGTGCGCGGTGCTTTTGCGCGTCAAATTTTTCGCCCGCTTCCACGCCAAACATCACGAGGCCGACGCGACGCACAACGCCACGGCAGGCGTTTTGGAAACTTCCGATTTGCGTCGCCAATTCCGGTTGGCCGGAACGCGTGGCGGCGGTGTGCAGCGCGTGAATGTGATCCATGATACGCACGAGAATCTGCAACCATTCCTCTTCGCTGCGCCGCAATTTTTCCACTTCGAGCCGGAGCGCGGTGCGTTCAGTGTCATTCATTTTCTGCTGAAATTCCGCAAACTGCCGGACTTCGACGGCCATGCGTTCGGCAATTTCGCGCGCGGCGGCGGCGGTTTTTTCGCCGCTGTCCTTCGTAGTTTCCTGAATGCGCGCCCATTGTTCCGTCGCGACGGCAACCTGCGAAGAATACGTTTTCAAATCATGCAACTGCGCCACCACGGTCGTGACCGCGTTGACATCAAGCAATTTGCAGGTCGCGCGATATTCCAAAATAAATGGCAGGCAGCCGAGCAGCGCGCCAAGCGCGACGCAGCCAATGCAAATATAAATTTCAATGTGCGTAACCGGCTGCGGCGCTTTGCAAGCGATGGCGATGGCGGCGGCAATCAACGCGGCGTTGGCGGCGAGAAACGGCCACTTGGAAATTTTCCAATCTGAAACTTCGTTCATGCCCGCAGTGTCCAAAAAATGTCGTTGAAACGCAAGCCGTCGGCGCGATTCGGCTCGACTATCGGCGCGAAAAGAAAATCATTCCTGCGTGCGCATCTGTGTCATCTTCAATCCCGCCGCGCGTGGCAACAAGGCGTGGCGCTTCCGCAAATTTTTGAACGAGCTGTCGCAGCAGTGCGCGCTCAAGGCCACGACCGGACCGGGCGACGCGCGCCGGTTCGCGCACGCGGCGGTGGCGACGGGTTACGATGTCATCGCGGCGGCGGGCGGCGACGGCACGGTGAACGAAGTCCTCAACGGCATCGGCGACGAGCCGGACGGTTTCACGAAAACGCGGCTCGGCGTGCTGCCGCTCGGCACGGTGAACGTCTTCGCGCGTGAACTGAAAATTCCGTTGAAGCTGGAACACGCGTGGCAAGTTTTGAAGCGCGCGCGCGAAACGAAAATTGATCTTGGTCGCGCCGATTTTCTCGACGATGGCAAACCACAATCACGTTATTTCATGCAACTTGGCGGCGCGGGACTGGACGCGCGCGCGATTGAACTCGTCAGTTGGAAATTGAAAAAAACCGCCGGGCCGATGGCGTATGTCGTCGCGGGATTTCAGGCGCTTGCGGAAAAACAACCGCGCATCGTCATCCGCGCGGACGGCCAAAAAATGGAAGGTGAACTGGCGCTGTTCGGCAATGGAAAATTTTACGGCGGTTCGTTTCACATTTTTCCCGAAGCGCATTTGAGCAATGGCCAATTGGACGTTTGCGTTTTCCCAAAAGTAAATGTGCCGCTGCTGCTGCGCCTCGCGCCCGGTTTTATTTTACGCCGGAAATTATCCGAGCAGCGCATCCTCCGTCTGCGCGCAGAAAAATTTGAAATGACGAGCGACCTGCCCGCCGCGTTTGAGCTGGACGGCGAATGGGCGGGCAACCTGCCCGCGACATTTTCTGTTGAACAACAAAAGTTGCGCGTGGTGGTTCCCTGAATTCCGCACCAAAAAATGGGCGAACCCGCCGCCGTCCTGACGCTGCGCGGTTATGAAAACATTGCAAATTACGCTTAACGATGGCATGAAATAGCAAAACGACCGAAACTTTCACCGCCGCCACTGCGTCTGCAATTCCAATCATGAATTATTTCAAGCCATTCTTTTTGGTGGCGACCGCCTTGGGCATGGCCACGCAAAGTTTCGCCGCCATCATCGGCACGAATGTTCCGGCCACACCGTTGACCGCAGAGCGCGTAGCGGGATTGCCTGCGTGGAAAAATTATTTTGAAAATTCCACGCGTCAGCGGCTGGCGGATCAGGATTTTTTGCGCGCGGAAATGTTGGCGCACGGTTTGCAGACGAACTCGGAGCCGAAGGAAGTTCATAACGCCAAGGGTTTGAATTTGAAAGCTTCGGCGGCATGGTATGCCGGCGCGGCGGCGCGGGAAATCGCAGATAATCTCGTTTCGTTCCAGACGCCGGCGGGCGGCTGGTGCAAGAATACGGATTACACCAGGCATCGCCGCGCACCGGGCGAAATGTTCGGGGCGCAGACCGGCTCGGTGTTTTTGGGGACGAATGATTTTGACCCGTCGCGCGAGGTGAAGTGGGAATACGTCGGCACATTCGACAACGAAGCAACGACGGCGGAATTGCGTTTTCTGGGGCAGGTCATTGCCGCCTCAAAAAATAACCCGGACGACCTGAAAAAATCTTTTGCGCGCGGGCTGGATTATATTTTCGCGGCGCAATTTCCAAATGGCGGCTGGCCGCAGGTCTGGCCGTTGCAAGGCGGCTATCACGACGCGGTGACGTTCAACGATGACGCAATGCTGCACGTCGTGGATTTTTTGCGCGATGTGGCGGGTGGAAAAAATGAATTTTCCTTTGTGTCGCCAACGGTGCGGGCGCAGGCAGAGGCGAGTTGGAAACGCGGGGTGGATTGCATTCTTGCCGCGCAAATTGTCGTGAACGGCCGGCGCACGGTCTGGGGCCAGCAGCAGGATGCACTCACGTTGCACCCGGCGTCGGCGCGGAATTACGAGATGCCAGCAGCAGCTTCGAGCGAAAGCGCGACGATTATTTTGTTCCTGATGCAATTGCCGAATCCGACTCCCAATGAAGTCGCGGCGGTGCACGCGGCGGTGGCGTGGTTTGAAAAAACTAAAATTGAGGGCAAGGCTTTCCACGCCGTCGGCAAGGAAAGTCGCAAGCTGGTGGACGCGCCGGGCAACGGACCACTTTGGGCGCGCTATTACGAAATTGGAACGGACAGACCGATTTACGGCGACCGCGACAAATCAATTCACGATGACGTGAATGAGCTTTCGCGCGAGCGGCGCAAGGGTTACGGCTGGTTCAAGGACACGCCCAAACGGGTGTTGGAACATTATAAGATATGGGCGAAGGCGCATCCGGCACAGCCGTGATTCGCCACCGTTTATTTCGCGGCGGAAAGTCCGAGGCCTTTGCCTTTGACGTTTTCCGTGGAGATGAGCGGCGCTTCAAAGCCGGTGATATGGATGCCGGAGAGGTTCACATTCGTCATATTGGCAAGCGTGATGCCGTGGGCGCAGGTGCCGGAAATGTTGGCGAGGATAAAGCCATCAACAGGTCGCGCGGCGGGAATGTTTTTCCCGGCGACCAGCGTGGTGACATCCTGAACGCGCACATTTTTGAAGCTGATGTTTTGCACCAGCGGCCATTTTTCCACGTCGCCGGGCACGGGGTCGGTGGCCTGAATGCCTTTGCTCAACAGGTCAATGCCGATGAACGTGGGGGATTTCAGCACGGTGAGATTTTCGCCGGAAATATCTTCCATATAACCGCCGCGCCCGTCGCGACTCTTGATGAAAATGGCATTTTGTTTTCCAGAAATGACGCAGTTTTCCAACTTCACTTTGCGGATGCCGCCGGACATTTCCGTGCCGAGGCCGAGCGCGGCATAAATGGAACTGTGCAAACGGCAGTCGCGGATAATGACGTTCTGCGTCGGATGCGCGAGACTTTGCGCGGCGAGACCGCGACCGGACTTGAGCGAGATCGCGTCGTCGCCGGTGTTGATGTCGCAATGTTCGATGGTCACGCCGTCGCAGGAATCCACATCAATGCCGTCGCCGTTCACGCCGACGGAGCGAATGGTCAGCCCGCGCGCGATGAAATTTTTGCAAAACAAAATGTGGACCGACCAAAGCTGCTGGTATTGCGTGGTGAAATTTTCCAGCACGGCGTTGGTGCAACCGGTCAGTTCAATCAGCACCGGCCCGCGCGGATTACGCAATTTGCTCAAAACGGGCGGCGCGCCAAAAATCGTGCCGCCACCGGTGATGGTGACATTCGCGGCGTTGGACGCGGTCAGCAGCGCGCGATGCGCCTCGCGAAATTCGCCCTCCCAGCGAACCATGTTAGTGGGATAATCCGCGATGTCCGCGCTGCCAACGAGGCTGGCCTTCGCCGCGATTTCCAAAGTCGTGTTCGCACCGATGACGAGGCTGCCGGTCAAAAAAATGCCGTCACCGAGAAGCACCGAACCGCCGCCCGCCGCCGCGCAGGTATCGAGCGCCTTTTGAATTGCCACCGTATCTTTGGTTACGCCATCGCCCTTCGCGCCGAAATCACGCACGTCCAACGCCGGCTTTTCAGCGGCGAATACAGACGTGGCAAAAGTAAGCGCCCCCAGTAAGAAAAGCAGTCGGTTCATTGTATGAAACTATTCTGCGTGCGGGTGAAAGTGGAGTCAAATCCGCCTTCCGCTTGCCGCCATCACCAAAACTGGTTAGGCTCGCGCCCATTCGCATGAGTGAAATCCTCGTCATCGGCCATCGCAACCCGGACACCGACGCCATCTGCTCCGCCATCGGCTACGCGGAATTCAAACGCCGCACCGGCATGACGGAGGCCGTCGCCGCGCGCTGCGGCGACACCAACGACCGCATTGATTTCGTGCTGAACACCTTTGGCGTGCCCGCGCCAAAATTTATCGCCGACGTTTCGCCGAAAATTTCCGACGTCATGCAGCGAAAAATTTTGAGCGTGCGCCCCGACGCGACGGCGGCGGACGCGTTGCGCTTGATGGACGAAAAAAATCTCCGCATCCTGCCGGTGCTGGACGCCGAACAAAAATGTCGCGGCCTGCTTTCGCTTTTCAAATTGAGCAAATTTCTTTTTCCAGCGGTCAATCGCAATCCCGGCCTCGGCCACAATTCGCGGGAAGTTTTATCGTCGCTGTCCAGCCTCGCGCACACGCTCGACGGCCAGCTCGTCGTCGGTTTTGAAGCGGAACACGAGGAAGAATTGATTCTGATGATTGGCGCGATGGGCCTGGAGTCCTTCGCGTCACGCCTCGACAAATTTCCGCCGGAGAAATGCTGCGTCATCGTCGGCGACCGCTGCGACATCCAGAACGTCGCCATCCGCGAAGGCGTCCGCGTCCTCATCGTCACCGGCGGCATTTCCGTCGAAGCAAAAACCGTCGAGGCCGCGCGCAAAAAAAATGTCAGCGTCATCACCTCGCCGCACGACACCGCCACCACCGCGTCACTCTGCCGCGCCGCCGTCGCCGTGCGCCATGTGCTCAACGAAGAATTTCTCTGCTTCCGCGAAAATGCGCCGCTCGCCGCCGTGCGCGAAGAAGCCACCGCGTCCGGCTACCTCGCCTTTCCCGTGCTCGATAGCGAAGGCCAGACCGTCGGCATTTTGTCCAAGACCGATTTTCTGAAAACCGTTTCGCGCAAATTAATTTTGGTGGATCACAACGAACTTTCCCAAGCCGTGCAAGGCGCGGACGAAGTGGAAATCATTGAAATCATTGATCATCATCGCCTCGGTTCGATGTCCACGCAGCAACCGATTTTATTTCGCAACGAACCCGTTGGCTCCACTTGCACCATCGTCGCGGACTGTTTTTTCCGGCACAACGTCGAACTGCCGCAACCAATCGCCGGTTTGCTTTTGGCCGGCGTCGTTTCCGACACGCTGAATTTGACTTCGCCAACGACGACCACGCGCGACATGGAAATTTTGAAGAAGCTCGAAGAAATCGCGCAGGTCAACGCGCGCGAGTTCACGGAAAAACTTTTTGCCAGCGGCTCGCTGCTCACGCTCAAGCCCGCGCCGCAAGCCGTCGCGACCGACTGCAAGGAGTATGCCGAGAACGGCGTCAAGTTCAGCGTCGCGCAGATCGAGGAGATCGGCTTCGAGCAATTTTGGAAGCGCAAAGACGAACTGCTCGCCGCGCTGGAAGATTACCGTGCCAAGCGCGCGTATCTTTTTTCCACGCTGCTCGTCACGGATGTCGCCACGCAAAGTTCATTGCTGCTTGTTGTTGGCGATGAGAAATTCATCAAGCGCATTGACCATCCGCGCCTCGAGCCGGGCATCTACGAACTGCGCGATGTCGTGTCGCGCAAAAAACAATTGCTGCCGTATCTCACCCATTGCCTGCGTGAGAAAGAAAAAGGCGTGAAGGGATAAACCGCCAAACGCAGCGAAGGTGAATTTGCAAATGCCAAAATGATTGAGTAGAGTCCAACCATGAAACGCACTTTCAATGCCATCGTGAAACAGGATGAAGGCTGGTGGATTGGCTGGGTCGAGGAAATTCCCGGCGTCAATTCCCAGGGCAAAACGCGCGTCGAGCTTCTCAAAAATCTTCGTTCAGCGTTGAAAGAAGCCTTGGAGTTCAATCGCGAAGACGCGCTCGCCGCCGCCAAGACGGATTACGAAGAACAAGCCATCCTCGTGTGAAACGACGGGAGCTAATCCGGCATCTGGCGACGCAGGGTTGTGTGCTCATCCGCGAAGGCGGCAGTCATTCGTGGTGGGGCAACCCGGCCAGAAATCTTCGCTCCGCCGTGCCGCGCCACACCGAGATCAACAAATTTCTCGCCCGGAAAATCTGCCGGGACTTGGGAATTGTCGAACCATGAAGATCAAATTCATCAAGCGCATTGACCATCCGCGCCTCGAGCCGGGCATCTACGAACTGCGCGATGTCGTGTCGCGCAAGAAACAATTGCTGCCGTTTCTCACCCATTGCCTGCGCGAAAAAGAAAAAGGTGTGAAGGGATAATTTGTCCCAACGGAATTAAAATCCTGAAATTATGGAAGCAAAAAGTGGACTTCCACCGATACCAGTGTCGGAAATAGAAAAACATCTGGCGGGCAGCGTAGATACAATTCATCGCCATACAGCGATTGCCTGCCTATTGGATAATTCAGTTTATTCGGGTGTTTATGTGAAGTGTTTTGGTTACGAAGGCATACTAACCGCCGGTCATTGTGCTACTGATTTTTTAGCCGCCAGCCGCTTTGCGCTAGTGGTGTCAGAGAAGGCACATCAGTTTTGGGTGGAACCAAATTTCTTTGAGCATATTGCAATAGAACACGACGAATACGAAGACTACACGGCAGATGGGCCGGATTTATCTTTTGTTATCATACGCGACATAAATCTACTTCGCACACTTCGTAGGCTTGTTGCTTTTTACGATCTTGAAAAACAAGACACGAATGTCTTTCGTAATGACCTTGCCAAATTTAACTGGTCTGTGGCTGGCGTTCCTAGTGAGAAAATCGAAGAAACAAAAATAATTGTAAACGGCGAGGAATACAGAATGGTTAATACAACTGCGGCCGTCATACAGGGCAATCTTGTTGGCATAGAAACCAGAAATAATTTTGATTACATTAAGCTGCGCCTTTTAACTGGCATTGAAGAATTTCCTAAATCCTACAATGGCGTAAGCGGTGGAGGTATTTGGTATCAAAGGTTTATAGCGAAGGAAGACAATACTTATACTGTCGCGCCGATTCTTGCTGGCATAACAGTTTGGCAATCAAAAGAACCAGAAAAGATGCAACGATTTATTACTGGGCATGGTTTTGCTTCCATCTACGGCACTGTGCGGAGAATACTCGCACAAAAACGATACCTTCCCTGAAAATATATGTCACCGGCGCGCTCGAAAAATCTGCGCCGCCGCTGCGTGCGCCATCACCACGTCCGGGTCGCGTTGCAGCGCGTCAAAATAATGCCGCGCACCTCAATCAAGTAGGAGACGACGTAAGGAGTCTCTAACTTTTATTTAATTTGAG
>DATCFH010000206.1:0-36805 GCA_036509625.1 Verrucomicrobiia bacterium
GCTCGTGAGCAACGCGACCGGCTACGATTTTCATCCTGAATTCGACAAGCAAATCGCCTACATCGCCGCACATCCCGAAATCCGCGACGTGCTTTTGAGCGGCGGCGACCCGCTACTCTTGAGCGACGACAAACTGGAAAATTTATTGAGTCGCCTGCGCGCGATTCCGCACATTGAATTTCTCCGCATCGGTTCGCGCATTCCGACATTTTTGCCGCAACGCATCACGCCGGAACTCTGCGCGATGCTGAAAAAGTTTCATCCGCTCTTCATGAGCATTCACTCGAATCATCCGCGCGAACTCACGACCGAAGTGCGCGATGCGATGGGTCGCCTTGCCGACGCGGGCATTCCGCTTGGCAACCAAAGTGTGTTGCTCAAGCACGTCAACGACGACGCGGATGTGATGAAAGCGCACGTCCAAAAACTTTTGATGTGCCGGGTAAAACCCTATTACATTTACCAGTGCGATTTGATTTCCGGCTCCGCGCACCTGCGCGTCAGCGTCCGCAAGGGGCTTGAGATCATGGAAAAATTGCGCGGGCACACGACCGGTTACGCCGTGCCGACCTACGTCATTGACGCGCCCGGCGGCGGCGGCAAAGTGCCGGTGAATCCCGAATACGTTTTGAGCCACAACGCCGACCGCGTGGTCATCCGCAATTTCGAGGGGAAAATCTTCGAGTATCCCGAAGCGCCCGACGGCACGCCGCTCGCTAAACCGCCGAAGAAAATTGCAGAGCCGGAGTTGGTTTAAGTCTGACGACTGTAAATTTTGTGAATAAACAGCTAGAGCTTTTCTATCTAAATAAATTCAAGGAGAGCTTTTCAAATTTCCCTCATGGAAATATTTTTCCTGATGAAAAACCTGATTTTTTAATCAAAGATGCAAACGAAATTGTGGGGGTTGAAATTACAGGTTTTTACCGTGAAACAGCTTCCAAAACTCAACGCCCGCTACAGCAAAGAGAAGGTTTAAGAAATAGAATTATTGCTCTAGCTAAATCCATTTATGATGGCAAAGAGTTGCCATCCGTTTATGTAACTATTCAGTTTGATCTTAATTTTTATTGTGGAAAATCCGAGGTTCAACGTATCGCCGAACGATTTGCTGACTTAACTGAACAGTCGTTATCAAATCTAGCGGAAGGAAAAGTTTGGAAAATTTACGACATTCAGTTGAAAGGCGTTCATTCATTATCTGTCGAAAAAAGGGAGTGGCAAAAAAGTGATTGGACTGCACCTCTAGTCAGTTTTCTGCCCACGGCAAATCCACAGCAAATTCAGGAAATTCTTGATGAGAAAAATATTCTTTGTGAGGTTTACAGAAAAAAGTGCAACAAAATCTGGCTCGTAATAATAATGGATCGTTTTAAGAGCTCATCGTTTTCTTTAATTCCAGAAATGGTTTCAGAACATTTCTACACGCATAATTTTGATTCGGCTTTTCTATTTTTATACGATCATAATCATCCGCGGAAGCCGCCCATTCTTTTGAAAAAAGAATAAAAATTCCCAGCGCCGTAGGCGCGACATCTTTGTAGAAACCCAAACCAAAAATTCTCTAGCCCCGTCGGGGCGACATATTCTTTACCAGAAGATTTCGCTCCTTCCGCCTTCGCCTCCGGCTACGGCGCGACAAGACGGAGCTTTGGTCGTTTTTAATTTTCCAACTACAAAGATGCCACTCCTACGGGCTTTCAAAATCAAACCGCTGATTTGATTTTTGGTTCGCCGCGCGCGCCGTGCCAGAAGCGCAGCACATAAATAATTTCACGGTCGGAAAAAATTTCGTAGATGATCCGATATGCGCCGTGGATGATTTCGCGGACGGTTGGCTCGCCAATCTCCGGCACGGCGCGGCCAAGTTCTGGAAAAGCAGCGGTGGCCGGCGCGCGGTCAATCAGTTCATTGCCAAAAGTGCGGGCGCGTCCGGGATTGTCTCTGGCGATGAAGGTGACGATGTTTTCCAAATCGTCCTGCGACTGCGGCGTGAGAATTACTTTGAAGCCCATGCGTCCACCAGCTTGCGGGCGTTTTCTGCCGGAATTCCCTCGCGGTTGCGCGCCTGTTCGCGCGCGGTCTGGAGGCCGGCGAGCAATTCAATCTCCCGCGCAATTTCCGCCAGCGGCATTTCGGCCGGCAGTCTGCTGACAAATTCAATGACGGTTTCTCGGCTGCTCACAATGGAATTATCATTCGCCACCGAAAAGTTGCAAGGCGGACATTTTGCTTCCGCACATTTTTTCGGTTTGCCGCGCGCGCTGCAACCTCAACGGCGGCGCTTGGAAAAATTGCCGCTGTTACTGGCTTTCATCAATGGTCGCTGCGAGGTGGGCAATTGCGAACCGGACGTGCGGAACATCGGCTTCGATTCCGGTGGACGCGCATCTTCCCGTCGCGCTGAAGTTGAACGCGAATCTTGCGGTCGCGAATCCGACCTGCGTGCGGACGACGGACGGGAATCTTTTTGCTCCGATTTTTTCCAGTGCGATTTGTTGGCGGGCGTGAATGCCGGACGTTTATTTTCTTGTCGAAACGGCGCAGATTTTTTGGGCTGTGAAAATTGCTGCGGACGCGCGGGCGCAGGACGCGATGCTTGCGGACGCAACGGCGCAGGTTTGCGTTCTTCCACGGCCAGACAAAAATCCACCTGCTTCTTGAACGAATCCACTTTGGCAACTTGCACCGTGAGTTTATCGCCCAGCTTGATCACGCGGCGCGTGCGGCGGCCAACGAGATTGCGACGACGGTCGTCAAAGACATAAAAGTCATCTTCAATCGTGGACAACGGCACGAGGCCGCTCATCGCAAGTCCGGTCACGTCCACAAAAAATCCGAAGTTGCGAACGTCCGTCACGAGCGCGGGATATTTTATCGGCTCGCCGGATTCCAATTGCACTTTCAAGAACGCAAACAACTTCACGTCTTTGCTGTCGCGCTCGGCGTCGGCGGAATTTCTTTCCGTGACGGAAATATGTTCAGCGATTTCTTTCAGCGCGGATTCTTTCGCCGCGATTTTATCAAACAACGCGCGATGCACGACGAGGTCGGCATAGCGGCGGATGGGCGAGGTGAAGTGCGTGTATTTTTTCTTCGCGAGTCCGTAATGACCGAGCGGCTCGACCGAGTAGCACGCACGCATAAGCGATTTCAGAAAACCAATCTTGAGCGCCGGACCAATCGGCAATGTGCCGAGCTTCGATAAAAGTTTTTGCACTTCGGCGGGCTGGCTCAAGTTGCCACATTGGACATTGTGCGCCAAAACATCCTGCCGGTATTCCTGCAAACGCCGCGCGTCCGGCTCCTCGTGCACGCGATAAATCGCGGGTGTCCGCAAACTCATCAGCCGCGTCGCGACGGCTTCGTTTGCGAGCAACATATATTCCTCGATCAACTGATGTGACACGTCGTTCTCGTTTTTCTCGATGCGTAAAATTTTTCCATTTTCGTCCAGCCGGATTTTCGTTTCGGGAAAATCCAGTTCCAGTGAACCATTCTTGAAACGATGCTTGCGGATTTTTTGCGCGAGCTGATGCGCCGAATGCAGCATTTGTTCAATCGGATCGTCCGCCGGTGCGTGTTGCAAAATTTCCAGCACTTGCGCGTAAGCGAAACGCTTTTGAGAATGAATGACGGCAGCGTGAAATTTCGTGCTCAACACGCGCCCATCCGCCGAAACTAAAAATTCCACGCACTTCGTCAGCCGATCCACGTTTGGTTTGAGCGAGCAAAGTTCGTTGCTCAAGGCTTCCGGCAGCATCGGAATCACACGGTCCACGAGGTAAGTTGAGTTGCCGCGTTTGCGCGCTTCTTCGTCGAGCGCCGTTCCCGGTTTGACGTAATGCGACACGTCCGCGATGTGAACCCACAAGCGCCATTGCTCCGGCGAAATTTTTTCGAGACAAATCGCGTCGTCAAAATCTTTCGCGTCGTCGGGATCAATCGTGACGACGTTGTGCGCGCGGCAATCAAGGCGACCGGCCAGATCTTTTTCGTGAACCGTTGAGCCGACGGCATGCGCCTCGGCCAAAACATTTTTTGGAAAATGCAGCGGCAAATTGTATTGGCGCAAAACCGAAAGCATATCTACGCCTTCTTCATCCGGCGCGCCGAGGACTTCGACAATTTCGCCTTCGGGATTGGCGTTGCGCTCTTCCCATTCGCGCAGTTCGACGACCACTTTGTCACCCACGCGCGCGGGACGACCGACATCGCGCGGCGGCGTCACATAAACATCGTGCGGAATGCGCGGGTCATCGGGAACAACGTAGAGAAAACTTTTGCTCTGTTGCAACGTGCCGACAATCTGTGTGCGACGGCGTTCCAAAATGCGGACGACTGTGCCGGTTTCGGTGTCGCCGTCGCGAAAATTTTTCCGGCGCACATCGCGGCGCACGAGCACGCGATCTTCATGCAACGCCGTGCCAGTGGCGCTTTCGGCAATGGCAATTTCCTTCAAGTTGGAATCGTCCGGCTGCAAAAAACCTTTGCCCGCGCGGTTCATGCGGATGCGACCGGGAATCAAATCCGCATCGCTGGCGAGCGCGTAACGCGCGCCTTTGATCTGCACGATTTCGCCATCGCGTTCCAGCTTGCGAAGCATGCGCTGAAATTCCGGCTCCTGCTCCGGCGTCACGCGCAGGTGACGCTGCAAATTTTCAAAACTTAAAGGAACATAATCTTTTTGTTCCAGCAACCGGATGATTTGGTCTTTCATGGTTTTGGTTTTAATCGCGCGCCCGGCGCCCACGTTTCATTTTCCAGCAGTTGAATTCCGGGTTTAAGAAATTCGATGCGCCGCGTTTTGTAAAGTTTTCCAAGCGCCTGCTTGAAGGCTTTTTTGCTCACGTTGAAATTTTGCCGAATCTCGACGGGCGAACTGTTGTCGTCAAATGTCAATTTGCCGCCGCTCATTTTGAGCGCCGTGACAATTAAATCCGTCAGCGGCGCGACGCGTTTATAGCCAACGGCATCAAGGCTTAAATCAATTTTTCCATTCGCGCGCACGGTGCGGACAAAACCTTTCATGCGTGCGCCAATCTTGAGCGCGTAGGCGAGCTGGCTTTTGTAAAGCAAACCGAAATGCGCGTTGTCCACGATGGCGTTGTAGCCGAGCGGCGTCTTGGCGGTGACGAGAATGCTGACCGGCTGCCCGTCGCGATACGCGGGCGTGTCGCGATTGAGATGACGATTGAGCCGCGTGCTGGCGAGAATGCGATTCGTCTGCGCGTCGAGTGCGACAAAAACCACCGCCCAATCGCCGACGCGCAACGGGATTTCCTGTTCGCGAAACGGCACGAGCAAATCTTTCGCGAGTCCCCAATCGAGAAACGCGCCGATCTGCGGATTCACGTTGATGACTTTCATGTAGCCGAATTCGCCGACCAGCGCGTGCGGTTTTTCCGTGGTGGCGACGAGGCGATCTTCGGAATCGCGATAGACAAAAACATCCAGCTTTTGCTTCGGCGCGAGACCGGCGGGAATGTAGCGGCCGGGCAAAAGAATTTCGCCGAGCTCGCCGCCGTCGAGATACAGACCGGGCTGCGACGCGCGGATGATCGCGAGCGAATTGCGTTTGCCGAGAATTGCCATGCGCAGACAGCGTAAGCCGGTCGCGCGATCAACGGTAGGAAAAACGGTGGCGAATGTCCGGCGGACAAACGCAAAAGAAAATTTTTAACGCGCGTTGACGGCGGCGGAAAACTTTTCCAGCGCATCGGCAAACTGTTTTGGATCGAAATCAGGAATGGACTGCGCAAGTTTGAATAATTGGTTGAGTGAGGCTTGCACCGGCTCGTTATTTTTCAATTCCGGTAATGCGGCAACCAAACGGTCGAGCGCGAGCACTAGACGCTCGGCGCGGCGGGCTTGGTATTCATTGGAAAAGTCTGTATCACCTCCGAACCCAAGATGATTCTTGTCTAAAAGTTGGTTCAGACATTTGCGTGAAAGAGCGGAAGTCCATTCGATATTAGCAGCAGCGTGAGCAAGCTGGTCGGCCCATTTTTGATTGCTCGCATGAGTTCCCATTGAATCTCTAACATCGGCAGGCAAGCTGGCATCTGCTCCATCTATCTGTTTCAAAACCCAGACCAGGGCTAACCAACGATTCTCCTGATTTTCCGTCGGTGAAGTTTCCTTGGCAAGTTGCCAGCTCATTTCGCGCAACGCTACCGCCTGTCCGACGAGCCACGCCTGCGCGCCATTGCCGTTTTTGTCCGCGCTCCAATGTTTTGGTTCGGCGACGCTTTGGCCGTCGAGTTCAAAAATTAATTCAGGATGACCGGCTTTGAGAATGTCGGCATCCACATTCTGATGACACGCAACGCAAGTGTTCGCGCGGACGTAAAGATTTTGCAGGTCGCGCATTCCCGTCGCCGTGCGGTCGGCGTGCGTATAATCCGTCCGCGTGTGCGAACGAATCCAGTTCTCCGCCGGGCCGTGGCAGCTTTCGCACGAAACACCTTCGCTCACCTTGAAATCTTCGCCGCGCAGATTTTCCGGCACGTCATGCAGCGGCGCATGGCAGGTCGTGCAGCGCGCGTCCGCCGTCGCATCTTTGATTTGCAGCGCATCGGCAATTTGTTTTGCGCGCGCCGTCGTGAGCGTTGCCGCTGGTCGTTGCGAATGAAAATCTTTGAGCGACCAGACGAGGAACTGGTTTTGATTCTGGCCGCCGCCGCCGTGGCAACTGGAATCGGCGCAGGAATTCGCGCCAAGAAATTTTGGCGGCGTGTCCGCGCCGCGCGTTGCGACGACGGCCAGCAGCAATCCGGCAATGAGAGGGCGACAAATTGTTTTACTCACGGCGACAAATTGGTTAATGGAGTGGCAGCGTGAATGCAACCCTAATTGATTCCCTGCGCGTCGCCAGCGGAGGCAGTTTGAGCTTCGCCGCCGGCATTGCGCTGCTCGCCGGACTGCTCGCGTGGCTCGCATTGGAAATTTTCCGTTCGCTCCTCCGCGTTTTGGCCGAGAACCGGCAGCAGCACGTCGCGCTGGAAAAACTGCACGCCCAACTCGCCGAAACGAAACTTCGTTGCCGCGAGGCCGAATCGGCGCAAACCGGCTGGAACGGTTTGCGGAAATTTTCCGTCGTCAAAAAAAATCCCGAGTGCGAGGACGTGAACGCATTTTATTTGAAGCCGCACGACGGCCGTCCGCTGCCGCAGTTCAAGCCCGGCCAGTATCTCACATTTCAACTCGATGTGCCCGGACGCGATAAACCTTTGATTCGTTGTTACTCGCTTTCCGACAGTCCGCATCAAAAAGAGTATTACCGCGTCACCATCAAAAAAGAAAAAGCGCCGCCGGACAAACCGGAATTGCCACACGGTGCTGGTTCCAGTTTTTTCACCGACGTGGTGAAAGAAGGCGACATCCTCAACGTCAAAGCGCCGACCGGCCATTTCTTTTTGGACATGACGAAAACGAACCCCGTCGTGTTGCTCGCGGGCGGCGTCGGCATCACACCGATGTTGAGCATGGCCAGCGCGATTGCGGCGAGCGGCTCGAAACGCGAGGCGTATTTTTTCTTTGGCGTCCGCAATGTCCGCGAACACATCCATAAAGCCGAACTGGAAAAACTGGCGGCGGAAAATGACAACATCCATTTGCACATCGCTTACAGCAAACCCGGTGAGCGCGATGTGAAAGGAAAAGACTTTCATCACGAAGGCCGCGTGGGCATTGAGCTTTTGAAGGAAATTTTGCCGTCGAACAATTTTGAATACTACCTTTGCGGCAGCGGCGCATTCATGAAAAGTCTGACGGACGGCCTCGAAGCGTGGGGCGTGCCGGACAGCGTCGTCCACTTCGAGGCGTTTGGCCCGGCGACGGTGAAGAAAAAAACGACCGCGCCATCGCCAAGTGAAACGGTTCATCTCGCAAAAATAAATGTGACCTTCGCGCGCTCGAACAAGACGGTGCGCTGGGATCCGGCGGCGGAAAATATTTTGGAATTTGCCAAGGCGCAAGGTGTGAAGATTGATTCCGGCTGTTGCGCGGGCAGTTGCGGTTCGTGCGTCGTCGCCATCAAATCCGGCGACGTGGATTATTTGAAGAAGCCCGACGCCACGCCCGAAGCCGGCAGTTGTTTCACCTGCGTTTGCCGACCGAAAAACGATTTGGTTTTGGATGCTTAAAAAAATTCCGAACTAAAAATGCCCGCCGCCCCGACCATTCTCGAACGCCCGCAACGCTGGGACGCCGCGTTCGACGCGAACATGACCGACGCGGATGTGGAGCGGTTGCTGGCCACCGCGCCGTTCAGCGGGATGGATGCGGAGAAATTTCCCAAACGCACGCCGCTTCGCGAAATCATCCGCAACGACATGCGCATCCTGAAGTTTCGCAAGGGCGAAATCATCATGCGCCAGGGCGATTACGGCACGTCGGCGTTTTTGATTTTGCAAGGCGCAGCGCGCGTGGTGTTAAAACCTGATCTCGCACCGTCGCTGCTGGGACGTCAGGCCACGAATAAAAAAGGCGTCTTCCGCACGCTCGCGCAACTTTGGAATCGTTCGCGTCCGCCGGAAATGTTGCCGCGCACCCTGCTCGGACAAAGTTCCGGCGTCAGCGCACGGCAAAACGAAAAAGAGACGCGCGTTTTTTTGCAGGACGTGCCGCGCATTTTGGACCAGCACCGCACGGCGCAGATGACCGCCGGCGAATTTTTCGGCGAGATTGCCGCGTTGAGCCGCATGGCGCGCACGTCCACAATTTTTGCCGACAGCGACGACGCAGAACTTTTGGAAATCCGCTGGCAGGGTCTGCGCGACCTGATGAAATACGACGACGCGCTGCGCGCGCACATCAACAGGATTTACCGCGAACGCGCGCTGGCTTCGTATCTTCGCGCCACGCCGCTCTTCAAAAATCTGTCAGAAGAACAGCTTGGTCGCGTGGCCGAGGCCGTGGAATTTTCGACTTACGGCGACTACGACTGGTCGGGCGAATACAAACGCCTCGCGCAATCCGGCAGCGTGCGCCCGGAGAAAGAGCCTGTCATTGTTGGCGAAGGTGATTATCCAAACGGCATCGTGCTGTTGCGCGCCGGCTTCGCGCGCGTGAGCCAGAAATTCGGCGGCGGCGAACGCACGTTGAATTACATCGGCGCGGGACAGATTTTCGGCCTCAACGAAATCGCCCACAACTGGCGCAATAAAGATGCGGCGGTGAATTTTCAATTCTCGCTGCGCGCCATCGGCTACACGCATTTGCTCGTCGTGCCAACGCGCGTGATGGAAGAAATTGTTTTGCCGTCGCTGCCGAAAAACGAACTGCCGCCGCTCGTCGCGAAGCATGAAGACGAGTTTGATTCCGCACCACCCGAAGTTGCCACGCGCGAAAAAGTCGGCGCAGAGATTTTGGAATTTCTCACCGAGAACCGTTTTTTTAACGGCACGGCTTCGATGGTGATTGACCTCGACCGTTGCACGCGCTGCGACGATTGCGTGCGCGCCTGCGCCTCGACGCACGACAATAATCCGCGCTTTCTGCGCCACGGGCCGAGCGCCGGGCGGCTCATGATTGCCAATGCCTGTATGCACTGCGCCGATCCGGTTTGCATGATCGGCTGTCCGACTGGCGCGATTCACCGCGAGTCTTTTGCCGGACAGGTTGTTATCAATCCCACGACGTGCATCGGCTGCAAATCCTGTTTCACGAACTGTCCTTACGACGCCATCCGCATGGTCGAGGCGCGCGACGAACGCGGTGAATTTCTCATGGATCAGGAAATGAAACCCATCACGAAGGCGACCAAATGTGACCTCTGCGTGGAAAACCACGGCGGCCCCGCCTGCGAACGCGCGTGCCCGCACGGCGCGCTCACGCGGATGAATTTGAACAATCTGGATTCGCTTTCGAAGTGGTTAAAGTTATGAAACGCTTTCGCCGACAACTTGCTTTTGGTTTGTTCGCGCTGATTGCCGCAACGGTGGGCGCGTTGTGGTTGAATGGAAAATCCAACACGCTGCCGAACTACGCCTATCTCACCGGCTGGGCGCTGCTCGCGGGGATGTTCGTGTTGACAATCTACAACGTGCGGAAAAAACTGCCGTTCCTGCCGCTCGGCAAATCCGAGACGTGGTTGCAAATCCACATCTATCTCGGCTTTTTCACGACGCTGCTGTTTCTCATCCACCTGAATTTCCGCGCGCCGCACGGCTGGTTTGAGGTCGTGCTGGCTTGGCTATTCGTGCTGGTCAGCGGCAGTGGCATGGTCGGATTATTTTTCAGCCGCGTGCTGCCACGTCGGCTGGCGACGCGCGGCGGCGAGGTCATTTTTGAAAAAATTCCCGCTTTACGCCACGCGTTAAAAACCGAGGTGGAAAAACTTTCGCTCGGCGCGGATGCAAAATCTTTGGTCATCGCGGAATTTTACACGAAGCGGCTAGCGCCGTTTTTCTCCGGCCCAAAAAATTTCTGGAACCATCTGGCTGAATCGCGTCGCGAAGTCAGCGCGCTGCTCGCGGAACTCGAAGACCTGCGCCGTTTCGCCAACGACATGGAAAAAGAAAAAATCGAACGACTTGGCGCGCTCGTCCGCCAAAAAGACGGGCTGGATTATCACCGCGCGTTGCAACTCGCGTTGCGATTGTGGTTGTTTGTCCACATTCCGCTGACTTACGGGCTGTTAATTTTCACCGCGCTGCACATCATTTTGGTCTTCGGATTTTCGGGAGGTGCGCGATGAGCGAGCAACTGCCAGCACCGGATTTCGACGCCCAAAATTATGCGCGGCCAAATCAAAACTGGATTTGCGGTCATGCGTGCGAAGGCAATGCGTGTCGGCCCGGTCCGGATCAAAAAGGAAATTGCTGCGCGACGGCGGAATGCAAACCAGTTCTCAAAATCAAACCAGGTGAAACGAAAGGCCGCTGGGTTTGCACGCGCACTGGCGGAGAATGTGAATCTGGTCCGTTGCCGGACGGAAGCTGCTGCAATCCTATTCCAAAATGTTCGCCCGTGCCGACGCTACGCGTGTGGCGCGGGCGCGTAACGCTCGCGGTCATCGCCGCAGCGTGCGCGGTGTTGCTGGTCGTGCTCGGCAATCCGCCGTGGCGGAATAATTTCATCAGCCCCGGAATAGTTTCTAGTCCGCATTCCGGCGCGGCGTTCGCGGCACTGGCGTTGACGAATCGTCTGAATCAAAGTTGTGGTGCGTGCCACGTTGCGGGAAATTCCGGGCCGAATGAAATGGTGAGTGTTGCGTTGCACGCGGAGCCGGGAATTTTGGATTTGAAAAAACTCGTGTTCGCCAAAGCGGCCGGGCCGACGGCGATTGACGAGGCGTGTTTGAAATGTCACGCGGGCAAAAATGTTCATCAGCCGGATGCGCCGCAAATTTCCTGCTCGTTCTGCCATGTAGAGCATCAGGGAATAAAAATCGCGGCGACGATGGATGCTAACTGCAATTTTTGCCACGGCAATGCGGCGAAAATGCCGGCGGCCATTGGCGGAAAACCGTTTGCGCTCGTCCACCATTTTGCGGACGACCATCCGCAGTTTCGTTTTCTCACGGAAAAATTACGCGACCCGGATACTTTGAAATTCAATCACGCGCTGCATCTGACGGGCACGACGATTCCGAATTTGCCGGGTGGCTCAAAGTTGGATTGTGTGTTTTGTCATTCGCCGGATGCGGCGGGCGCGTTTATGAAGCCGGTGGCGTTTGAGAAAAATTGCCGCGTGTGTCACTCGCTGCAATTTGATCCGGCGACGCCGGAACTGCAATTGCCGCACGGCAGCGCGGAATTTGTGTCGGCGTATCTGCGGAGTCTGCCAAAGCAGTATTTGGATTTGGCGGCGAAGCAAAATGTCGCGGACGGAAATAATTTTGTTCAGCAGAAGCTGGCGGATTTGCGGACGCAATTTGGCAGCGGTGAGGATTTGGAAAAACGCATTTTCTTCAGCACGGCGACGACTGCGCCGGAAATAAATGTGGGGAATGTGAGCGGCGTAACGCGCGCGATTTTTCCCGGCTGCGCGTATTGTCACGAAGTAAAATCAATTGGCGGCTTGCCGGAAATCACGAAGCCAATTCAAACGGAACACTGGCTGGTGCAGGCGAAATTTAATCACGCGGCGCACGCGAACATTGCCTGCACGCAGTGCCATGACGCGGTTCACAGCAAGGATACGGCGGATATTTTGTTGCCGCCGAAGGAAACGTGCGTGACGTGTCACAGTCCGCGCGGCGGCGTGGCGGACACTTGCGCGGAGTGTCATACTTACCATAAGCTGCCGGTCGCGGCGCAGTGATTATTTATTTCAGAAACGGACGGTGAGATTCAATCCACCACCGGCGTTGAGCGTATCGCTGTTCTGCACATAGAAACCGTCGGTCTTCAAAATGTCGTAGCTGACGTAGCCGCGCAGGGTGACGTAGTCGTTGAGTGGAATATAAAGCGCGAGGCCGAAGGAGTTCAAATAATCATCGCGCCAAGTGGTGGTGAAATGAGTTTGTTGAAAACGGTAGGACGGCTGCAAAATCACATGACTGCACAAACGCCAACTGCCGGCGACGACGAGGCTGTTATCCATGCGGTTGTTAAAATTGCTGCCGTTCAGCGGCGGATTGTTCGCGGTGTCGGTCAGGCGAGCATCGCCTTCGTATCCAATGGAAATGGCGGTTTTATCACTCGTAAAGAGATCGCGGCGGATCGCCCAGTTCGGGACGTATTCGTTATAAAATTGGTCGGTGTTTTGATCGTCGTTGAGCTGGCGATAAAAACCGCCAGCGGTGAAAGTCCAATTTTGTTTGCTCCATGACACGTCGCTGAAAATGGTCATGGCGTTGAAATCAAATTGGTCGAGATTGGCGCGGCTGAAGGTATGGGTGTTGAGATTGTAAGCATCCACCGTTTGCGGACCGCTCAAACCGTAGTTGAACCATTGCTGCTGGAAGCCGAGGCGAGGCGCGAGTTTTCCGTCGGCAAAATCATACGCGGTCGGCGCGAGCGCAGCTTGCACGGTGCTGACGAGAACATCAGCGCCTTGTTTCTTCTGATTCGCGAGGAACATATTATCCGTATAAAAATACTGCGCGTCGGCAAACGCCTCGATGTAGGTGCGGCGCGTTTTGGTTTGAAGGACGGATTGCGGGCCGACATCGCTGGATTCACCGGCGTAAAGTTCCGGCACGGCGTTCGTGGCAATCATCATTTGCGCGGCCTGATCAAGCTGGTGGCGTTGCTGGACGGAATCCACCTGCTGACTGGCGTTCGGCATTTGCGCGAAGGCGGTCACGCTCGCGACCAACCCAATTGCGCCCGTGAGAAAATATTTTTTTAGGCTCATAAAATAAAAATTATCCACGGAATCCAATCGTGGTGGTGGGGCGGCCGCCGGGTCCGACGTTGCTAGGCGGTGGACCTGATTTGCTTTGATTCAGCGAATTGAACTGCCGGTTATTCAACGGCGGGTGCGCCGCCGTGTCGTAGGTGGCGGGGTCGAGCACGTTCTGGCCATTGCCGGGCGGCGATGGCGGCAGGAAAAATTCCGGCGGCTGGCCGGTATCGGACGACGCGCCGGATTTAATCTGGAAATCCTGATCTTGAATCGCCAGCAGAATCAGCGGCAACGAAGACAGGTCATGCGAAAAGCCTTTGACCAATTGCGAGCCGGCGACGAGCTTGTCCAAGTTGATGCTGAAAACCTTGCTGAATTCCGTTCCGCCCGGCAGCACGAAAACTTCCTGGCCGGCTTTGAGCGTTACGGAATTTCCATTTGGCAAAGTAACTTTGCCTTTACCTTCCAGCAAAATTACTTTGAACCCGCCGCCGGTCGTGGCTGACATAATCAACGTCGTGCCGAGCACCGCCGCCGCCGCGCCGCCGGATTTGATTGTGCCGCCGCCGAGACCTTTCGGCGCGTGAAAGAGCACGTTGCCCTGTTCCAAATTCAAAGTGCGTCCGCTGTCCGCATAGGAAAAAACCGTGTTCGCGCCGACGCGTGTAATTGTCTTATCCGGCGCGGTGAGTTCCGCGCGCGACTGCGGGCCGGTGCGGACGCGCTGCGGCGCTTTCAAAATATCGCCCGACTTGGCCGTCGTGGCATCGCCAGTGGCAGACACCGTGTTCACGTCATTGATGATTTCCGTGAACGTGCTTTCCGTCAACGGCGCGGCGTAAAGCGGCAACGCCAGTCCGGCGAGCGCGAACAGTAGCAAATATTTCGTCTTCATATTATTGAAATTTCTAGGGGAAATGTTTGGGCTTGTCAATTGCCGACGTCGCTGTGAAAACCACCATACCAAGGCTGATTGGGAAAAGTTTGCGTCGGGGAAACATAAACCTGCGTGCGGTCGGGCGCATTCACCATCCACGGCGGAAGCCGTCGGACAGGCATGATGTCCAGCCCCAGACTGGCCGTCAGAAACGACACGAGGTTCGGCAACGTGCCAGCGAGAATCTGGTCGTTTTGCAATTGGATTGCGGTGGTGATGAACGGCAGCGACGACAACGGATTTGAAAAGCCCGTGACCAACAACAGGCGGGAAACAAGTTGCTCCAGATTAAAAACCATTATGGCGCTGAACTCATTTCCATCCGGCGACACAATCACCATCTGCCCGGCCTCCAGCAAAATGTGCGTATTATTTTTCAACGTCACCTGCACATGCCCTTCGAGATCGAGAATTTTGAAACGGCCGTCCGGCAGCACCGCGCAAACCATCGTCGTTCCCAGCACCGCCGCCGCCGTGCCGCGATACCGAACCGTTCCGCCGCCAACGCCAGCCGGCGGATGAAACAACACGCTGCCCTTTTCCAATAGAATATTTCTTCCGCCCGGCTCAAAAGTAAAAACCGTGTTCGCGCCGACGCGCGTAATGGTTTGATCCGGCGCGGTCATTTCCACGCGCGACGCCGGGCCGGTGCGAACCAAATCCGGCACTTTGAAAACCGTGTTCGTCACGGCGGGCGTCACGGATTTATTGGCGGCGGCGAGCACATCTGCCGTGCGGATAATTTCCGTGAAAGTGCTTTCTGTCAGCGGGGTCACTGCCAGCGCCGATACGCGGGTGCAAACGGCCAAGCCGGCCAGAAGAGAAAAAGTTTTCATGTTTGCACCGCCGTGGGATTACAAGACTAACTTAACACCTGTATTAAATTGTCAAGGTTGCGCCCGATGAATAACCTGCGGCAGCATTACGTTTTCACCCAAAACCAAACGATGAAACCCGCCGCCCGCCGCACCGCCATCGTCCTCGCCATCTGCGCGGTCTGCACGCTGGTATTTTTGTTTTTGTGGCAGCGCGGGTTTGTGCCGTTGCAGGAAATGGAGTTTTCCGCGCAGGACTGGCAGGCTCGGCTCGGCCGCAAAACGCCAATGGATGACCGCCTCGTCCTCATCGGCATTGACAAGCCGGTTTATGCCGCCGACTTCAGCGACGAAGAAATTCAGCGCGAACCCGTCCTGAAAAATTTGCAAAATACTTTTCCGTGGTCGCGCGCCGTCTGGGCGCGGCTCATCGAAAAACTTTCGGACGCGGGCGCAAAAGTAATTTTATTCGACTTGGTTTTCGCCTCGCAAAACGATGGCGACGACGCCCTCCGCGCCGCGCTCGAAAAGTATAAAGACCGCGTTGTCATTGGCTATAACATCAGCGCCAAAAAAACCGGGCGCGGCGATTTCATGGAGCTGGAATTCCCCAATTCGTCCGTCGTGCAGACGAGCGAAACCAATTCGCCGGTGGCCGACGACCGGCTCGGTTACGTCAACATCTGGCCGGATTTCGACGGCATTTTGCGGCGCGCGCGCTATCGCCAGACCGGCGCACAAATCGACGACATTCTGCCCGCCGAAACTATTCTCGAATCCATGGACGCCCGCGCGCTCCGCAAATTTGGCCGCGCTGATCTCATTCCCAGCGGCTTTGGCGAACAACTGTTTCGCTACACCGCGCGTCCCGGCGACGGCTACAAACCGATTCCCATTGGCGACGTGCTTTCGCCCGAGCTGTGGGAAAAGACCTATCACAACGGAAAAGATTTTGCGGGCAAAATAATTCTCGTTGGCCCGACGGCGGAAATTTTTCAAGACGTTCACGACACGCCGTTCGATCCGAAAGCGATGGCCGGCCCGGAAATTCATCTGCAAATTATCAACGCCGCCTTGCACGGCGAACTGCTCCGCGAACTGCCGCCGTTCGCCGCGAGTTTGTTCATTGCGCTCGCCGGATTTATTGCCGCCGGCTTTTGCCAGTTCATCCGCGCGCCGTTCAAGCGGCTGCTCCTGATTTTTCTTTTGGGCGGCGCATTTTTTCTCGCTTCCATCATTTGTTACAACCACGCCAACCTCGTTTTGCCCGTGATGCCGCCGCTGCTCGTGCTGATGCTCATCGGCCTCGCAACCTTCGTTTACGATTTTGTCGTCGAGCGGTTGGAGCGCATGAAGTTGAAGCACACGATGGGACTATATTTTTCGCCGCGCGTGCTCGAAGCCGTGCTGGCCGATCCCGGCTCAATGGAACCGCGCCGCGCCAACGTCGTTTTGCTGTTGACCGATTTGCGTAATTCCACGCCGCTCGCCGAGGCGCTCGGTCCGAAAGGAATGTTCGATCTGCTCAATCAAGTTTTTGAAGCGCAAACGAGCGCCATCATGGGCGAAGAAGGCAACCTCGAACATTTTCTCGGCGACCAGTTTTTAAGTTACTGGGGCGCGCCGCAAAAACAGGCGGACGCCGCCGACCGCGCCAGCCGCGCCGCGCTGAAACTTATTTCCGCCATGGAAAATCTGCGCGCCACGCTCACGCCGGAAGTGCAAAAATTATTTGGTTACGGCGTCGCGCTGCACAGCGGCGGCGTGTTGGTGGGCAATAAAGGTTCCGCGTTGCGACTCGATTACGGCCTCGTCGGCGACACGGTGAACGAGGCCGCGCGCGTTGAGGCGCTTACGAAATACTACGGCGCGCGCCTGCTCGTGACGCGCGACGCGTTCGCGCAATTCAGCGCGCAGGGACAGCATCGCCTGATTGACCGCGTCATCGTGAAAGGCAAAAGCGAGCCGGTGGAATTGTTCGAGTGCGAAAATCCCTGCACGCCGCCGAACTTCGCGGAGATTTGCGCGCGCTACAAAAAAGCTTTCGACGAATATCACTTTGGCCGTTTCGTCGAGGCGCAGCTAATGTTTGCCGCCATCGGCAAGGAATTTTCCGACGGACCGAGCAAAACCTTGTCCGCCCGCTGCGCCACGCTCGTCATTCATCCGCCGGAAAACTGGAACGGCATCTGGAAAATGGATGCAAAATAATCAAAGCGGTTCCTTCCTTGCGACTGCAAAAAAAAGTTGCCAAAGGCATTTCCGCCAGCAAACTTGGTGCAAAGGATTCGGTCTGGCGGATGGTCTGACGGACTGAAATAATCTCATTTGCCATGCATAGCCAGTTGCCTGCCCATCTCATCGCGCACATCAACGTCAAACTCGCCCTCATCGGCTGCTCGCCCGTGCCGCTCGAAGGCGACAAGGAATTCGTCGAGATCGCCGCCGCGATGGCCGCGCAATCGCGCGAAAAAGACCGGCTGCTCGGCCAGCATCTTTGTCCCGCCGACGCGCGCATCCAGACTTTTCTCTACGATTATTTGCAGGACATTCCCGCGCCGAAATTGCCCGCGCGCACGTTCACGCTCGACCGCGCGGGTCTCGCGCGGGTGCTTTCGCTGCCGGTTGACCGCAATGATTTTTCATCCGACATCATCAATTCCTACCGCGTCAAACAAGGCGTTTTACACAATCCGAAAAGCGACCGCCGCACGACCGCCGGAATTTTTCACGTCTGCGAAGGCGGTTTGCCGATTCCCGACGACAAGCTCGGCGTGCCGAAAGCTACGTTCGCAAAAATCGTCCAGCACGCGCTCACGCCGCCACGCGAACTGCTGAAATTGCCGTTCACTTCCACGCAGCCGCAGCCGGCGGAATGTTTCGTCACGCTGTTGATCCGCCCGCTCGTGTGTCCCGAAGTTCCCGGCTTCACCAAAAAGAAAACGATGGAAGTCCGCTTCTTCGTGCCGGGCAATCTCGTGAGCAATTTGGATTTCGTCGAAGCCATTTTTGAAAACGGCGGCGACCCGTTGCTGCCGGAAAATGACGCCGCACTCGACACGGAACATTGGAGCGGCCACACCGGCTGCATCATTCTTGCGCCGCATTTGACGAAGCTCACGAAAAAATCCGTCGGTTTGCCGGATTGGGATTCCGCCACGGAACGCCAGCGGCGCGACGGGATGTGCTGGAAAAAAGAAGACGAACTTTACAACGGCGGCAACGCTTTCAAGCTGACCTGCCGTGACGAAACGGGCGTCATTGTTACGATTATCGCCGACAATTATTTCGGCTATTGCAAAAAAGAAGTGAAGACGCAGTTGAGTTACGCCGCCAATTTGTTCGGTCTCGCCGAAGAAGAACACGCGGGCGGCGCGCTCGTTTTTCAGAGCTACGATCTCGGCGAGGAATTCAGCGGCGATGTCCACGTCCGTCGGCTCGGCCATCGTTTTGAGGAAGTGGCCGCCCTATTCGCCGGCGCGCTAGAGGTGAAGCCGGAAGGCTACGCGGTGGACAAAAAATTTCCGGAGATTCTCTACATTCCGCACGACGCGCATTTTGATTTGAAGTCGCAAAAAGTTTCGTGGACGAATGCGACGGGCGATCACGCCATCAAACTTTCGCCGGAAAAAACTTACGTCCGCCCGTCCGGCTACAAGGTCAAAATGGAAAAACCGCCGGGCGCGGGACGTCAATGGCGGCTCGTCGGCACGGTCGCCGAAGGAACTTTCTGCCACAAGCCCTGCACGGTTTCCGGCGGCGGCAAATCGGAAATTTCAAAACCGATCACGGACGCAATTTTGACCGGCCCGGTTTTTGTTTCGGATTTGAAAAACGATTTTGACCGCGTCGAAGAATTGATTGACCGCGATTACTCAAATCGTTTTGCCGACCAGGCGCACACCGACGCGCGCACCGTGCTTTCGCCCGAACGCTCGCTTGGCTCCGTCATCAAACTGCTCACGCCGGACGAACACGATTACACGCCGAATTACAATACCTGGCTCGCGTCGTTGCCGCAGCACGTCAAGGAACTCGCCTTCGTCGTGAAGCGCTATTACAAGCCGGAATGGGGCGCGGACTGGCGCGCGCATTTCAGCGTGGACATCATCAACGGCATACCCGGCAACGAACTCAAGTGCGACAACCGCAAGCTCGTCACGACTTATTTGCGCGTCGGTTTCGACGGCGACGGCGCGTGGCGCACGTTTGGTTTGCGCAAGGATTTTTATCCCGCCGTCAAAGTGCAGATGGAAGACGATATCACCGCGTCCACCGTTGTGCCACCGGGTTTGCTGGAAGATTTGCCCGCCAACATTGATGAAAACTGCTCGCTTAAGTTTGCCCAGAACTGTGAACAGCGTTTATTCCAGCGCCCCGACGACGCGATTCATCGCGGCTACGACAAGCAGGCGGAACTGGATTTCGTGCAGCCGGAAAATTTCTTTTCCAATTACGAACCGCTCACGCCGAAAAATGCGCGCGACATGGTGGAGGACGCGCTGGGCTTCCACGAGTTCACCGAGCCGATGCAAAGGTTCGTGGGCGAAGTCGCGGCGACGGGCGCGCCGGATTATTTTGTCTGCACCGCGAATCCGCGCATCGTGGACGGCAAGCCGACGAAAAATCCACGCTACTTGCAAAAGCGTCCCGACCTCGTGCGCGCGAGCGAAACGTATCTGGCGGAAATTTCCGCGCGCCTGCGCCGCCGCGTGCCGCCGGAAAAACCGTTATACACACCGGTCACCGCCGTGTTGCCGGGACGCCGCAACAATCCGCCGGAAACCGGCATCCGCGCGCTGGCGTGCTACAACCCGATTCATTTCATGGAATTGCCGGAATTGTTCATGGAAGTGATTTGCAGCATGACCGGCAAATCGCCTTCGACCACCGGCGCGGGTTCGGAAGGCGCGCTGACGAAAGGGCCGTTCAACGCGCTGCCGCCGATCATTGACCTGAACAACGCGCTCGTGTCATTTATTCTTACGGGACAAAACGCGTTTGTGACCGCCGCCGGTTACGTCGGGCCAAATCTGCGTGTGGATCACGATGTCAGTTTGATTGTGCCGGAAATCTGGTGTCGCCTGACCGCCGAGGAACGCAATCCGAAATTTCTCATCGCGAACCATTTTCTCGACAAGTGCGCGGACTTTGAGCACGACGGTAAAAAAGTTTTGGCGAGCCGGCTCGGCTGGCGCATCAACGCGCGCTTCGTCCACAATTTTTTTGGCCGTATGTTCAACCATCCGCAGGCCGTGTTCACCGAGGCGATGCTCAAGCCGGAATTACAGGGCAAAGACATTTTTGCGGATGGCATGGACAACATCGTGGCCACGCAAAAACGCGTCGCAAAAATGTATTTCGCCGACGGCAGCATCGCGCAGGCGTGCCCGCCGTTGCAGGCGTTGCTGCACATCATGCTCAACGACGAATGGGACGGGAAACAGCTCGACCATGCGGAGGTTCGGAAACTTTTTACGCGCGAAAACCTGCTGGCAAGCCCGTGGTATGCGGCGCGTTTGGCGGCGAAACAAAAAGTGGATCGTAATCTCTGGAAGCGCCACGTCGAATGCTTGAACCAGTTTTTACGCCGCCCGAATTACACGGACGTTTCGGAAAAGCTCGGCATCGCGGACCGCCTCACGGCCGCGCGAAAAACTTTGGAAGCGGTCGAGTCTGCGGATTATCCGAAGCAACTGGTGGGAACCATCGGTGCGGAGCCGATTGAAAATTACGCGCGCGCAAGTTAGCGCGCACGGGGAAAACCTAATCCGGTTTTTCGCCGTAGTTGATGGCCATCGCGCCGCCGAGCAGGTTGATGACGCGGACATTTTTTAATTTCAACGCGCGCATTTTTTCCGCCACGGCGAGTTGCGCGGGATAATGTTTGAGCGATTCCAAAATGTAGGCGTAAGCCGAGGCGTCGCCGCAAAACAGCCAGCCCATCAGCGGCACGGACATTTTTAAGTGCGTAAAATAAAGGCTGCGCCAGAGTGCGTTCGCCGGTTTGCCGAAGTCCAGCACGATGAGCCGCGCGCCAGGTTTGGCGACGCGAAACATTTCATCCAAACCCCGTTCCCAGCTCGTCAAATTACGCAAGCCGTAGCCGACGGTGACGATGTCGCAGAAATTTTCCGGAAACGGAAGCTGCTGCGCGTCGCCCTGAAGGAATTGCGGATTGTGGATTGCGGATTGTGGATTTTTATTCTGATTTCCGGCTTCTGACTTCTGGCTTCTGTTGGCGGCGACTTCGAGCATTTGCGCGCTGAAATCAAGGCCGATAGTTTCCGCGCCGCCGCGCGCGAGGGCAAAAGAAATATCGCCCGTGCCGCAACAGAGGTCGAGCGCGCGGTCGCCATTTTTTATTTGCGCGAGTTTGACGACGCGACGTTTCCAAAGCCGGTGCAGGCCGAAGCTTTGCAGGTCGTTCAGAAAATCGTAGCGGCGGGCGATGCGGGCGAAGAGGTCGTTGACCTTCGCCGCGCGCTGGTCGCCGGGTGCGTAATAGGCGTTGCTCACCCGCACAGTCTAGCGGTGGCGGCGCGCATGGCAAAGCCGAGAAATGTCTTTGCGCCGGACAGGAGCTTTGTTAGGTTCGGTGCGAAGTTTCAGCGGATTCTTACGAACAAATTTATGAGCACCGGCGGACAGCCTAAAAAAATCTTGGTGGTGGACGACAACGAAATTGTCATCAAGACCATTTCCCTAAAGTTGCAGGGGGCGGGCTACCAAGTATTGACGGCCATGGACGGTTCGACCGCCGTGTCCATCGCGCGGAAAGAAACGCCGGATTTGATTCTGTTAGACTTGAGTTTTCCGCCAGACGTGGACGGCGTGCCGTGGGACGGTTTCCGCATCATGGAATGGTTTCACCGGCTGGACAACGTAAAAAAAATTCCCATCATCGTCATTACCGGCACCGATGATCCCTTGGCGAAACAGCGCGCCACCAACACGGGCGCGGTGGCCTATTTTCAAAAGCCACTGGAACATGACTATCTGCTGAAAGTCATCCGGGCGACGCTGGGCGAAAGCGTCAAGTGACGGAAAATTCAGGCTTGCCAGTCGCGGCGACTGGCTTATGATACACAGACCTTTGGATGCGAGCGTAGCTCAGTTGGTAGAGCATCACGTTGCCAACGTGAACGTCGAGGGTTCAAGTCCCTTCGCTCGCTCCACTCTTTTATTCGGATTTCTGCAAATTCCCGCCACCTTGGCCGAATTTTTCTCGGTATTCGATCCCTTCCCGCTCATGCTTTATCATGCCGTTTGGTGCGGACTTAAAAAATATCCGGATGCACGGCAGTAAAACATATCCGTCCAACCGATGTGTAAGCAGCGTCCATGTCGAGATGGAAGCTGACGCAAAACATTAGCGGAGGATTGATTGGTTGGATTTAAGCCATTGCTCAGCCATTAAGTAATCTGGGCACAAACGCTCCACTTCCTGCCAAAATTTATTGGAATGATTCATCTGCTTACGATGTGCCAGTTCATGCAGGATGATATAATCGCGAACAAATGTCGGCGTCTGAATCAATCGCCAGTTCAGTGAAATTGTTCCTCTCCTCGAACATGAACCCCACCGTGATTTTTGATTCCTGACTGATACGCGCGAAACCTCAATGCCGTGAAGGGCTGCCAATTCCATGACCCGCGCTAGAAATTCCTGTTGAGCGAGTTTACGAAGATACTTTTGAATTGCTGGTCTCAAATCCACAGACACATCACGAAGATCCAACAATTCAGAACCAAAGCGAATCCGTCCAGCCGTTTCAACCTCAATCCGCACAAGCTCACCCCTAAACAAAATCTCTGTTCCCAGCCTCCATTCAGTTACGGTTTTGGGTTGTGCGGCTAACCGTTGGAATTGCAGTTCCAGCCAGCCGATGTTTCTTAAAGCAAATTCTGTGGCAGCCTTAATCGAACCCCTCCTCGGAACCGTGACGCGCGCAACCCCATCCTGTCGTAAGCGTAAAAGATAACGACGGGCACGCGGATGATGCACGAATAACAATGACACCGATCTTGAGCCTACTTGCAAAACATCGGTCTTCGGCTCTGGCTTAAATCTAAAAAGTTGGTCGAACATTGTGCTGCTAATGTTTTCGCCCAATGCACAGGGAATGTAAAGACGCGGCTGAACGGGAAATGACTGGCCTACGAAATTGTGATTAATTCATCAACGCCCGCCGTCCGTGACAGTTGCGCCCGTCGAGCAAAAACAAATCGTCGAGTGGAGCGGCTTTACGGGTCGCACCGAGCCGGTGGAGTCGGTGGAAATTCGCCCGCGCGTTTCCGGTTACATTCAGGAAGTGCGTTTTCAATCCGGTCAGTTGGTGAAGAAAGGCGACGTGCTTTCCGTCATTGATCCGCGCTGGCATCAGGCAGTGTTCGATCAGCGCCAGGCTGAATATGGCCACGCCAAAAGCGAGAACGATCGCACCGCTTAAATAGTGTCACCACCCGCGAACGACAGCGCCTCGTCCAGCCGCAAATCGGAACGCACCACGTCTTTGCGTTGCTTGAATGCCAGTGCCTGCGCCTTGCGCTGGGCAAAGTTAAAAGCCCACTTCGCAATTTTTTCTTTGCCCGGCAAATTACTTTTGACCACGACTTTTTGAACTGGTTTCGGCAGGTATTTGCAAATCAACTCGTCCTCAAAACTCACGAATGCCTGCGCGCTGCCGGGATCGCCTTGCCGACCGGCGCGACCAAATAATTGCCGATCCACACGACCAGATTCGTGCAACTCCGTCGCGATGACGTGCAAGCCGCCCAACGCGACCATGTCTTGACCCAGCTTGATGTCCGTGCCGCGACCGGCCATGTTCGTCGCGATAATAATTCGTCCTTTTTCGCCGGCGAGTGAAATAAGTTCCGCCTCTTCCTTCAATCGCGTCGCGTTCAAAATTTTTGCTTCCAGCCCGCGCTCGCTCAGCCATTGCCACAACCGTTCGCTCGCCAAAACGCTGCGCGTGCCGACGAGCAGCGGTCTTCCCGTCGCGTGCATTTTTTCAATCTCGGCAATGATTGCGCGCCATTTACCTTTTTCGTCCGCAAAAAATTGATCCGGCAATTGCTTGCGGACGCACGGCTTGTTCGGCGGAATCGCCACCGTCGGCAAACCATAAACCTGCCACAATTCGCCCGCCGCTTCGCGCGCCGTGCCGGTCATGCCGGACAACTTGTGAAAGCATTTGAAAAATCTTTGGAAACTTAAACGCGCAATTGTTTCCGTCGGATCGGAAATCGTCAGACCTTCTTTCGCCTCGACGGCCTGGTGCATGCCCGCGCGCCACGAACGTTGCGGCATCGGGCGTCCGGTAAATTCATCCACGATGACAATCTTGTCGCCTTCGATGATGTATTGCTGGTTGCGATGAAAAAATTCGCGCGCGACCAACGCTTGAATGACCAATTCCAATCGCCGGTCTTGCCCTTGCCACAAGCCGGGCAGATGTGCGGCTTGCGCGACCATTTTTTTCAGACCATCTTTCGTCAGCTCGATTTCCTTGTAGCGCGGATTGGTGTGATAATCAATTTCCGGCTTCAAGACGGAAATCATTTCCTGCGCGAGTTCGGCGGCGTTGCGGAGCGATTCATTTTTGTGGCTGGCGGAAATTATCAGCGGCGTCACCGCTTCATCAATCAAAATGCTGTCCGCCTCATCCACAATGGCCGTGTGCAAACCGCGCAAAACCATGCCGTCTTGAACTTCCAGTTGCGGCGCAAGCATCCGGCGAATCAGGCGGCGTGTTGGATTTTGCATTTTTCCCAGATGCAAACGGTCACGCAAAAAGTCCGCGAGCAGTTCTTTGCTCGTGACGTAAGTAATATCGCAATTGTAATTTTTTACACGTTCGGTTGGATTGCTCGAACCTGTGACAAAACCAACGCGCACGCCGCAAAAATGGTAGAGCGGCTCCAGCCGTTCCGCGTCGCGCTGAACCAAATAATCATTCACCGTCACGATGTGGCACGGATGTTTGGTCCAACCCGCAAGAACGGCTGCGAGTCCCGCCGTCAAAGTTTTGCCTTCGCCCGTCGCCATTTCCGCGAGGTGTCCGCGATGCAACGCCAGCACGCCCACGAGCTGAACCGGAAACGGCCGCAAGCCAAGTTTGCGATCCGCCGCTTCGCGAATCGCCGCGAGCGCGGGCAGCAGAAATTTTTCCGCCACTTTTCCGCCGCGCCGGAAATGTTCGCGAAATTCCAGCAGCCGTTTTTGCAACTGCGCGTCGGAAAGTTCAACCCATTCGCGTTCCTGTAAAACGATTTTATCCGCGTCTTGCTTGAGCGATTCGAGGATTTTTTTGCGGCGACGAAACTTGCCGATGCCACTGTTCACGAGCGCATCAAGGCCGGCGAGCGGGCGCGGTGGCACGCGATAATCGCTGCGCCGGTAGTCTTGCGTGGGAATCGCAATCATGGGCATTCAAATCTGATAGCGCTTCTGGAGCAGTTGCCAGAGGCTGCGCGTCCAGCGCGGCAACAGCGGCTGCGGCTCCAGTTTGAAACTGATTTTTCCCGAACGACCGTCGAGCAGCGCGACGCCAGCCTGCGAATTCAAATCACCCAGCACTTCAAAAAACGGTTCGGCGGATTTGTTGCCCTGCGAATTTTCGTCCAGTGCCACCGGCACTTCGCCGCCCGCGCTCCAGCCGAGTGCCGCCGACGGCAAAATGTGTTGTCCGCCGGGAATCACGCGCCAATGCGCGACGGGCATTTTTTCTCCAGCCGTGCCGTAAAGCCGCACGTTCGCGCCGTAAATTTTTTTGGCGAACAGCGCGTTCACATCTTCTTCTCGCACCGTCGCGGCAAATTCAAATGCAGCGGGATTCGCGAGCAAACCCAAATCCGAACCGCGCGGCAGCCAGCGGCCAACGTAATCTTCAATGCCGGGCGCGACCCAAACGCCATCGTGCCGCGCGCGGACGGTCAAATTTTTCGAATCTTGCGTGAGTTTTTTTAACTCGTCGCTGACGGAATCGCGCAAGCTGGTCAGCGGCGTGATGTCGGCGGAATCTTTGTCCATCGCCTGCAACAAACGCGCATTTACTTCACCCAAATGCGCGCGCGTATCGGCCAATTCCAAAGTCAGCTCGGAATTTTTCAATTGCAGCAACGGCTGGCCTTGCTTCACCTGACTGCCCGATGCGACCAGCAATTCCACAACTTCGCCCGCCGTTTCGCTGGCGACTTGCGTGCGTTGCGTGGCGATAACAATGCCCGGCGCGCGGAACGAATACGGAAACGGCACCACGGCGAGCAGCACAATCAAAACCGCCGCGATGCCCGCCGTCACCGCAATGGCGCGTGGACGCACGCGGTCGAGGCGCGGATTGGAAGAAAGATATTTTACAAAACGAATGACCGGCGCGATTGCCCATGAAATCAAACACGCGGCGGCCATCACGATGCCGATGATTAAAAACCGGTCGGCGACGAAAAGCAAAACGCCGCTGAAAACGATGACACGATAAATTCCACTTGTGATGCCAAAAACCGTTAGCCAAGTCGCTTCGCGGCGCGTAGCGGCCTGGGTTTCGGAATTTTTTACGCCGAACAAATGACGTTCACAGAGATGCCGCAGTTGCGTCGTGGCGCGCTGGTTGAGATTTGGAATTTCCAGCAGGTCGGACAAAATATAATAGCCGTCGAAGCGCAGCAGCGGATTGAGATTGAAAATCAACGTCGAGACCGACGCGACGAACATGATGTTGTAGGCGATGCTGTGGACGACGCCCGGCGCGGTTTTCGACCAGACGAACGCGGCGATGGCGGCAAAAAATAATTCCACAATCATGCCCGCCGCGCCGACGAGCACGCGTTTCCAGCGTTCGCGAAAACTCCAACTTGAGGTCGCGTCCACATACGGCATCGGCGTAAAAACCATGAGCATCACGCCCATGACGTGAACTTCGCCGCCGAAACGCCGGCAAAAATAGGCGTGACCGAATTCGTGCAGCGCCTTGATGCCAATCGTGCTGAGGTAGAGCAGGAATAAATTGTTCGTCGCGAGAATGCCTTCGCCTTGCACACGCAAGTCGCTGAAATTATCCACGGCAATTTTCAATCCGAAGCCGACGACGAATAGCCACAACAACGCGCCGAACGGACTGATTAGTTTTTTGACGACCGGCATTGTGCGAACGAGAAAACGATCAGGGTCGAGCAACGGAAATCGCATGAACATGATGTTCAGGAAACGAAAACCGATTTCGCGCTGCTTGCGTTTTTTGTAGCGCTCAAAAAGCTGCGCGCTATCAGCGGCCAAATCGTATTGCAGCAGATTGGAAAAATAGAGCTGCGACAAAAGTTGGATGACGGCTTCCTGACTCGGCGCGATGTCGGGAAAACGATTCAAACATTGCTGCCAAACTTCTTCGACAGTGCAATCGGGACGCAAACGCGAGACAAATTCGTAAGCCGCCGGACGCAGGCGGAAGTATTGGTTGCTGAACGGATTTTCGAGGACGATCCAGCGTTCGCCGCGAAAGTTCTGGCGGCGCACATTGATGGCCGGACGCAGGCAAATCTTTTGATTCGCCACGCGATACCAGGATTCGCTAAAGGTTTTATCCATTTCACCACCAAAGTTTCATGCGCAGAAAATCCACCGTGCGATGCGTGAGAATCCAGAACAGCGTGCGTTTCTCCGTGGAAATTTTGCACAGGCCGGTCATGCCGGGACGCCACCATTGCACCGCGCCGTTGTCGGGTTTCAAGCGCACGATGAAAACGTTGCCGTCTTTTTTGGTGACGGCGGCGGGCTGGACGATTTGCAACGTGACGGGATATTTTATTTTTGGCTGCGTGACGAAAGCGATTTCGCCTTTCGATTTTCCAAGAATTTCCTGCACGTCGCGCTCGTTGATTTCGGCCTCGACATAAAGCGTGTCAATGCGCGCGACTTTGAAAAGTGCGTCGCCCTGCTTGACCGGCGACGCAATGCGTTCACGCAAATCGCCTTCGACAACCACGCCGTCGAAAGTGGCTTTGATGACCGCGTCGTCGAGCCGATAGCGCACGAGATCGAGCCGCGCCTGTGCCTGCTGCGCCTGCGCGTTGGCAATGCTCATGTCGGCGATGCTGTTGGCGGCGCGCGCTTTTTCCGCCTCGCGCTGATAGCGCACGACATCCGCGAGCGCGCCCGATTGGTCGAGCAAAAGTTCACTGCGATTCAAACTCACGAGCGGCTGACTTTTGGCAACGTGATCGCCAGCGCGAACAAAAACTTGATCAATGTATCCGTCGAACGGCGCGGTCAAATACTCGGCTTCGTCGCTGCGTAAAATGAAATTGCCCTCGACGCGATAATTCACGCGCACGAGAAACAGCGCGATCAAAACGACCGCGAGAAAAATTGCGGTGACTTTGCTCCAAGTGTGTTCCGGCCCAAGCCAGCGGGAAAAATACTCGCGCGTGTGCGCCGCCCAGCGCGCGCCAAACCAGCGGTCGTAATTTTTCAATTCGCTCAAACGGCGCACGACTTGATCGCAGCACAAACGGATTTGTTGAAGTTCAACGGCGGTGAAATTTACGTCTTGCCGTTCGCACGTCAGCACGCCAACCACTTTGCCGTCGAGGCGCAAAGGAACGGAACAGATGTTGCCGGACTTTTGTTCGGCGGAAAATTTTTCGTGGTCGCGCGCGACCGTCGTGACGCCTTCTGGCGACGGAAAAAGAATTTCTTCGTCTTGATCCACGCATTCTTCCATCGCAACTTCGAGCGCCTGCGCGGCGGCCATCTGGCGATTGAACTGCTCGGTGCGGCTCATCGCGCGCAATTTGATGTAGCCGCCTTCGAGCCAGCCGAGGCTTGCGCGATCGCAGCGAAAGCGTGTGGCGACGCCGTTGCAAAACGCGAGCGCAGCGGAAAGAAATTTGGTCGCGTCGTTCACCGGCACGTTCAAATCCAAAACGGCGGCAAATTTTTCCACGTCGTTGCGCGATTTTTGCGCGAGCAGATTTTGTTGAAATGCCGTCGGCACATCGGCGACGAGACGCAAACGCGCGAGCGCCTCGTTCGCGGCGGATGCGGTAAAGTCCTTTAACTGCGCGGCGAAAATGACTTCATCCTCGGCGCGGGAAAGTTTCAAACGCACGGCGATGGTGAAACTGCCGCTGGCCATGTCGGTTTGCTCAACGAAACTGCCGCTGCTCAAACCGCGTTCGGCGATGGCTTCGAGTTGCGAGGTAAATTGCGTGCGCACACGCGACAAACCGGAGCCGGAATCCCATTCGCCAATTTTCGCCCAACGTGGCGTTTTGCCAGGATTGCCGAGCAGTAAAACGGCGATGTCCGCCGAAACTAACTTGGCGGCGGCGGCTAAAAAAGTCGGCCAAAAATTTTTCGGTTCTCCGGAAAACTGGCGCAGCGCGGCGAGTTCGTCCAGCGCGCGGGAAAATTCAGCGTTATTGCCGCCATTGGTTTCCATAAAAATTATTCCGTGGTGAGTTGCGCGGAAAGGCCGGGACGAATCTGGTCGGCGGCGTTGTCAAAAATGGCCTTCACTTTCGCGAGGCCGCTCGCGGCGTCCACGGTCGGCGAGATAAAACAGATTTTTCCGGGAATGATTACGCCGCCATCCACATGGATTTGCACCGCCTCGTCGAGTTGCAAATTGGAAGCGGCTTTGCCTTCGATGTGGCCGGTGAAATAGCAGCGCGAGGTGTCCACGAGGCGAACAAGCGGTTGATACGGCGCGACGGCGGCGCCGGGTTTGAGCAAGATTTCCGTGATGCGCCCGGCAAACGGCGCGATGAGCTGGCGGTTGGCGAGTTGCTGGGCGGCGATACTGTAATCGGCGGCGGCGACATTGTATTCAGCCTCGGCTTTCTGCATTTCTTCCTGACTTACGGATTTGGTGGTTTCGATAAGCTGGCGCGTGGAATCAAAAACCATTTTGTTTTGTTCCATCACGGATTTACGGCGCGCGACCTCGAATGTCTCCAGTTTATTGTCCAACTCCAAAATGGCGTCGCCTTTTTTAACGGCGTCGCCTTCCTTAAAATACTGGTCGCTGATGATGCCGGCGTCGGCGAGGCCGAGCGTCACGTCCATGAACGGCTCGGTAATGCCGCTGATGGTCACGGGAGCGGCGGCGCGCGCGATGGCAGAAAAATGAATGGCCGCCGCCAGCATTAAAATTGGAATGAACTTAAACATGATTTGGTAAATTAATTGGCGCTGGGGCTGCTCAAAGCGGCGGCGCTGACTCCGTGCAACATCGCGGTGGTCTGGCGTCTCAACTCTTCGCGCGTGATGTCGAGGTTATGATTTTTCAGAATCGAGCCGACGGTGACTTCGACTTGCAGCAACGAGCGTTGGTATTGCGTGAGCGCGTTGGCGAGTTCCTGCCGCGCGTCGAGCAAATCGGCTTCGACTTCCAAAACCTTGTGACCGTCCACACGTCCGGCTTTGAGCCGTTCGAGTTGTGTCTTGAGCAATTCCTCGTTGAAGTGGACGACGGTTTGATAGCTCTGGATGCTTTGTTCCCACGCCTCGGCCTTTTCAATGGAAGTATTGAGACCATTGGCGATTTCTGTCTGCACACCTTTCAAGCGGATGTAGGCGGCGTCGAGACTGAGCTTGGAGGCTTGATACAAATTGCGTCCCTTGATGTTGCCGCCCAGCGGCACGCTTAATTCCACGCCAATCAACCACGAAGGATACGTCTGCTGCTGCGCCATGTTCCACGAACTGTCCGTGGTGAGGCCGAGGCCGTTGAAACCGTAGGCGGTCTTAAAATCCAGATTCGGCAGCAATTGATTTTTCGCCACGCCGAGCCGCACGCGCTCTTCATCCAATTTTTTTTGCTGAATCAAATAATCGGGATTCAAGTCAAACGCTTCCTGATAATTGTCCGCGTAGGAAATGGCCGGACTGGTTTCGCGCGGCGTGTCGGTCACGCGAAAAACCGGCTCGCTCGGGCCAGCCAGATGCTGGGGAATACTGGTGTCCAAACGCACCTGCTGGTTGCCAAGCGGATCGTAATAATGCCGGAGCGGCGTCGGATTGCCGAGCAACACCCGCAGCGCGCCCTGCGCATCATAATAACTTTGCAACGCGTCATTCCGTTTGGTGTAACGTAGCGCCAACGCCGATTGCGCCTCCAACACATCAAGCTCCGCGCCCTGGCCCGCCTTCAATTTTTCGCGGCTGTCGTCCAAAACATTTTGCGCCACCGCCACAGACTGATCGAAGAAATGCACCTGCTCCTGCGAAAAATAAAGATTCCAATACGCACTCTCCGCGCGAAACACCGTCACCATCAACTGCTGGCGGTATTCCTGAAAAGCGATGTCCGATTCCAGCGCGGACAGCCGGAGATTGGCCAGCGTTGGCGTCAGCCAGCCATTTTTCAAAATCGGCTGGGTGAACGTCACGCCCACAAAAGTCTGATACTGCTTGCTCCAATACCCATTCGTTGAAGTTAAAAAACTGGCATTCGGATTCACGTTGTTAGCCAGATCGCTCAATGTGTAGCCCAGCCGGATTTTGCCGCCGGTGGGAATCAAATCCTCCACCCCAAAATCATAAATATTATTTCGTTCGCTGAAATAACCCTGGCCATTCTGTTGCGCCTGTTGCTGGACATTGTTGGTGCGCTGGTTAGATTCGCGCGTGTAGGCCGCCTGAAATTCCGGCTCGAAAATGCCCGCCTCGGCCTTATTTTTGTGCCGCGCGACTTCCGTCTCCAACATTTGCGCCTGCACCGATTCATTGTGCTGCATCACTTGCGCCAGATAATCGTTCAGCTTGATTCCAATGACCGGAACGTCATTCGTCGCCGCGCTGGATTTTGGCACAAACGCCAGTCCGTCCGCGCCCACGGCCAGAAATACTAAAACCCTTGCTGACAAGGAGAATAACCATTGCGTCCGCCGCTGCATAAGCTCTGCAAAAAACATTGGACGAAAGCGTAGCAGGGTCAAAATTCAGGGCAATGTTTTAAGCGGGAAAATTGCGCGTGTCGCCAAAAATATTTTTACATCGTCAGCGCCGCGTCCCAATCTTTCCACACCGGCTCGTAGCCAAGCTTGCGAATCAGTTCCGCGACTTCCTGCGGCGAACGTTCGTCCGCAATGTTGAATTGTCCCGTCGCATTCGTCGCGCGGTTTTCCTGCGGCGCCCATTCGCTCGCACCCGCTGCCAGTTCCACAATTTTCCCGCGCTCGGTATGATGGATTTTTTCCTTGCCCGCGCCGGTGTAACCGCCCGGCTCGGTGTGGCTGCCCGCGCTCATCATCGTTATCCCCAATGGAATCAAACCATCGCGCAGCTTCGGTGTTTCGCGCGTCGAAAGCACGATGCCGACATCGGGAAACATTATGCGGAACGCGCAGATGAGTTGTGCCAGCTCGCGGTCGCTCAAATGCGTGAGCGGCTCGAACTCGCCCGCGCACGGACGCAAGCGCGGCAGCGAAATCGTAATCTGCGCTTTCCAACAATGACGCAACAAATAATCTGTGTGCGCCGCGAGACTCAATGCTTCCAACCGCCAGTCAGCCAGACCGTAAAGCGGCGCAATGCCAAGCCGACGAAAACCGGCGGCGTAGGCGCGCTCCGGCGTTTCGAGCCGCCAATCAAAATTCCGTTTTGGTCCGGCAGTGTGCATCTGCGCGTAAATGTCGCGGTCGTAAGTTTCCTGATAAACCACAAGTCCATCCGCGCCCGCCGCGACGAGCGGCGCGTAATCGGCAGTTTCCATCGGCCCGACTTCGAGCGAGATGCCCGGCCAGTCCGCGTGCAGCACGGCGATGCAATCGCGCAGATAATTATTCGAGACAAATTTCGGATGTTCGCCCGCGACGAGCAAAATGTTGCGGAAGCCCTGCGCCTTTAATTCCTGCGCCTCGCGCAAAACTTCTTCGATGGAAAGCGTGACGCGCAAAATCGGATTGTCGCGCGAGAAACCGCAGTAAGAACAATTATTCACGCACTCATTGGAAAGATACAGCGGCGCAAAAAGGCGGATGGTTTTGCCGAAGCGCTGCTGCGTCAGCAACTGCGCTTTACGTCCGAGCACTTCGAGATTTTCCGCCGCGGCGGGGGAAATGAGCGCGGCGAAATCGGCGAGGGAAAATTTATCTTTCGCGGCGGCCTCGCGCGCAGCGGCCGCGCTGGTGGCGAGAGACTTTTTAACGAGCGCAGCCAGCGGCAGGGAATTAAATTCAGCGACAAAACTCACGGAAACAGTCTAGTCGTATCCCGCGCAAAGTCGAGTTGGGCTTTCGCGGGAAAGGCGGCGGATGCGCCGCGCCGCACTTCAGCGTTTGGTGATAAGTTGTTCGAGTTCGAGCAGGCGGAGATTGATACTGTTCAAAATCAAACCGAGGCCAAGTGAAAAGAATGAAAGCAGTATCAGTGCGGCGGCCAGAATCGCACTCGGCACGCGATGGACAAAATGGTTCGGGTCGGTGACAAAATCATACACCGGCAACGAGCCAACGGCCATTCCCAGCGCGCATAAAATCAATGCGAGGCTGCCAAAAAAAGTCAACGGCTTGTAGGATTTTACGATGAGGAAAAGGCGCAGCAGCACGCGGAAACCGTCGCTGAACGTGTTTAATTTCGAGAAGCTGCCTGCGGGTCGCGCGCGATAGGGCGCGGGCATTTCCTGAATGACCTGGCCGCGATACAACGCCTGCAAAGTGAGTTCGGTTTCTACATCGAAGCCTTTCGTCGTGACGGGAATTTGCCGCGCGGATTCGCGCGTGAACGCGCGGTAGCCGGAAAAAATATCGGAGACGTGCGATTTAAACATCCAATTAATAATGCCGCAAACCATCTGGTTGCCGGCGACGTGGAGCGGGCGAAAAGATTTTTCGCTGTGGCTGGTGAGCCGCGTGGCGATGGTCATGTCGGCGTCGCCGCGCAAAACGGGTTTTAATAATTCGTGGACGTGGCTGGCTTCGTAAGTGTCATCGCCGTCCACCATCACGAGAATGTCCTCGGTGATTTGCTCGAACATCGCGGCGACGACGTAGCCTTTGCCCTGACGTTTTTCGCGGCGGACAATCGCGCCAGCTTTGGCGGCAAGTTCCGCCGTGCCGTCGGTGCAATTATTGTCATAAACGTAAATGCGCGCGTCCGGCAGTTCGCGGCGAAAATCGGCAACGACTTTGGCGATGGTCACCGCTTCCTGATAGCAAGCAATCACCACGGCAACGCTGGGAGTGGACGCGGCAGTTTCTGACATATTACAGTTTTGGAAACGGATTCAACTTTTCTTAACGGTCAAGACTCTTATTGAAACGCGGGTTGCGTCAAGAAATAGATTATGAACCACCGGCTTTGGCGGTGGCGTGGTCGAGATGGAGAAGACTCCAGGTTTCTGATCCGCGTCCAATGATGGTGACAATGGCCGCGCTCAAAACAATGCGGGCATGATGCTGTTCGCACCATTCATTCAGCGGCAGTGCGGAGGCTTCGTTCCATACGGCTTGACGGACAACGATCCATTCGATGTCGTCAGGAATAATCAGGCCGGGCTGGGTGCGATTCGTGCGCAGACACACGACGATGCGCGCGCCGAACGGACGCCACAGAGAATATTCCGTGTCATTGGAACCGGCGACGAAACCAATTTTGCGGACGCTGGCCGGCACGGCCTCACGCAAGGATTTGAGCGGATCGTTGCGGACGGAATAACCGGCATAGACAGAGTTCAACCGCTGCGCGAGACGGCTTTCAGGATGGTGTTCAAGTAAGAATTGCGAAACGGTCAACGCGGGCCACAAAGGTCGCGCGGGTGAAAAAATCAGGGCGGGAAATACGCTCAAGGCGACCAGCACAAGCCAGGTTTTCCAAGCGCGAGAATTTAATAAAAAATTTTGCAGCGGCAGTTTCAAAATGAGAATGAGCAGCAGTGGATAGTAAGGCAATAAAAGCCGCGCGGTGGCTTCGGATCCCATTTTGAGCATATAAACGGAAAAAGAAATCCATGCGGCCAGCCCGACCGCCAGACCAAGATTGGCGCTCTGGTTTTTCCAGAGAGCCGACCCGCGCTGCGGACGGAGGAGCACGGTGACGATTAGAAAAACCAAAGTGACGCTGATGCCGAAACCAAGTCCAGCATTTTCCTCGCTGGGCAGTTCGCTGAAGCCGCCCAGATAATAACGGGGAAATTGCTGCCGCAAAAATTCCTGCCACGAAACCGGCAACGCTTCGTTGAACCGGCGATACACTTCATGCGCCTGCGGCAAAACCGGCGGCAGAAATGATTGTTGCACCAGTTGAAGACTGTTGCCAAACAAAGCGCCTGGCGCGCTTTTGACCTGCACTTGAGAGAGGTTTTGCGGATCGCCACTCCAGCTTCCCGCATACAAATAATTCAAGCCCATGATGGGCAGCGCGGAGACCATGACTGTGACGGCTGCCACCGCGAAGTTTCTCACGAGTGAACCCTTCAGCAGCGGCAGCGACGGCCAGACGGCGACCAGACACGGCAACGCCAGCGGCAGGTTGGAAAGTTTGACGGCGGTCATCAGCGCCGCCGCCAGCCCGGCCAGCCATACGTCCTGCACGCGTCCGCTTTTTCGCGCGCGCAAGCCGAAATGCACGGAGGCGAGACAAAAAATTGTGCCGGTGATGTCGTTGCCCAATCCGCCCGCCTGCGTGACGTAGCCGTAGGCAAGCGGCAAAAGCCACATCCACAGCCAGGCGGTTTTCCGCGCAACACCAACTTGCCGGAACACGGAAAATAAAAGTCCCGGCAGCAATAAAAAGCCGATGGCGTTGATTGGAAATAATCCGCGGTCGGAATGGAATATGGCCAGTTGCGGCGCGGCCAGCCATTCCCACGCGGGGCCGGAATAATTCATGCGGTCGTTGATGGTGGGAATCCAAAACCAGTGGCCGACGGCGAGCCAATTCAAAACGCGCGGCAACCGGTAAGTGAGGGCGTCGTAATTGTTCGGCGCGTATAAAATTCCGCCCAGAAAAACGAGCGCGGCCACGACTAGAAAAATTAATGGAAAAATGCGCGTGAATCGGCGGCGGCATTTGTGAAGCCAATGTTTCCAATCCAAAGGCGCATTCAAACGGCGACGGAAAATTCCGACGCCCAACGCAAAAATGATGGTGATTACGCCGTAGCCGAACGCGTTTAGTTCATTGATGGCGGACAGCAGCCAGCCCGCGACATTTAGATAGGCGCACAACCAAACCCAGAAAGTCAGCAGGGCGGGCATGGCTAGTTGAAGAAATTATATTTGCAGATGCACCACAGCGCGCGGAAACCGTCGCGCCAGCCGATTTTTTTCCCCTCGGCGTAGGTGCGTCCGTAATACGAAATGGCCACCTCGTAAATGCGCACCTTGAGTTTCGCCACCTTGGCGGTGATTTCCGGCTCGAAGCCAAACCGGTTTTCTTCGATTTTGATTTTCTGGAGGATTTCGCGCCGGAACATTTTGTAGCACGTTTCCATGTCGGTCAGGTTCAAGTCCGTCGCCATGTTGGAAAATGTGGTGAGCAGATTGTTGCCGACCGAATGCCAGAAATACAAAACACGGTGCGCGCCGCCGCCGCCAAAAAAACGCGAGCCGAACACCACGTCCGCCTTGCCGGACAAAATCGGCGCGAGCAAGCGGTGGTATTCCTCCGGGTCATATTCCAAATCCGCATCTTGAATGATGACGATGTCTGCCGTCGCGTGCGCGATGCCGGTGCGCAACGCCGCGCCTTTGCCTTGGTTGATTTCGTGGCGGACAAGTTGGATGCGGGGTTCGTTTTGCGCGAGCG
>DATCFH010000207.1:0-6221 GCA_036509625.1 Verrucomicrobiia bacterium
GGCAATCTCGCGCGCGATTGGGATTTGCACGCACCGGAGTTGATGAACTGGCAACGGGAATTGCTGCAGCCGCTCTGAAAATTATTCGCGCGTTGATTACGGCTTGCGGGAATCATCAGCAGCCTGGCAGCCGAGACGGAAAACTTCTTCGGAATTCCAACGAATTTCGGCGGCGGGAAATTTAGTTTCCTTCGCCGTCAGCGCATCGAGAATTCCCAGCGTCAAAACCGCCGCGCCGTGTGGGTTCGGATGCAATTGATCGGCTTGCAGCAGCGCGCGGGTTTTGCCGGCGGGCAAGGTCTGGCCGTGCAGCGTGAGGGTGGCATTCGCCATGATGTCGCGCATGAGCTTCGCCAGCGGCATCACGACGACTTGCGGATGCGCCTTCGCCCAGATTTTCAAACGCGCATTGGCGGCGCGGCGCGCGGCTTCGCTCGGAACCATGTCCACGCTGATGATGCCGGTGTTCGTCGCAGAAGACGCATCGGGAATGTCGCCCACGACCAGCGGACAATGGATTTGTTCCAGTAATTTCAAGCCGGTTTCAAAGCGCGCGGCGCGGGCGGCGTCGCTGTTGCCATCGCCATAACAAAACCAAAATAGAAAATCCACGCCGATGACGAGCGTGGGATGATTATTCGTAGCGGCCTCAACTTGCAGCGGCGCGAAGGCTTCGGGATTCAGAAACATCAATGCGCTGCCGAAATTTTTTACCGGCGCGTGCGGCTTGGTGATGGCGGCGTCCAAATAATAATTCAATTTGCACCGCGTGGTCTCTGCGCCGCCGAGCGGTTCGTCCAAAACGAATCCGGCGGAGGCGCTCGCGCCAATCATCACGACGCGCGCCCACGGCGATTCCGCCGCGCGCACTTGCAATCCGGCGATGAAAACGCCAAGCCAGAGTGTGGTTACGCAATAAAAAAATTTCAGTCTCATAATAAATTGTTAAAAGTTGCCGGTTGAAGGTTGAAAGTTTCGTGCGCGCGCATTCAAACTTTCAACATTCAATTTTTAACTTTCAACCAGATTCAACGCACTTTCTCAAACGCGAAGCCTTTGAGGTATTCCGTTTCAGGAATCATCGGGATGATGGGATGGTCGGGCGACTGCGCGTAAGTCGCCACACGGCGCAGAATATGGCGCGTGTCATACGCCGCCGAGAGCAGCGAGTCTTGAAACAATTCCGTGCTGACGTGATGCGAACAACAAAATGTCGCGAGCGTGCCGCCGGGTTTCAACAGTTTGAGCGCGCGCAGGTGAATTTCTTTGTAGCCGCGCAACGCATCCGGCACGGACGCGCGATTGCGCGTGAATGACGGCGGATCGAGGATGATTAAATCGAAACGCGGGATGACGCGTTCGTGCGGTTTGACGGCGGTGTTCAACTTGAGCCAGTCGAAAACATTCACGGTCTCGGACGAACACGCTTTTTCCAAGCCGTTGGATTTTGCGTTGCGTTCGGAAGCGGCGATGGCATCCGCGCTTTGATCGAGCAAATGAACGTGCGCTGCGCCCGCGCGCGCCGCGTGCAAACCGAAACCGCCGAGGAAACTAAAGCAGTCCAGCACTTGTCCGCCTTTCGCAAACGCCGAGACGGCTTGATAATTCGCCTGTTGATCAAGATACATTCCCGTTTTATGGCCACCGACCAAATCGGTTTCAAACTTGAGGCCGTTCAGATTTACGGACACCGGCCCGTTTTGTTCGCCGAACAAAATGCCGTTCGATTCGGTCAGCCCTTCAAATTTGCGCGAGGCGACGTCGCTGCGTTCCATGATGGCGCGCGGCGAGAAGATGGTTTGCAGCGCGGTAACGATATGCGCCTTGCGGAGTTCCATGCCGAGCGCGGAAATCTGCACGACGAGCACGTCTTCATATTTGTCCACGATGAGGCCGCTCAAGAAATCGCTCTCGGCATTCACGACGCGGAAAGAAGTGGCTTTCGGCAAATGGCGTTGCCGCACGGCGAGCGCGGCGCGAATGCGTTCTTCAAAAAAAGCGGCGTTGGGAATGATGCGGTCGGGCGCGAGCAGGCGGACATTAATCTTGGATTTGGAATTGTAAAAACCTGTGCCAAGCAAACGCTGGCGGTGGTCTTTAACTTGCACGAGGTCGCCATCGGCGGCGGGCGAACTCAGGCGCAAAACTTCGTTGCCATAAACCCACGGATGGCCGGCGACGATGCGGTCGGCTTCGCCGGGGCGCAACAGGACAGTTGGGAGCGTATCATTATTTATTGTAGACATAGCCGTGAGTTTCGCAGGCGGAGACAACGTGGAGAAGTAAATTTATTGCCAATAAAGTGCATTATTTACTTGAATAATTTTCTAAACGGGCGGATAAGAGAACTATAAGCCTATGACCACCTCCTATCCCATCAGCTCCCTGCTGCACCAAAAAACCTCCGCGCTCTGGAGCGTCGCGCCTGACACAACGGTCTTCGACGCCATCCGGTTGATGGCGGAAAAAAACATCGGCGCGCTGCCCGTGCTCGCAGGCGAACATCTGGTCGGCGTTTTTACGGAACGCGATTACACGCGCAAGGTGGCGCTCATGGGAAAAACTTCCAAGGACACGCGCGTCCGCGAAATCATCGCGCCGGAAATTTTAACCGTGACGCCGGATGATTCAGTGGAGGACTGTATGCGCTTGATGACGGAAAACCGCGTGCGTCATCTGCCGGTCGTTGAAGGCACAAATCTCGTCGGCATCATTTCCATCGGCGATCTCGTGAACTGGATTATCTCCACGCAGAACGCCGCCATTGAGCAGATGGAACAATACATCGCCGGCAGCGTGGCGGTGTAAGCGACGGGCGAAATTTATTTCGCGATTTGATCAATAATGGCGTCGCGCGTGGCGGCGTTCTGCTGGGCGGTATTCACGATGTTGGCCGTCTTACCTTCGGGCGTGTTGGTGGTCAGTGTGCCATCCGCATTCGTCGTCACCTCTGCCGTAACCATGGTATGCTTCGGCATGATCATTCCTTTCAATTGCTCGCGATAATTATACCCCGCCCCCAAAGCGGCCGCGAGCAGCAGAAAGAAAACAACCCCGCGAATCTTACCATAAACCTGCGACCGCTTGGTAGCGCGCGCCTCCGCCCGAACTTCGGCCTCGTGTTGGCCCACAATTTTGCTCATGGCGTTTTCGAATGAATTATCTTTCATAATCTTATAAAAAGCGCCGCTGATATGCCAGCGGGCTTGGGAAAAGTCAAACCTAGATTCAAGCACTGCGAAGCCAGACGCTTATTTAGCTGCATCGTCCACTTCGTGTTCGTAGTCCAGAGCCGTTTTGCGAATCGGGTCAGCCGTGTCTGTTTTCTGAACGGTGCCCACCACGCCATTGAGTTTTTGCGCAATTTCTTTTCGATGCGAGATGAGCAGTATCACAATCGCTGCTCCCAAAAGGAAAAACAACAGACTGCGCATCAAATTAAAAAACTTGCGCCCCAACCCCGCCCACCACCGCGCGCGACCTTCGCGCACGCTGCCATCGGAAAGTTGCCGCCGACGCTGCGTCTCGGATTCCGTCAACAACGGGCCTGTGTCCATTGCCATCTTCACAAAAGCATTGTGACAAATTGTATGCCAGCGTCAATAGCCGCTTAAAATGGGGAAATTCCGGCAAAATTGCCGATTCATAAGGCACTTGCGCCCAGATTTTGGATTGCACCCGTAAAACCAAAAAAGTCACCGCCCGCTTTATCGAACCAACGGCTTTTCCTGTAATTCCAAAAATCCGCCGCGTTTTATTCCTGCGGATAAACCAGAATCCGGTCGTGGACGAGGACGATCAAATCATTTTTGCCATCGCCCGTTACATCGGCCACGGCGCATTCGCGCGGTTCGGGCAGCGCGTTTTGCGCGCCACGAAACGTGTGCTGCTCGAACACCTGCCAGCGGTCGCCCGGCACGAGTTTGCCCGCCGCGCTGAAGTTCACGAGATCGAGATAATTTTTCTGCGTCTCCATAAAAACAAGCTGCTTGCGCCCGCCGCCGGTCAAATCGCCCGCGACGACGTCATTCAGAAAACCATCTTTAATCGGCGTGTCATAATCATCCAGCCGCGTCAGTTTCCAGACGTCGCCCGCGAGCGGCAACCACGCCACGGAATTCTGGCCGGTGAACGCCACCGCTGCGCCACCGAGCGCGATGGAGCTGATGGAACTAAAAGTTGTCACCGGCAAATCAATGTTCTTCACCACCTGCCACACACCAGCGGCATCGCGTTCGCACAAGGTCAACTGCTTGTGTTCTGCGTCGAAGAGAAACAGCGATGGCACGGCATTCGTGCCGTTCGCCACCGTCGCCGCGCCGATGATACGCGCGTCGCTGTCCGAGCCGTTGATTTGATCCTTCACGGTAAATTTCCAATTCGCCGCGTTGGTGGAACCGGCAATTTTCGTCCCCGGCTCCAGCACGACGGCGCGGAGAAAATTTTTCTGCGGCAGGAGCAATTCCGTTTTACCATCGCCATCCACATCGGCGGCAGCGAGCCACGGCTGTTCCAGCGCGCCCCCCGGCGGATCCACGTCCACCTCGTCAAACGCGACCGCCGCCGCTTCGCTTTGGCGCGTCGAGCCGTTTTTCTTTTGCAGCAGCACTTTGATTTTTTCGTAGGGAATCAAAATTACCAGATCCGCGAGGCCGTCCTGATTCACGTCCTGAATCGCCAGCGTCGTCGGATTGGATTTGAAACTGTCACTCAATTTTTGCGTCGCCGTTTTGCCGTCCGCCGTGCGCGTAACGAGCGAACGCGCGCCATCCTTGTCCACGATGACCGCGAGCGTCGGTTTCGCGCCCGGTTTGAGCGCGCCGACCGCCATCGCAATCGGCTTGCCATCGAGCGGCAACGGCGTGGGAAACGGCAATCTTCCATTCTTGTCAAACTGCGTCATCGCCACGGAATTTTCATCGCGGCTCAACAGAAAAATTTCCGGACGACCATTCTGATTCCAATCCGACACCACAATCTTGGAAACGCCCGCGAGACTCGGAAATGTTTTGGGCGACGCCAACGTGCCGTCGGCTTGTTGCAAATAAACCGAAATCTGGCCGCTCTCCGGTTCCGCCACGATCAAATCCGTGCGCCCATCGCCATCCACATCCGCCCACGCCACGCCACGCGCGCCCGCGTCAGATTTATTCAGCGGCAGGATTTGCATTTGTCCCCGTTTGAAATTACCCGTGAGCGGCTCCGCCGGTTGGCGCGTGAACTGCGAAACTTCTGCGCGCCCCGTCGCCTGCACAATGTCCACGAGAAAATTCGTCGCACCGCCCGCGAGCGTGTCCAACCAGAATGAACGCACCGGCTGCGTCTTGAAATAAATTTCCGGCCCCAACTGGCCACCGGAATTTTGCAGTCGCACACGAAACGGCGTGGTCGTATCAAAATCCACGAAGAGCAAATCGTTTTTGCCATCGCCGTTAATGTCCGCAATCTGGATGGCCTTCGGCGTGCCGGAATAAGGAATTTTCACCGGCTCGGCCAGCGTGTGATCTTTTTGCTGCGCGAGAAAAAATACCGCGCCGTTGTCCCCGAGCAACGCGATGTCGGCCAGTCCGTCGCCGTTCAAATCGCCGACGGAAAGCGCGTTCGCATCCAGCCGGCCATCGTCAATGTGCCAACGCTTGGGTTCGCTCCAGCCGTTCGTGCCGAGATTGTAGCGGACGATCAAATCCTTCGTGTCGCCAAAATAAATCAGATCCGGCCGGCCATCGCTGTTCACATCCGCGACCACGAGTGCAGCGATGCGCTCTTCGGTCGGCACGGAATCAATGCGGAAACGCGAACCCGGCGGCAGGTCGTTTATCTCCGGCTTTTGCGCGGGTGTCGTGTCGGTGCGATTCGTCTTGCCGGTGAGATTGTAAAGCAGGTTGATTTTGGAACGCAGATTGTTGACGACGATAATGTCGTTCAAACCGTCGCCATCGAGATCGGCGACGTGCAGATTGCTAATCATCTGATCCACCGGGAAAATTTCCTTGCCCGTAAAACCAAACTGGTTGGTAACGGTGGCGGCGCGCACGGAAAAGGAAAAACCCGCGACCGCCGCAAGCGCGACGACGAAACATTTCAAGCAACGATTCATGCGCCGCAACCTGCCAGCGCCAAAAGAAATTGGCGAGATTATTCTCCGATGAAGTGCAGCGACACGCGGCGGGAATGCGGCTGCGTGCGATGTTCCCACAAATAAATTCCCTGCCACGTTCCCA
>DATCFH010000208.1:0-6738 GCA_036509625.1 Verrucomicrobiia bacterium
GCATCCGGCTGGAATACATCGCAACGAAAACCAAACTTGGCGCGATGATTCCGTTCGGCAGTTTGCCGGGAATAAATATTTTGCCGTTTACGCTCATCACTTCGCCCGCGCCGTTTCCGTATCCGGTTGCGACCATCGGCGGCGAAACTGGCGAATTGCGCCAGCCCATTATTGATGATCCGTCATTCGTGCCGCTTGGAGCTGCGCGGCTGACGGACATCGAAGTTTCTAACATCATCACCGCCGCCGCGAACCGCTGCCGCACCACGCGCGCAGGCATCCGCTTGCCCGCCGGCCAACCGGCGCAGATGTTTATCACCGTCGTCAACAATCCCGGCGTGGACGGCGTTGCGCCGGTCGTGCTTGGCACGTTTTGCACGTCGGCCAATGCGACGCGGTTCAGTTGGGACGTGGCCGTGCAAAAGGCGCGCACCGCCTTGCTTTATTCCACATCGAGCCGCGCCTACTCCACGCGCACGGTCGGTTTTCTGGCGGAAAGTTTATATCCGCCCGGCATCAACGGCACGCAGCCCGGTCCGTTTTTTGGAATGCAGGAAGAAGTTTCCATCATCACGCCAACTTCCATCGTCGCGACCAATCCTGTCAACGGCGCGGTCTTTGACACGGCGACGAATGTGGATTCCGTCGTGCCGAACGGCATCACGATTTTCCCCGGTGGTTTTCCACTTTATCGTGACGGCGTTTTGATTGGTGCAATCGGCGTGAGCGGCGACGGCGTGGATCAGGATGATTTGATTTCCGCGAGCGGCGCGGATTTATTTCCCGCGCCGGTTTCAATTCGCGCCGACCAGACGGAATATCGCGGCACGCGGCTGCCGTATGCGAAATTCCCGCGCAATCCGGCGTTGTAATTCGGCTCAAATTACCGACGGCCACATCTCTCGACCAAGCGCAGTTCCCAGAATCGCTGTTTGACCATTGCCACGCAAAAATCTAAACTTGCCGTCCGTTTTTACATTTTAATTTTTTTATGAAAATAATCGTCTGCGACCCCATCTCACCCAAAGGCATCGCGCTGTTGCAATCGCGCCCGGAATTTAATGTCGTCGTTCTCCCCAAAAAATTGCCGGAAGCGGAATTGCTCCCGCTCGTGGTGGACGCGACCGCGCTCGTGGTGCGTTCGGAAACAAAAGTTTCCAAGGCCGTCATCGCGGCAGCGAAACAATTGCGCGTCGTCGGTCGCGCGGGCGTGGGCGTGGACAATGTGGACATTGATGCTTCGACGCAAAATGGCGTCGTCGTGATGAACACGCCCGGCGGCAACACCGTGACGACAGCGGAATTGACGTTCACGATGTTGCTCTGCCTCGCGCGCAAAGTGCCGCAGGCGCACGCCACGATGATTGCCGGAAAATGGGATCGCAAATTATTTCAGGGCGTGGAACTGGCCGGAAAAACACTCGGTGTTTTGGGCATGGGCCGCATTGGAACGGAAGTTGCCAAGCGTGCGCTTGCGTTCGGAATGCGCGTCATTGCTTACGATCCTTATCTCACGGAAGAACGTGCAAAAGCGATTGGCGCGGAGTTCGCGGCGGATTTGGATCACGTTTATCGCGAGGCGGATTTCATCACCGTCCACATGCCGGTGACGAAAGAAACGAAGGAAATGTTGAACGCGGCGGCGTTCGCAAAAATGAAACCGGGCGTGAAGATTGTGAATTGCGCGCGCGGTGAAATTATTTCGGAAACGGATTTAATTGCCGCGCTGGAATCAAACAAAGTTGCGGGTGCGGCGCTGGATGTTTTCGCCGTGGAACCGTTGCCAGCGGATCATCCGTATCGCAAGCAGCCGAATTTGATTCTCACGCCGCACCTCGGCGCGAGCACGGAAGAAGCGCAGGAAAAATGCGGCATCGAAGTCGCGGAAGTTATCGCGGGCTATTTGCTCACGGGCGAAGTTCGCAACGCGGTGAACTTGCCGTATCTCGACGCGAAAACTTACGAACAGGTCAAACCGTATCTGCCGCTTGGCGAGGCGCTGGGCAAATTGCTCGCGCAACTTTCGCCGACGAGCGCGGATAAATTGCACATTACTTATGGCGGCAATGCGCGTTTGCTTCCGAACATTGATCCCGTGACGCGCGCGATTTTGCGCGGCTTTTTGTCCACGAGCAATTTGAAGGACGTGAACAACGTCAATGTTCGCAGCGTCGCGCAGAGCATCGGCATCACGGTCGAAGAAAAAAAATCCGACGAGCCGGTGACGTTCAACGAATGGGTTCACGTCCAGGCGTTCAGCGGCGGCAAAAAACTGGTTTCCGCCGGTGGAACTTTTTTTGGTTCGCCAAACAATCCGCGCATCGTGCGTTTGTTCAGCCAGTCGGTGGAATTGCCGGTGACGGGAACGTTGCTGCTGCTCAATAACGCGGACAAGCCCGGCCTCGTCGGGCATCTCGGCACGTTGCTGGGCAAGCACAAGGTAAACATCGCCAGCATGAGCTTGAGCCGCGACACGGTCGGCGGACTGGCGTTGACGGTTTTGAGCCTCGACAGCGCGCCGTCGCAAGCATTGCTGGAAGAACTGAAAAAAGACGCTGACATCAGCAATGTTAAAGTGGTAACCTTGTAACTCGATTTTTTGAACCGAAACGAAACTTGTTAGTCCAATTGACCAAATGAAATTAAAATTGATTCTTTCCGCCGCGCTGATGGCCGGTGTGATTTCCGCCAACGCCGTCACCGCGCCGGTCGCGGCTTCCGCCAGCACCAACGCCAGTCCCGAAGCGACGATGAAAGCGTTATTCGGCGACCCGGTTATCGTCAAGGCGAAGGGTTTCGACATCAAGCAGAGCGAATTAGATCAAGTTTTGACGGGCGCAAAAGCGAATGCCGCCGCGCAAGGCCAGCAGTTGCCGCCGGAATTTGCCATCGCCATCCTGAATCAGTTGATCACCATCCAATCGCTGTTGCAAATGGCGACGCCGGCTGATCGCGCTGTCGGTGCGGCTGACGCGGATCTGCAATACACGAACCTCGTCAAACGCTTTGGTTCCGTCGAGGCGTTTGATCGCCAGCTTCAGGCCGTGGGCATGACGTCGGACGATTTGCGCGCCAAGGCCGCACAGGAAGCGACGGCCAAGGCCACGCTCAAACGCGAACTGGGCATCAGTGTCACGGACGCGCAGGCACGGGCTTTTTATGACAAGCACACGGCGGATTTTGAACAGCCGGAAATGGCGCACGTCCGCCACATTTTGCTGATGACGATGGATCCGGCCACGCGGACGCCGTTGCCGACAAACGCCGTCGCCGCCAAACGCAAACAGATTGATGATTTACTCAAACAAATTCGCGGTGGTGCGGATTTCGCCACGCTCGCCAGCCAGTATTCCGAAGATCCAGGCTCGAAGGAAAAAGGCGGCGAACTGCCGGAGTTTTCGCGCGGCCAGATGGTTCCCGAATTTGAAGCGACGGCGTTTTCCATGACCAATAATCAGGTCAGCGACGTCGTCACCACGCAATTCGGTTATCACATCATCAAGATGATTGACCTGACGCCGGCCAAGAAATTTGCCTACACGGACACGCTGCCGCAAACTGACAAGACGGTCGCCGACATCTGCAAAAACGAGGTGGAATCGGAACAGATTAAGGCGCTCGCGCCGGACTACGTTAAAAAATTGCGCGCCGACCAGTCGGTGGAAATTGTTGATCCCGCACTCAAGGCTTTGGATGCCAGCGTCCGCGCGCAGGCCGACGCCGCCGGCACAAATGCCGCCGCCGCCATGGATCAGCCGTTGAAGTAAGCATTGACAATAAAAGGCGCTGGCCGACAAATTAACCTTATGAAGATAAAGATAGTCATCGTTATTTTGGCGGTTGCCTGCGTCGCCCTGGCCATTGCGCTTTTCGCCGTGAAAAAATCCGGCGAGGAGGCGCACGTTTCCGACATGAGTTCCATCATGGATTTTTCCAATCAGGTGATGAACGCCGATTTGAAAATCAACGATCTTAATCAGGTCAACATTACTTACTCCAACGATCTCGTGTTGAGCCAGACGCAGGCCGAGCAGCTTTCCAACAGCCTCACCGCCGCCGCCAAGACGATTACTGACAGCAAAATCGCCATCACCAGCGCGCAGGATCAAATCACCAATCTCAACTCGCGCATCGGCGATTTGGAAGCGCAGAACAAAGTGCTCGACCAGCGCGCCAGCGAACTCACCAACACCATCGCGCAGTTGAACAGCCTCATTGATGACACGCGCAGCAAGCTCAACGCTTCGGAGACAAACAGCGTTTTCCTCCAGCAGGCGTTGGAGAAACAGATGGCGCAAAAAGCCGAGGTCGAGCACAAGTTCAGTGACTTGAACGAACTTCGCAACCAGGTTAAAAAAATTAAGGACGATTTGTTTGTCGCGCGCCGTTTGCAGTTCATGAAAAATGACAACAGCCAGAAAAAAGGCGCGCAGTTGCTCATGCAACGTTCCGCGCCGGTGACGAATGCGCCGACTCCGGCCAATTACGGCCTGAATGTCGAGGTCGGTTCCGACGGCTCGGTGAAAGTCATTCCGCCGCTCGGTGCGACGACCAATGCCCCCGCGCATTGAGCCGCCATGCCCACCTACGAATACGTCTGCAAAAAGTGCGGCCACGAATTTGAAACGCGCCAGTCCATGTCCGAACCGGCGCTGAAAAATTGCCCCAAGGAACTTTGCGCGCAGAAAAAATGGGGTCGCGGCAAAGTCACCAAACAAATCGGCGCGGGCGCGGGACTGCTGTTCAAAGGCGACGGCTTTTACATCACCGACTACCGCAGCGAAGGCTACAAATCGTCGGCGAAAAAAGATTACGCGCCCACGAAGGTTGAGCCGAAAGCCGCGCCTAAAACCGAGCCCAAGCCCGCCGCCAAACCCGAAAAAAAATGAACCGTTCGCGCTTGGTCTGCGCGCTGGTTGCCGGCCTGATGACGTTCCTCGCCGCCGCCCGCAGTCAATCTGCATTTTCCCCACCCGCCGCCACGAGCAGCGTTTCCGGCCAGTTCATCGTTTCCGTCACGCTGCCCAGTAATCCCTATTATCGTCGCGCCGACGCAGGCACGAACACTGATTTGCTGCGGCTCGAACCATCTTTGCTCGCCGTTTCCGCCGAACGCTTCAAAGTTGCGCTCTGGACGCAAATCGGCATGGCCGCCAACGCGCCGTGGAGCGGAAAAATTTTTCTCGCGCTGCATCCCGCGCGCACGACGGACGAAGACGTGGTCATCGCCGCGCAACCGTTTATCCGCAATTGGAACTACCGCGTGGAACTGCCCGACCTCATCCCGCGCAACCGCTGCGCGCGCGCCTTCAGCACCGTGCTGCTGCTGGAACTCGCCAATCGCAACGCACCGGTCAGCGGGCGTTCATCGGTCGTTCCCGCATGGCTTGCGGACGGACTGGCGCGGCAAATTTTGGAAGCGGCGGAAACCAAAGTCATTTTGTCCGCACCCACCAAGACCATTGATGGCCTTGCCCAAACGCGGCTCGATGAAAAACGGCGCAGCCTTGATTCGCTCGCGGCCGCGCGGCGCACGCTGCAAAATTTTCCCGCGCTCACCTTCGAGCAAATGAGCTGGCCGACCGACGCGCAGTTGAATGGCAATGACGACGGCGTGTATCTCGCCAGCGCGCAATTGTTCGTCCACGATTTGCTCGCGCTAAAAAACGGCGCGGCCAATGTCCGCACGTTGCTCGCGCAATTGCCCGCGCATGAAAACTGGCAATCCGCTTTCTTCGCCGCGTTCCGCGAAAATTTCCGCCGCCCGCTCGATGTGGAAAAATGGTGGGCGCTCCGCGTCGTCGCTTTTGCCGCGCGCGCGCCCGGCCCGCAATGGACGTCCGGCGTCAGCCGCGACAAACTGGCCGCCGCACTCGCCGTGCCGGTGGATGTCCGTTACGCCTCCAACTCATTGCCGACGTATGCGGAAATTTCTTTGCAATCCGCCCTGCAAAATTTTCCACCGGAACGGCAGGTGGAAATTTTTCAGACCAAGTTGCGCGACTTGGAATTGATTCAGCTTCGCCTCACGCCGCCGCTCGCGCCGGTTGCCGCTGGCTACCATCAAGCCCTCGCCGATTTTCTTGGCGGTTCAAAAAAAGGTTTTTTCCATCGGCCAGCCAGCGCCAGTGCCACGATAAAAAAACTGGATTTGCTGGACGCGCAACGGCGCGATGCGGAAGCCAAATTAAAATTGAGCGAGTTGCAATTGGATTTGAATCGAACGCCGCCGTGAGTGGTTAACTTGACAGAATGCGATTCAAACTTATAGTCCTCATACTGAAAAATGCAGGCTGAAAATTCATCCACGGGACGCGGGCAACCGCCTTCGGGCAACTCGTTTGCAGCGTTGAAAAAATTCACTTCCGCCGGACGCGGCTATTGGCACGACGTTTCCGAAACGGATTGGAACGACTGGCGCTGGCAATTAAAACACCGCATCACGACGGTCGAGCAGTTGCAGAAATTTCTACCCACGCTCACGCCCGAAGAATTGGCCGGTGCAAAATTGGCGAACACCAAGCTCGCGCTCGCCATCACGCCGTATTTTTTCAACCTCATTGATCCGGCGGATGAAAATTGCCCGATTCGTTTGCAAGTCATTCCCAAGCTCGCCGAAACTAAAACTGCGTCGTGGGAAATGAGCGACCCGTGCGGTGAAGATTCGCACTCGCCTGTGCCCGGACTCGTCCATCGCTATCCCGACCGCGTTTTGTTTCTGGTCACGGATCGTTGCGC
>DATCFH010000209.1:0-4628 GCA_036509625.1 Verrucomicrobiia bacterium
TAATTCGCCTTCGCCAGCAATGGCAAACGTCCCGTGTGATCGAGATGTCCGTGCGTGATTAAGACGGCAGCAAGTCCGCTCACCGGCAACGGCGCGCGATTCAATTCTTCCGCGCGATGACCACCTTGAAACAAGCCGCAGTCCACCAGCACGCTGGCGGTTTTGGTTTGAACGAGATAGCACGAGCCGGTGACTTCGCCGCCCGCCGCGCCAAGAACAGTGATTTTCATAAATTTAATTTCGCGCAAACCGCCAATTCAAAATCTGATTTTCCACTTACAACTTTTTTTCCGGCTCGGAAATTTCCATGAGTTTGCTCGCCGTCGCCCACTCCACCACCAAATTATATCCGACCGCCAGCAGCGTCGGCCCCAGGAAAACGCCGAGAAAACCAAACGTCAGCGCGCCGCCGAGCACACCGAAAAAAATCAATAGAAACGGCATATTACTGCCCTGGCTAATGAGCCACGGTTTGACGACATTGTCCAGATTGGCGACGCCAAAACCCCACACGAGCATAAAAATCCCCCAGCCGTTTGAACCTTGATGAAACAGCCAAATTGCCGCCGGAACCCACGTCAGCGCCGTGCCGATGAGCGGCACGATGGAAGAAAAAAATGTCAGCAGCGCCAGCAACGCCGCGCCCGGCACGCCCGCGATGAGAAAACCAATTCCCGCCAGCACCGCCTGCGTGAGCGCGGTTCCGAGAATGCCATAAACCACGCCGCGCACCGTGTTGCCCGCCACCGTGAGCAGATGTTCGCCGCGTTCGCCGCCGATGTGCCGCACCAGCGCCGTCGCCCACGCGCCCGCCTGCGCGCCGCCGCGAAACAAAAAGAACGCGATGAAAATGCTCAAGCCAAGTTTGATCACGCCGCCGCCCAGCAAAAATCCGCCTTTGAGCAACAACGCGCTAACGGGTTCAACCAGTTTTTCCGCGTGCGTCCAGAGTTGACTCGTATCCGCCGCGAGGCTTTGCCAATAATCCGCCGCACGCTGGCCGACGAAGGGAATTTTCGCCAGCCATTCCGGCGGCGCGGGCGGACCTTCGGCGATGAACCGCTGCGTCGCCGCCGTCAAATCCTTGACGTTGTCCGCGAGCGTCGTGCCGACCACGACGAACGGCAGCAGCAAAATTAAAATCATTCCCAACGTCATCAAAAATGCCGCGAGCGAATGCCGGTGGCCGGTGAATTTCAGCAGCCGGCGATACACCGGCCAGCTCGAACAGACCAGCACCACCGCCCACAGCAGCGTGGACAAAAATGGCAGCAACACCAGCAGACAGCCGCACAGCAACCCCAGCACGACCACCACCAGAAAACTTTCCTTGATGCCAAATTTCATGGTTTCATTTTTGCAAAACGACTTACGCCCGCGCCTTCATTTGGCGATAGCGACGAATCAAATTATTCGTCGAGCTGTCGTGCTTCAGCGGCGGCAAAGTTTTATTTTCCAATTCGGGAACAATTTTTTGCGCGAGCGCTTTGCCCAGTTCCACGCCCCATTGATCGAACGGATTTACGCTCCAAATTGCGCCCTGCACAAAAACAATATGCTCGTAAAGCGCGACCAATTTTCCGAGAACAGCGGGCGTGAGTTTGTCCGCAAGAATCGTGTTCGACGGACGGTTGCCCTCAAAAACTTTGTGCGGCACGAGCGCGGCGGGAACATTTTCCGCGCGAACTTCCGCCGCCGTTTTGCCGAACGCCAGCGCCTCGCTTTGCGCAAAAACATTCGCCAGCAAAATGTCGTGATGTCGGCCAAGCGGCATGAGCGCGCGCGCGAACGCGATGAAGTCGCACGGAATCAGCCGCGTGCCTTGATGGATCAATTGATAAAACGAATGCTGCCCGTTCGTGCCCGGCTCGCCCCAATAAATCGGACTCGTTTCGTAGTTCACTTTTTTTCCGTCGAGCGTGACGTGCTTGCCGTTGCTCTCCATCGTCAACTGTTGCAGATACGCCGGAAAGCGTTTCAGATAATTTTCGTAAGGCAACACGGCGATAGTTTCCGCGCCCAGAAAATCCGTGTTCCAAACCGACAACAACGCCATCAGCACCGGCAAATTTTTCTCGAACGGCGCAGTGCGGAAATGTTCGTCCATTTCATGAAAACCCGCGAGCATCGCGAGATAATTTTCCGGTCCAATCGCCAGCATCGTCGAAAGTCCGATGGCCGAATCCATCGAATAACGTCCGCCGACCCAATCCCAAAAAACAAACATATTCGCCGTATCAATGCCGAACGCCGAAACTTTTTCCGCGTTCGTCGAGACCGCGACAAAATGTTTCGCCACGGCATTTTTATTTCCGCCCAAACCTTTGAGCAGCCATTCCCGCGCGCTTTCCGCATTCGTCATCGTCTCCTGCGTCGTGAACGTTTTGGATGAAACGATGAACAGTGTTTCCGCCGGATCAAGATCGTGAACTGCTTCCACAAAATCCGCGCCGTCCACGTTCGACACGAACAGAAATTTCAAATCGCGCTTCGCGTAATGTTTCAACGCCTCGTAAGCCATCACCGGCCCAAGGTCGGAACCACCGATGCCGATGTTGACGACATTCTTGATGCGTTTGCCGGTAAAACCCTTCCACGCGCCGCTGCGAATACGATTTGCAAACACCGACAGCTTGTCCAAAACGGCGTGAACCTCCGGCACGACATTTTTTCCATCCACGAAAATCTTCGCACTGCGCGGCGCACGCAGCGCCGTGTGCAACACCGCACGATTTTCCGTGATGTTGATTTTGTCGCCGCGAAACATCGCGTCCATGCGTCCGCGCAAACCGGACTCTTTCGCCAATTGCTGCAATAGTTTTAGCGTTTCCGCCGTGACGCGATTTTTCGAGTAATCCAGAAAAAGCCCGGCAGCTTCGGCGGTCAGTTTTTCGCCACGTTTTTTATCAGCGGCAAACAGTTCACGCAAATGCAGCTTCGCGATTTTCTTGTGGTGTGCGGTCAGAGATTTCCACGCCGGACGTTGCGTCAAAGGTTTGATGACAGATTTTGTGCTCATGAATTTTGGTTTTTTAATTTCAGCCGAGCGCGTTGTTCACGATTTGCTGCGCCTCGCTGACGATGGTTTTGAGATGCGTTTCGTCGCGGAAACTTTCCGCGTAAATTTTGTAAATGTTTTCCGTGCCGGACGGCCGCGCGGCAAACCAGCCGTTCGCCGTCGTCACTTTCAAGCCGCCGATGGCCGCGCCATTGCCCGGCGCTTTCGTAAGTTTGGCGGTGATGTTTTCACCTGCAAGTTGCGATTCTTTCACCGCTTCGGGCGAAAGTTTGGACAACTTTGACTTTTGTTCCGGCGTCGCCACTGCGTCAATGCGCGTGTAAAATGGCATTCCAAATTCCGTCGCCAGTTCGCGAAAATGTTCGCCCGGATCTTTTTGAGTTACCGCCGTAATTTCCGCTGCGAGCAGATTCATAATCGGCCCATCTTTGTCCGTCGTCCAAACCGTTCCGTCGTGCCGGAGAAAACTTGCGCCCGCGCTTTCTTCGCCGCCAAAACCAAACGAACCGTCAAATAATCCCGGCGCGAACCATTTGAAACCGACCGGCGTTTCGCAAAGTTTTTTGCCGAGTTTTGCGACCACGCGGTCAATCATGCCGCTGCTGACAAGCGTCTTTCCGACGATGATATTTTGAGACCACTGCGGACGATGCGTGAGCAAATAGCCAATAGCCACGGCCAGATAATGATTCGGATTCATTAAACCGGCGGACGGCGTGACGATGCCGTGACGGTCGGCGTCCGGGTCATTGGCGAACGCGACTTGGTATTTGTCCTTTAATCCAACGAGACTCGCCATCGCGTAAGGACTCGAACAATCCATGCGAATTTTTCCGTCGTGATCCACCGTCATAAAGGAAAACGTCGGGTCGAGTTTTGGATTTACGATTTCAATGTTGAGTTTGTAAATGGAATTGATCGGTTCCCACAGAGGCAGCGACGCGCCGCCGAGCGGATCCACGCCAAGTTTCAAATTGGCGGCGCGAATCGCGTCCATGTCCACAACGTTTTTTAAGTCCTCAACATAAGGTAGAATAAAATCTTTCGCGTGCGTGGTCGCGGCTTTCAGCGCCGACTCAAATGAAATTCTTTTCACGCCAACATTATTTCCGCGCAAAAGTTCGTTCGCGCGTTCTTGCACCCACTTGGTCACGTCCGTGTCTGCCGGACCGCCGTTCGGTGGATTGTATTTGAAGCCGCCATCTTCCGGCGGATTGTGCGACGGCGTGATGATGATGCCGTCGGCCAGACCATTTTTGCGTCCGCAATTGAAAGTAAGAATTGCGTGCGAAACCACCGGCGTCGCCGTCACGCCGTCATCGCGCTGGATGAAAGTTTCAACATTGTTGGCCGCAAGCACTTCGAGCGCGGTGCGCTGCGCGGGCGCGGACAACGCGTGTGTGTCCTTGCCGACGATGATTGGACCGTTCGGGCCGTGGCTGGCGCGGTAATCACAAATCGCCTGCGTAATCGCGAGAATATGCGCTTCGGTAAATGTGCCGTTCAACGACGTGCCGCGATGACCGCTCGTGCCGAAACTGACGAACTGGTTCGCGTCGGCCATGTCCGGCTGGCGTGCGTAATACTCGCGTTCGAGCCGCGCGAGATC
>DATCFH010000210.1:0-3414 GCA_036509625.1 Verrucomicrobiia bacterium
TCGGCCTGGGCTATGATGATTTATCCGCCGCGCTCACCGGCAAACTCATTTGGCAAACCGCCGTGTTGCTGCTCGCGGCAAAATTTGCGGCCACCGTGGCTTGTTATGGCATGGGCGGCTGCGGCGGAATTTTTTCGCCCACACTATTCTTCGGCGCGATGACCGGACTGGGCGTCACCGGTCTGGTGGAAGTTGTTTACCCCATATCCCCCGAAGGCGTGGCCATGTTGACCATCGTGTGCATGAGCGCAACGCTCGGCGCGGTGGTGCGCGCGCCAGTGACGAGCATCCTGATTGTGTTTGAGATGACGCACCAATTTTCACTCGTGCCGCCACTCATGCTCGCGGCGTTGATCAGTCAGGCCGTCAGCCGCCGCCTCGTGCGACATAATTTCTATGACGCACTGCTGGAACAAGACGGCCATGTCGTGGAACGCTTTGCCCCGCCGCGCGATTTGCGCGAATGGCAAACCCAGCCAGTTTCACTGCTGGCCAACCTAAAACCAGTCATCGCCGAGTCGCTGGATTTGAAACCGCTGCAAGCCCTGCTGTTGAATCATCCTTACACGCAGTTTCCCGTGGTTATCGGCGGAGAAATCCGGGGCGTGCTGACACGGGACGAAGCCACCCGCGCCATCCGCGAAAAGCGCGCGCCCGTTTTGGCGGAAGCCACGATTTGCCGGCCTGACGTATCGTTGCGCGCCGTGCAGATGCAATTGATTGAATCCAAGACCGGATTTCTTTTGCTGTGCGAACAGCCGTCGGCCACGCCCGTGGGCATTCTGACCTTGCACGATATTCTCCGCGCCCAGCAAGCCGCCGCCGAAGAAGGTCACGCTTGAAGTGAACACGGCTTCAGTTATTTAATTCGACTTGGCGAACAGCTCTGCCGAACGCGCGAACGTTTCCGTCGGCACGCCCAAATAATGTTTCGTCAACACGTCACGATCCCACGGATTTTTCGTCCGCCAGATTTCCCATTTCTGTTTGAGCGACAAGTGAAACGAATACCACGGCGAAACCAGCGCGGTGTTGATGAGTGGAAAATCCGTGCCGTAAATCAGGCGCCCGAAAAACTCCGGCTTCGTCAGCGCCTCTTTCAAATAACCCGGCTTGTTGATTTGCGTCAGCGCGGAAATGTCCGTGAACAGATTGGGATAATCACGCATCAATTTCGCCAGCCGGTCAGACCCGCGCTCGCCGTCGTATTTCGCCGACGATGCGATGTGTGCCGCGATGACCGTTACGCCAAGGCTCAACGGCAAACGCAATTTTTCCGGGTCGCCTAATTTATCAGCGGCAGTTGAAAACGAATGTTCCTCGCCCGTGTGCGACAGCAACGGCAGATTCAACTCCACCATCTTTTTGTAAAATGGAATTATCCTCGGGTCGTCAGGATTGATGGCCATGACCGGTGGAATCCATTTCACCAGCACTGCGCCGTGCGCCTTCGCCCATTCCAAACGCGCCAGCGCGTCGGGACGATACGGATTCACCGAGCAGCCAAACAAAAGATTCGTATGATGCGCGCAAACGTCCGCGACGAATTCATTCGGCACATAAACTTCGCTGCGGTTCGTGTCGAGATTTCCATTCGCATCAATGACACCATCGAGCGCGAGCAAAACGGCTTTGCGGACATACTTGCTTTGCGCGAGCGATTCAGAAATCCGGTCGCCCACCAAACCATCGCCGTGCGCCAAAAGTTCTTTTTCCGAAACGCCGAAGCTGCGCAAATAAATTTTGAAACGAAAATTATTCCGCAGCCGCGGCGAAACCCAGCAGCCACTCCCGCCCGCGCCAATCCCGGCGATGTGACAGTGCATATCCACGATGCCAGCAGGAATTGGCTCAATCGGGCGAAATGGCCGCGCGGGCAAACATAAGACAACGCAGATGAGCGCGAGAATTCCGGTGAGAAATAATTTGCGGCGACGCGCAGATGAAGACTTTGTTTTTATTTTTTCCATACGACGACAATAGGTAAATTTTCAGACGGACGTGAATTGATAAAATTGTCGCCGTAATTGAATAAAACGATAGCGGGAATTTTTACGGCAATTCAATTTTGCCTTTAAGTTTATCCGGCTGGCGATTAGCTTGCCGCCATGCGCGAAGCCTCTTTGCAGTTTCTTAAAACCCTCGTCAACACGCCCAGCCCCACCGGCCACGAAACGCGCGGCCAACGCGTCTGGCTGGATTACGCCAAGCAATTTTCCGACGAAACTTTTTCCGATGCTTACGGCAACTGCGTCGCCGTGCTGAACAAAGGTGGCGGCGCGCGCATCATGCTCGCCGCGCACGCGGACGAAATCGCGATGGCGGTGAATTACATTGATGACAACGGTTTTATTTACGTCCGCAAAATGGGCGGCATTGACGCGGCCATCACCAAGGCGCAGCGCATTTTTATTCACACGCGCGGCGGCGCGGTCAAAGGCGTGGTCGGCAATGTCGCGCCGCATTTGACCAGCAAAGAAGGCGACGCCAAGCCGCCGAAGATCCACGAAATCTTCATTGATATCGGCGTGAGCAGCCGCAAGGAAGCGGAGAAAATTGTCCGCATCGGCGACCCAATTACGTTGTCAGATGAATTTGATATTTTGCGCGGCGACCTCGCGGTGGCGCGGGCGTTTGACAATCGCATCGGAACTTTCGCCGTCGCCGAAACGTTGCGGTTGTTGAAGGAATCCAAAGTGAAATTGAATTTTGAAGTTTGCGCCGTCTCGAATGTCCAGGAAGAAGTTGGCTTGCTCGGCGCGCGGCAAATCGCGTATTCGCTCAAGCCAGACATCGCGCTCGTCGTGGACGTGACGCACGCGACGGATTATCCGACGGTCAGCAAAACGCAGCACGGCGACACGCGCATCGGCAGCGGCCCGGCCATCACGCACGGCGGTTGCAATCATCCTGAAGTGGTGAAACGACTGGAAGAAGTTGCCGCGAAGAAAAAAATTCCACTGCAACACGAAGCGATGTCCGCGACGAGCGGCACGGACACAGACGTGATTTTTTGGACGCGCGGCGGCATTGCGAGCGCGCTCATCAGTTTGCCGAACCGTTATATGCACTCGCCCGTCGAAGTCGTAAGTTTGAAAGATTTGGAAATGATTCCGCAACTCATGGCGGCGTTCGTGCAGTCGTTGAAAAAGGGCGAAGAATTCAAAGTGAAGATTTGAAGCGCGCGAGCCGACTTAACAATTGCCAGCCGCATTAACGCCGTTTCAATTGTTTTTGAAAGGCCGCCAGCGTTTCCGGGCTGACGTGATGCTCAATCCCCTCGGCGTCCAACTCCGCCACCTTTTCCGAAACGCCCAAAGACCGCAGAAACGCCGTCACCGTCTCGTGCCGCTGCTTGCATTCATCCGCCAGCTTACGTCCGATGGTGGTGAGAAAAATTGCGCGGTAAGGCTG
>DATCFH010000211.1:0-12619 GCA_036509625.1 Verrucomicrobiia bacterium
TCGCGCCGACGCCATGGGTCAGCACCAGCCAGCCGGCCTCGGTTTCGATCGGCGAACCGCAGTTGCCCAGCTTGATAAATTCCCACGGCTGCGCGGGCGCGAGCAGGATTTTCGGATCCGCCCAGAAATGAATGTTCGGTGAAAACATGAGCAAAATATTTTCGTCGTCCTGCCGCGAGAGCATGACGAATTGCCCGTTGATCTTCCGTGGAAACAGCGCCATGCCTTTGTTCTGCACGGCGGGGCCGTTGAGCGTGCTGAATTTGAAATGCACGAAATCCGGCGTCTCGAGCAATTGCGGCAAAATAATCTTCCCGTCATACGCGGTGTAAGTTGCGTAGTGCGTGAACGTGCCGTCGTCATTCTGAAACCGCACGAAGCGCGCGTCTTCGATGCCATTGCTCTGGCTCGGCGCGGACGGAAAAAGCACACGCTGGGAAATCTGGCTGGCGGGCGCGAAGTCCACTTCGTAGTTCGATTCCGCCAGCAGCAAAATGCCGCGCGCCGCCCACGCCGCCGTCGCGTCGGAAGTGTCCGTCAAACCGGACGCCGCCAGAACTGCGTGCAAATCTTTCAACGTAAAATCGTCGTGCAACTGCGCGAGGACGCGTTTGCAAAAATCATTTTGCACGCCCGCCTCCTCCAGCTTGTGCGTGAACAGTCCCTTGGTGTAAGCCACATTCGGCACGCGCTCCGGCTCGGTCACGAACGGCACCGGCGGCACCATCGTGATGCGGTTGTGCGCGGTGATTTTTCCCTGCCGAAAAGTGATGGATGAAATATGTCCTTCGCCCGTCGCGCGCAAACTCATGATGAAACGCAGCGAACCTTTGGCCACGCCGGTTTGGTCGGGGTGCGGCACGATGGACGGATTGAACAGCGCCGCTGATTCCGGCGAATACTCGTGCGTGAAGTAGGCGCCGATAAGCAACTGCCGTTCGGACGATGGCGATTGATCCGGCGGCTCCAGATGATGCTTCACCTGCGTGAAGCGTTTGCGGAAAAAACCTTCGACCCGCTCATGCCGGTCGGCAAATTCGCCGAGCACATGGTTCGTCAGTTTGACCACTTCTTCTTCCGGCAGCGCCATCACCCGCGCCACGACGCGCCGCGAAATATCATCCGTGGTCGGACGGAACGGACGCAGCAGCACGCGCGACCGGTCAGGAATCAAAGTCGGCCCGATGCGCTTGGCGTGGAGAATGGTAGTTTTCAATCAATTAAAGTCTCGCGCGCACGCGCGGGAAAGCGAGCAATGAATCCATTTTTATTCCGCCAACGGTTCCTTGAAACTGGTCAGCGTGTTTTGCAAAGCCTGCATTTCCGCGAGCGAGAGCAAAAATGCCAGCGTAGATTCCGCACCTTGGTTCTGGCTCAAACGATCCATGTGCAAACCATCACGACAGCCGCCGGTCGTCGGATCATAAAGCGCGAGGCCCAAATCGTTGCGGCCAAGAAACCACTCGAACGCCCGGCGCGCTTCTGCGACCCAGAACATATCGCCCGTGGCGTGATACGCCTCGATGCACGCGGAAACTGTCACCTGCGCCTCGATGGGTTGCTGGTCGAAGATGGCGCGTTCGTAGCCGCGCGGAAAAAATCCATTCGAGCCGACGGGACGAAACGAGCCGGCGTCCGAGGTCTGAATTTTAATCAGCCAGCGCAAAGTTTTCAGGCCGAGTTCCAGCATCTTTTCGTTATGCAGACTGCGTCCGTTGAGAATCATCGCGTGCGGCAGTTTGGCGTTCGCATACGAAACCACTTCCTCGAACCAATGCCAGTCATCCGTCGCGGCGTCGGCGTGGCGCTGCATGAGCTTGGCCGTGAGCGAATCGCGAATCTGGTTCGCGCGCCGGTCGCCACCGAACCGCCGCAGGTATTCGTCAATGCCGATGAGCGTGAACGCCCACGCGCGCGGCGAGGAAAATTCGGCGGCCACGGGCAAAGCCTGTTCAAAAAGTTGCGCCGCGAGCATTTGAAAACTGCCCTGACCGGCCTGCGACACGCACAAACCGAGCGCCCACAGCGCGTGACCCTGGCAATCTTCCGAGCCGACTGCTTCCAGCCAGCGCCGGTCGAAGCTCATGAAATTGCGGAAACGACCGAGCTTGCAGTCGAAGGCGTGATTGAGAAATGCCATATAAGTGGCGCCCTTCGCGCAGAGTTGCGGCGAATCGTGACCCAGTTTTTTTAGCATCAACGCCAGCGCCAGCGCGCGGGCGTTGTCGTCCGTGCAATAACCTTCGGCAAAATTCCGCACGGTGAAGCTCGCGTGCTGAAAAATGCCGGTCGAATCGCTCATGCGAAACAAATGATCCAGTTTCAATTCCGGCAACAGCCCCGGCTGCTCGTCGAGCGTCTTGATGGGCGAAGATTTTCTGCCGACGAAACTATGATCCAGCCGCGCCTGCTCGAAAGATTTCGCGTAAAGCTGCGCGACGCGGCTCCAAACCATGTCGCGTCCGAGCTTGTAGGCGTTCTTCCGCATCATGTGGCGCAAGGTTTCGTCCCGCAACAATTCCACAACGGCGACAGAAATGGCTTTCGCGTCGCGGAACGGAACGAGCTTGCCGCGTTCTTCCGTCAGCAATTCCGCCGCGTGCCAGTAAGGCGTGGAGACCACGGCGTTGCCCGCGCCAAACGCGTAGGCCAGCGTGCCGGATGTGATTTGTGATTCGGTCAAGTAAGGCGTGAGATAAATATCCGCCGCGCCGATAAACCGCATCAATTCCTCCAGCTCGACGAAGCGATTGAAGAACACGACGTTTTTTTGCACGCCAAGATCTTTTGCCAACCGCTCCAGACTCAAGCGGTAAGCCTCGCCTTCGTTGCGTAGCAAATTCGGATGCGTCTGGCCGAGCACGATGTAAACGACGTTGGGAAATTCCTTGATGATGTCCGGCAATGCGCGCAACGCGTATTCGATGCCTTTGTTCGGCGACAACAAACCGAACGTGAGCAAAACTTGTTTGCCCGCCACGCCGAATTCGTCCTTGAAATAATTCGGATCGGCGAACGGCATATCGGGGATGCCGTGCGGAATCAGATCAATTTTATTTTCCGGCGCGTGATAAATGTCGCGCAAAAATTCCCGCCCGCGTTCGCTCATTACGACGAGCCGCGTGGAACGGCGAATCAATTCGCGCATCACGCGGCGCTGGTCTTCATTCGGCTCGCGCAAAATCGTGTGCAGCGTCGTGACGATGGGCATTTGCAATTCGCGCAAGAGCGCCAGCACATGACTGCCCGCCGGTCCGCCAAAAATTCCAAACTCATGCTCCACACAAACGACGTCCACATCTGTGATGTTCAGAAAATCTGCTGCGCGCAGATATGACGGCAAATCTTGTTCCGCAATTTCAAAACGCACTTCCGGCGGATAATCATAGCCGTCCGCGCGGTCGTTCACCGGCACAACGAGGCATTGTAACGCCGGAAATTCTTTCGCCACGGCGCAGCGCAAATCGGTCGTGAACGTGGCGATGCCGCATTTCCTCGGCAGATAATCGCCGAGAAACGCGACCTTACGGATGTCTGATGGTGGCTGCATGAAAACGTATTCGGGCGAAGCGGCTGGCTTACTCGCTGACAGTGCAACCTTCTATGTATCTTTTTCCGTGCGATCTTGCGAGCGGAATGTGGACAAAAATTTTGAAGCCAGTCCCGCGCCTTTAAGAATCGTTTGCAGCCACGAAGGTTTTTCGTCAACGGGCGCGGGCTTTTTGTGCCGGAAAGATAGCAGCCCCGTAACTAACGAGGCGGCGGCGGACGCAATGACGCCAATGGTTTTGGCTTGCGCCGTGAGCGCGTGAACGTCGCCCGCGAGCGTGCGCCATTCCTGAACCAGTTGCGCGCGGTTGAGCTCGCTCTCCGCGAGCAAAAGTTTTTTGCGCGATTCAAGCGGGTTCATGCGAGGATTTTTTCCAGACATTCGCGATCCTTGCGAAGTTGATCCAGCGAGGCGGAAAGTGTCTGCCAATCGCGGAGCAATCCAGTCAGGCGGCGGTAAAGAAAAATTCCGGCGGCGGCATAAATGCCGGTCAAAATCAGCAGCACGGCCACGGGCGAATACGCCCACAGCAAAACCACCATGGCCGCCGTAAGCGCGATGCCCGCGAGCAAACCGAACGCCGCGACGCCGAGCGCCAAAAGAAAAGCGCGCAGGATTCGCTCGCGCTCCTCCTGCACTTCCACCGCCAGCAATTCCAGCCGGTTTTCGCCGATGGTCGCCAGCCGACGCACGAACTGTTTTGAGGTCGTGGCGAGCTGGCTCAAGCTGACGGTGGAAGTTTCCATGGCAGATTTAATCACGTTTGCAGGCGCACCGGCGGGCGATGAGATAACCGATGATTGCCCCGACGCCGACGCCGACGGCAACGGCCTGATACGGATTCTCGCGGATGGTTTGATCAGTGACCTTGGCTCCGGCGACTGCCTTGTCGCGGACATTGGCCGCGATATGTTTGGCGCTGTCCAGCGCGGCGGCGAGACGCTTGCGGGCGGCTCCGACTTTGTCACCGGCCACATCGGCGGTGGCGGACAATAATTCACGCGCGTCCGCCGCGAGTGTGCCGAGGTCATTAACAGTGGTTTGTGTTTCTTGGTTCATACTTTTTTTGTTTTTGGTTGGCTGGCGTTTTTCAACGGTAAATTTTCTGCGGCGGCAAGGTGTTTGGCTGTCGCCGAAATGGCTACTTTCAGAACCGAGTTTCTGCCGCCGAATGGGTTGGGCACATAATCATTCGCCAGCGGATCGGGCATCCATTCGCCATCCACAATGAGGCAGTATTCATAAGTGCCGGGTGCAAGATTGGTTTCCTTCCACCAGTTGCCCGCGCCGGAGGAATGCAGCGCCTTGGCTTCGGGCTGCCATTGGTTAAAAGTTCCCGCAATGCAAACGGTCTTGGCCGTCGGGTGCGTGAACTCGAAGCGCACCGGCACAAGCTGTGCACCGGCGGCGTTGTCGTGGTTATGATTGTGTCTCATATCAATAATTTATTTGGTTGCGATGGGTCAATGGACTTGCGGCACATGGATGTCGCCCGAATGACTGATGACACCGAATACGGACAGCAGCCAGACGACGACACAAATCACCACGACGACGTTGAGAATCTTTTTTATTTTTCCGTCCATCGGGATGTAGGCATTGATCAGCCAGAGCAGCACGCCAATGACGATCAGAGTGACAATAAGATTGATCAGCGGCATAAAATAATTCCAATCGGGTAAAGGTTTTTGTAGTTCACGTTGTGATGCTAGACAGTCAGGTGAATGGCAGCTATGGGGTGTAACCCTACCTCAATTTCATCAGACCAAAATTCATCGGAAGATATGGGGAGAACACCCCATGGTTTTTTACGATGCCGGTTCCATAGTCAACTCGTCCTTATGTCTGCTCATCCAACATGGAAAACCGTTGCTGCCAAAACCAGCCACAGCGTATCGCATAATTTAATGACCCTGGCGCTGCCGTTCAAATCGGCATCGGAAAACTGGCCGGATGTTTTGGGCGGAGTGGCGGTGGTTGGTTTATCGGCTGGCTTGCTGGTCTTGATGCGGTTGCTGCTGGCGGACTGATTCGCGAAGGCTATTTCTTTTTTATCACTGGCGGATTGCTCTCCAAGTTTTCCGTCACCACGGCAATCATCGTTTCCATCCCTTCCTTGATTTCATTGACCTGCGGATGGACTTCCTTGATCAGGTCATGTTCGATTTTGGAAAGTTTTTCGATGCGCTTGCCCTGCTCACGCAACTGGGCGAGCAAAACATTCTGGTTTAGGGAAAGCCGGCGCATCCACCAAAAACAAATGCCCCAGCAAATCGTGCCGACAACGGTCATCCAGAAAGCGAGATTGTCTTCGTTCATTTTTTGTAGGAGCCGAGGTGACGAGGCTCAAATTTATTAAAAGCAAAGAATTGGTTGGAGACTCCTTACGTCGTCTCCTACTAAATAAAAGTGGACGCCTAGACAATCGTCAACTGCACGCTGCTCTCGATGATGCCCGCGCTGATGGCGTAACGCGTGAGGCCGGCGGTGTCGTGGATGTCGAGCTTCTCCATCAGATGTTCGCGATGCTTCTCGACGGTCTTGAGGCCGATGCCAAGTTCAGACGCGGTCTCCTTGTTGGCCTTGCCCTCGGCGATGAGCTGCAGCACTTCCATCTCGCGCGAAGTCAATTCCGCCATTTTCTTTTTGTGCAAACCCGCGCGGTCAAGCGCCAAGGGATGAAGCCGCTCCTGCCGTTTGGCAATGGCCGGGCTGAAAAAAGTATTCCCCTTTTGCACCTCGCGGATGGCGCGGCAAACGTCATGCGCGGAAGTTTGCTTGAGCAGAAATCCTTTCGCACCGGACTCGATGGCATTGGCCACATACGCATCATCGCTGTGCGCGGAGAGAATAATTATTTTAGTCGTGGATACGGATTTGAGCGCCTGGCGCGTGGCTTCCAACCCGTTGAGCAACGGCATCGCGATGTCCATCAACACGACTTCGGGCTGTAACTTTTTTACGAGCGCGACCGCCTGCCGTCCGTCGGACGCCTCGCCGACGACGGTGAAGTCATCCTCGAATTCAAGCATCTTGCGAAAACCTTCGCGCACGATCATATGATCATCGGCCAGCAGAATGGTGATTTTTTTCATGGGCATTTGAGGGATGTGGTTTTACCGGATTTGTGCAGCAGGTTTTTTGGCACTTTGTCGAACGGAATTTCCGCATCGATGGTCGTGCCTTTGCCCGGCGCCGACTCGACGCAAAAAGTGCCGCCGACCATTTCCAGGCGCTCTCTCATGCCAAGCAGGCCGAGCCGTTTTCTGCCTTTGACATTCAACACGCCGGCCACGTTGAACGATTTTCCATTGTCATAAATCTTCATGCAGCAATTGTCCGCCAGTTTCTCGATACTCACTTCCACGCGACTGGCTTTGGCGTGACGGGCGATATTGTTCAACGCTTCCTGCGCCACGCGAAAAAAAACCGTGCGCTTGGCGATGTCCAGTTGCTCCACACCTGCAAAAATTTTCAGCGCAACGTGGATGCGCGTCCGCTTGGAAAAAAGTTTCGCAAACGAATGGAGCGCGGGAATCAAACCAAGATCGTCCAGCACCGTCGGGCGCAGTTCACGCGCGAATTCCTGCACGATGCCCACGGATTTTTCCACGAGGAGTTGCGTGCGCGCGATGTTGCGGTCAAGTCCCCGCGTATTGAGGCCGGCTTCTTTTTTAAGCGCGGCGAGACGGATGTTGATGCCCGTCAACGTCTGGGCGATGACATCGTGCAACTCGCGGCTGATGCGTTTTTGTTCTTCTTCCTGCGCCTGCATCAGCCGGTGCGTCAGGTTCCGCAGCCGTTCCTCGCTTCGCCGCGCCTCGGTCATGTCCGTCACCACCATGCCGATGGTCAACTGGTTGAAATTATTTCCGAGCAGTTCACGGATGGAAATTTGCACCGGCAGTTCCGAACCGTCGCCAAGCTGAAGCGATATTTGAATTTTCGTTCCCAATTTGGCGGCGCGCTTCATCAACTGCCGGAGCATCGCGCTATCTTCTGCGGAGAGAAATTCGCGAAAGCAACTGCCGGTCACCTGCTCCAGCGGGCGTTTGACCATGCGCGCAAAACACGCATTGGCGTAGAGAATTGTCTTGTCGGCGCTCAACGTCAGCGCGCCTTCGTGCATGGATTCGATGAGCAGGCGATAGGCTTGCTCCGTGCCTTCGAGCGTGAACACTTGCGAACTTGCGCCCATGACCGTATCCACTTCGCCGTTGCGGATGGCGCGCAGCGTGGCGTCCGTTTCGGCCACGCGCGCGCGGAGTTCAGTGACTTCGAGCGACGGCACGGGGCGGGCGGATTTTTTTTGGCGCGGTGTTTTCAAGCGGTGATTTAATTTTTTGCCACCATATCCAACTCGGCGAACAGGCCGGTGAGATTCGCGAGGTTGCCGATGAACCGGCGCACCGGCTTCGGCAATTCCTTGATGAGCGTCGGGGTCGCGACGATTTGATTTTCACGCGCCAATGCGGGCTGCTGATAGATGTCAATGACTTCCAATTGGCAGCGGCCTTTCAGTTCGGTGGCGCACAATTCGCGGACGCGCAAAACGGCTTGGCGCGAACGCACGGTGGCTCCGGCGACAAACAGTCGCAAAACGTATTTGCCGATGGGTTGGTTGGTCATGGATTTTTCCAAAGCCGACTTGGCGCGGCGGATTTTTTTTATTTTCACACGTTACGTTTTCGTTAAACCGCCGCTCGCAAATCCAGGCCGACGAGCAGATGCTCGGTGTCGGAAAGTGTGCCGATGATGGTGCGCACGGGCTTCGGCAATTGGCGCACGACCGTGGGAATGGCGAGAATCTGGTCGCCTTTCGCCAATTGAGGTTGTTTCAAAAGATCAATCACCTTGATGCGATAGCGGCCTTTGAGGTAGGTCTCGCAAAACTTTTTTAAGTTCGTCAAAGCCGTCGCGGATTTGGGCGTTTCATCCATCACATAAAGGCGCAGTTGCCAGAGTGAATCGGCGGGTTTTACGGCCTTGGATTTCATTAAATTTTCCTCCCCGATTTGGCTTTGCTCCGCGAGCTGGCCGCCACTTTTGCATCCGCCTGGCGCAAGATTCCGGAAGCCATCCGTTCGGTTCCCAGCACGGAAGTGCGCGTGCCGACTTGTTCGGCAATGCGCCGCAATTCCAGCGCCTCGGTTTCGTAATCGGCGCGCAGATCGCCAATCTGCCGTTCGAGCGCGGCGCGTTTGCGTTCCACTTCGCGCTTGAGCTGCGCGGCTTCCTGCTGCCCGGCCAGCACGGCGGCTTTTTCGAGATCGCCTTGCGCCACGCGGGCGGAACCGGTCAATACGCCGCTCGGTCCGATGTAGGCGTCCACGACATCAATGCCGCGCTCCGAAATCAGGAATTCGCGGATTTGATTTGAGTGCGCCATGCCGCGCGCTTTCAAAACATAAAGCACGCGGTTGCGTTCGCCGTTGCCTTCAAAGTCTTTCAGCAAAACCCACGCGTCCATCAGCGAAGACATGGCGGCCTCACTGGTTGGCTGCGTGTGGCTGCTCTGCGTCAGGCTCGTGAAGAGCGAAGTCACCTGGCCGGCTTTCAAATAATCAATCAGCCGCGTCACCATGCCATTGCCTTCGGAAGTCGTGCCGGCGTCCATCAAACTGGTAATCGGATCCATGATGACGACGTGCGGTTTGAACGTGGCGACCTCCTTGAACATCGTGGCCAGGTGCATTTCCAAACCGTAGAGCGAGGGCCGCGCCGAATGAAACCGCAGCAGACCGCGTTTGACCAGCGGTTCCAAGCGCAAACCGATAGAGTGCATATTCCGCATGATTTGATTCGGCGATTCCTCGAAGGAAAAGAACAGCACGCGCTCGCCGCGGCGGGCGGCGGCTTGCGCGAAATTGGCGGCAACGATGGTTTTGCCCGTGCCGGGCGTGCCGGTAAGTAAAATGCTGCCGCCGCGAAAAAATCCTTTGCCGCCGAGCATCGCATCGAGCCGGGGAATGCCCGTGGCAATGCGCTCGCTCGACGCCGTGTGATTTAGCGACAGCGAGGTGATGGGCAATACGCCGATGCCCGTGTCGCCGATGAGAAATGGAAATTCATTCGTGCCATGCAGCGCGCCGCGATACTTCACCACGCGCAAATGCCGCGTGGCAATCTGATCATTCACGCGATGATCGAGCAGGATGACGCAGTCGGAAACGTATTCTTCCAAGCCGTGTCGCGTGAGTGATTCGCGTCCGCGCTCGGCAGTGATGACGGCAGTGACGCCCTTGTCTTTCAACCAGCGAAAAAGCCGGCGCAATTCGCTACGCAAAACTCCTTCGTTCGGCAAACTTGCGAACAGCACTTCCAGCGTGTCCAACACGACGCGTTTCGCGCCGATGGAATCAATCGCGTGACCAAGCCGGACGAACAAGCCTTCCAAATCATATTCGCCGCTCTCCTGAACTTCGCTGCGCTCAACGTGGACGTAATCCACGACAATTTTTTTGCGGCGCACCAAGCCAGCCAGATCAAATCCGAGCGAGGCGACGTTGGCCGTCAGTTCTTTTTCCGTTTCCTCAAACGCCATCAGCACGCCCGGCTCGTCGAACTCCGTTGCGCCGCGCACGAGAAATTCCGCTGCGAGCAGCGTCTTGCCGCAACCGGCGCCGCCGCACACCAGCGTTGGCCGACCGCGCGGCAAACCGCCGTCGGTGATTTCATCAAGGCCTTGGATGCCGGTGGGGCACTTGGGCAGACGCTTTGCGGGCGCGATGGACTTCGAGACTTTCTTTTTCATTCAATTGGATTCTTTCACAAACGCTGGTTAAACAAGACAACAATCAGACTTACACAATTCCCGCCACCGTCGGCGGCTGGCACGCGCGCACATAATTTTGTGACAAGCAAATCCGTCTTTGATTCATATTCGCATACTCGTGTCGCGGAACGGTTGAGTAAGCTTTAGCTGCCATTGTTGTCCGTTAGTTGAACTTGAGCATCGGACAATTCCGCCCGCATTGCCATGGGGTGAACACCTTATGGTTGCCGCCCATTTTTACGGCGATACTGCCGCTACACTTTTGCCTTCACATTGGCGGCAGACAAAAACAAACAAACAAAACATAAAAATCATGACCACACTCGAAATCAAAGGCGACTGGAACATCACCAAGGCCAAGCTGAAACAGAAATGGGCGCAGATCACGGATAACGACCTCCAATTCGGCGAAGGCAAAGCCGAGGAACTCGTTGGCCGGATTCAAAAGCTCACCGGCGAAACCCGCGAAGTGGTTGAAAATACCATCAAGGAATACTCCGCCTGCGGCTGCAAATAAATTACCGTCGTCTTAATCCAGCCGCCCGTCCAAATGGGCGGCTGGTCTTTTAGTCGGGTTACACCCCATGGCCTTATAGCGAGGCATCCGCCAACCTGTCGCCTGTGCAAAAAACCAAACAAACATCGAAACAAAAAATATGAAATCAAACTACAAGCTCGCCATCACCATGGCTGCGGGCGTCATTCTGGCCGCAGGCACTTCCCTGCGCGCCGCCGACACCGACAGCACCACCACAACGACCACCTCCTCGTCCACCGTGGCGACACCGCCGCCAGACACCGACCGGGGGTTGACCAATAATCTGGAGCCGATTTACCAGAGCAACGAACTGTCCATTGACGGATTCGGCATGGGTTCCGTCGGCAACTACACCTTGGTGCATCCTTCCAACGATCGCATCAAGAACAACAGCCAGGGCGGCGTGGGCGTGGGTCTGAATTATTTCTTCACCCGCTTTGTCGGCATCGGCGCCGAGGCCTACTCGCAAAACACCACCGGCGTTTTCATTGACAACGCCTCCGCCAATCTGCTCCTGCGTATGCCGCTCGGCGAAAGCGGCTTTGCTCCCTACGTCCTCGGCGGCGGCGGCCATCAATTCGACGCTGCCAAGCTGTGGTTCGGCCAGGCCGGAGCCGGCATGGAATACCGCTTCTGTCATAATATCGGTATGTTCGTGGACGCCCGCTGCGTGTGGCCGAACGAAACCAAATACTACGGCGTCGGCCGCGTCGGTATCCGGCTCACTTTCTAAACCGCATTCAATCACAACGTCGGCGGGCAACCGCCGGCGTTTTTTCTTTTGGAAATTTAACTGTAAACTGAATTGAAACGCGAACCACGCCGCACACGCGAACGCAGAATTGACGCCGCAAATTTTCTCGCACACACTTTGGGAGAAAGGATTTTTCGTGTCATTCGATTATTCGTCGGATGCGTTGCAGGAGATTAAACATTTTTCAAACGTAGTGCGCCTCACACCACCGGCATCACCCCTCAATCTTCCTTCTGCGGCAAAAACGATTTGACATTTTGCCAATGTAATATCAATCTATCCGCATCCGTTGATTTGACGGACTCATAAAGAGTGGTTGAGGGACTGGCCCGCTGACACCACGGCAACCGATTGAATTTAGTTTCAATGACAGGTGCCAATTCCAGCTCGAGCATCATTAGCTTGGGAAAAAATGAGAAGAGCACAACCGTTTTGTCGCCCCTTCTCCTTGTGAGTCGGGGCTTTTTTGTTTGAAGAAATGAATCGCCACAGAGACACAGAGCGCACAGAGATGGAACAAATTAATTTCTCTGTGCCTCTGTGGCAATTGAAAAAATTTATGACCGACAAGCATAATTACATGAAGGCACTCAAGTGCCGCGAATGCGCGCGCGAATATCCGCTCGAAGCGACGCACGTCTGTGAATTCGACTTCGGCCCGCTCGAAGTCGCCTACGATTATGACCGCATCAAAAAATCTTTGACGCGCGCGGCCATCGAGTCACGTCCGAAAACGATGTGGCGCTATCGCGAGCTTTTGCCGATTGCAGGCGAACCGACCGTTGGCCCACTCGTCGGTTTTACGCCGCTCGTCAAGGCTGACCGTTTAGCGAAGGCGCTGGGCATTCGCGAACTTTACGTCAAGAACGACGCCGTGAATTATCCGACGCTCTCGTTCAAAGACCGCGTCGTCAGCGTCGCGTTGAGCCGCGCGAAGGAACTGGGTTTTGAAACCGTCGCGTGCGCGTCCACGGGAAATTTGGCGAATTCAGTCGCCGCCAA